>CAZAWC010000042.1:0-19014 GCA_964488595.1 uncultured Staphylococcus sp. | reverse complement strand
GCGAGGACATGCGCATCACCATCGCCCTCACCCCCGCAGCTCAGGAAGGAGGTGAGTCATGAATGGTCTTGCTTTAGATATTCTTAATGGCGTTGCTCGTGACATTGAGCGCGAATGGGATCGACGCGGTGGAAATATGTCCTACTTCGTCGGACTTGTTAAAGGAGCCCGTCTGACTCCGAAAGACCTCGACTGGTATCTTGCAGAACATGGTGACACCTGTCCGGAGTGCGTTAATAAAGTTTTTGCCGCTATTGTCTATCCGGCTGTCCTCAATGGCGAATACACTCCAACACCCACCAATAAGGAAGGAGGTGAGCGATGAAATACTTCATCCACTCCGTCCAGACCTACGCCACCACCGGCAAGACACGCAAGGGAGCCATGCTCCAGTCGGTGGCCGTAAAATTCGAGGGGGCCGTCATCGACACCGAGGCACTCCGCGAGATGACAGTCCTGTTCCGCACCCTCGTTGACATCACCAATCGCCGCGGCCGGGGCAAGCCCCTCGCGGTCCACACCAGCGCCGGGAGTCTCTGCGTCAAGCCCCAATACAACGGCAACGACAACCACATCTTCACCATCAGCTTCAAGCCGATCCGGTGCACCCTCGACACCGACGCCGTCCGCGAGATCTTCCCCGGCATCTACGGCCGCACCCTCCCCGGCACCACCCCCGCAGCACAGGAAGGAGGTGCACAATGAGCGAATATCACAACCACGGCCATAGGTTCCCGGCTGTCAGCATCACACTCAACCACTCCGACTCTGACGGCGATGAGCCGGGCGCCGACTTCGTGGTTATCGATGTCAAGGACTCGGAGGATGTGAGCTGCGGCTTCATCGCCCTCGATAACCCTTCTGATCTAATCTTGCTCCGCGCTGCTATCGACATATTCATCCAAGAACACGACATCAAACCTCAAGCCCTCTAAGATATGAAAGAGAACAAAGATCAGAAGAAGCACGACGTTCCGGCCGCAGTAACTATCCTCGCCCAGTATATGGCCCAGTTCTGCATGACAGACAGCATACGCACTCCCGGCGTGGAGCTCAAAACCACGGATGACATCATCAACGACCTCTCCTCGATGTGTGAGCTCTCGCCTAACGACGTGGCCACACTCCTCGTAAGCACAGGATTCAAGACCTACCATGACGCTGACGGACGGCATGGCTGGCTGTTGTGGAGGCGCCCGGTTGACATGGACCCTAACCACCCGCTGAAAGAAGATTGATTTAGGTTTCTATCCGTCGACGTTAGAGAGCCGCTCCATCCGGGGCGGCTCTCGCTGTAAGGTAACTTTTTTTGTCGGCATGCGATGGTATTATGGATAACGTCAGGCGAATGTATCTTTGTACTCGCCTCCGGAGCTCACGGGGTCTTATATTCTTTCCCTACACACGCATATAGCGTATTATACCCCAATATAAGCGCAAAGTTACGCATCGTCAACGGCTTTTCAAACTTTTGTGGCGAAAAGTTCTTTACCTTTAATCTCTGCCCGGACACCGCTTCCACGCCCCCGCACCCCCTCTGTAAGGAGTGTGGGATTGAGTTGTGCAAAAGAACGGCACGGGCGCTCAGGCATCACGAGATCGAGTAGGGGAGGGGTGCGGGGAGGTAGACGTGGCATTTTGCCACCATCCACGCCTATCACTGTACGATCGACGGGATTATGTATGAGGAAACACACGCTATCTTTTATTTTATCTCAACTTTTCTTCTAATAAGTGAGAAAAAAAAGTACAAAAGTACAAAAGTGGAGTTTGCATTTGTAAATCAGCGGTTTGCGCGCGCACTTTTTTCGTACTTTTTTGCACGGATGTCCAAATGTTCAACTCTAAGACTCGATCGCACCCGCATATCAATTCACGGTGCTCAAAAAAGTACGGGGGTAATGTGTTGAGTGTTATGGCATTATGCTCAGTTGTACTTTTGCACTTTTATATCCGACCTTGGAGTTAATCGTTCTGTGAAATTTACACACCTATTTTTCTCAAATTATTTACATAGTCACTCGCTATGAGATATTTTTTCGTAACTTTGTGCTTATTATTCAACATATTATTCTTTTTTACCCTCTCTTTCTCTATGTCGCAATTTAACATATACCTTAAAGCTCCGGATTACCTGACTGACTGGCTACGCAACGAGATGTGGAACGAGGAGGAACAACGGATTGTTTTTCCTCGTAATTCTGCTGAATGGATAGTGCTGTGCCTTTTCCTCGGGAAGCGGCCTGCCGATGCTCCTGTCGACGTGGCCGATGATGACCTCCTCCCAATCAAAGTCCCGACACAACCCGGCAAGAATCCCGCAGTATTCAACTATATGCCGGAGTACGCCAAGAAAGCTCTGCTCAATACCATCAAGCGACGCTTCAAGTATATGATGTGGGAAGAGCTGCACGTCATCAAACCCGACGACGTGCAGATCACGGATATTATTTATGCCTTCATGGAAAAGCACGGCATCTCCGACAATGGCAAGAACTGGGAGACCATCAGGCAGATGTACTTGAGAATGCGAAAAGTATACGGCGACAGATAATGTTCATTTTTTTCGCAGTTTTCGTGTTTATTCCAGACGCGAAAATTAACAGACCATCCAAAACGCCCAAACCTACACAGACCATACACACTAATTATGTCAACAATCAAGTCCCGCTCCAATCTGTCGCCTCGCCTTCCTGAAATCTATGAACTGGGCTTTGTGCCGTGCCGTCTTCTGCCTCCCGACATTATGCTCCAGAGCATGACCGGCCAACTCGTAGCCATTTCGGCTCCGATAACTTCAATCAATATTATTGCTCAGGCAACATTTAGTTGGGAGGGGGCAATGGTAAATAACGCAAGACAGGAAAAGGGCACTCTCAAATTCATCACTAACGACAACATTCCCGACTACGAACCTCTGGCTTTCGTGATGACTACGCCGGGCAATCAACAGTACATCGTCGGCAAGCGCGAGGGGCGTTTTCCGGTGATCAATTACTCCGACACTACAGGTCAGCGAGCCGGAGACAGGGCGGCGCGGACCTATACCGTGACCTATGTGGCCCCGAAGGCGGCCATTGAGTGCGTTGTGTAGTCTTTTACTGCCTTATATTTAGGAGATAATTTTGCGGCATATTCTTGACAGACTATGCCTAAAAACTATCACCTTCACCTCACCGGCTTTGTGGGTTATTGGAATTTTTCCAAAGATCAGGTAGCCTATATCCTCGACCAGCACAAGAACGAGGAAGTGAACGTGCTGATTGATTCGCTCGGAGGCCATGCCTTCGATGCTTTGTCCATTTCATCATTATTCAAGTTGCACGGCAACGTGCATGTGCATTTCATCGGCGCCAATGCTTCCGCGGCCACCATCGCTTCGATGGGTGCCAAGCGGATTACCATAGATGTCGATGCGGTCTATCTTGTGCATAAATGCCTCAGTTGGGTCGACAACTGGGGTAATATGAACGAGGATGATATCAGCGCGCTCATAGCCGATCTTGAAAAAATCAAGTCGGAGCAGAATACCCTCAATCAGGTTATCGCCAATATGTACGCCCGCCGGTGCAAGAAAGACCAGTCAGCACTCATGGCCCTCATGGGGAAGAATAATTTCATCTCGGCCGAGCAAGCCCTCGAATGGGGTTTTGTCGACGAGGTGACCGATGATCCCGAAGACAAAACAGCACCCCTCGACAAATCAGCTCTCTCTGCTATGGCTGCTGCCGGTCTGCCTCTGCCCCCCTCGGCCAGAGGCTCTATGCCCGGCTGGCTAAAGAAAATCATATCCGCCTTTTCACCAGAACCCGCGCAACCTGTTAGCGAGGCCAACGAGTTCGTGCCTCTGCCTGCGGAAAGCGCACAAAATCATCAGACTCCTATGAGTAAAACTTTCTCCCTCATGGCCGCCGCCATTGGCGCTACAGTGGCTCAGACTGACGGCAAATACGTGTTTGCCGAAGCCGACCTCGATAAAATCGAAGCTGAGCTCGACAAAAAGGACAAGGCCCTCGCCGACAAGGACAGCACAATCGCCGAACGAGACAAGACCATCGCCGACCTCGAAGCCAAGATCCATGATCTCGGCAAGGAGCCCGCGGCCCAGACCGGCACCGTGACGGAAACAGGTGCCGATAAGGATGACTGTGGCCCGACAGGCAATCTCGAAAAAGATGTCGAGTTCCTTATGTCTCTCTAATCTCTCAATCTCTAACCTCTCTCCTCAATGCCTACTAACGACAACAATCAGACACGGATAGTCATCGATGACCGTACTCTCGAGGACTACCAGAAAACAGCCATCAAATGGCAGCCGGTGCTTCAGTCGCTTCCCATCGCCCAAGCCGAAGACGTGCTTAAGTATATGCACGGCATCAAGGGCTTGCGCGGTGTAATGCGTTTCGGCGAGATCAGTGCCAAATCCCAGTTTGGCCCCTACAACCCCGACCGTGTGGTCAAGTCTGACGTGAACATCAAGCACCGCGACCTCGAGACCTTCATGGGCAGTGTCATCGAGAAGTTTCACCCCAATGACTATGCCTTCTGGACTATGGGTTACAACTCTGCCACACGTGGAGATGCCCAGAAGAAGGCGACTGCAGCTCTAATCGTTCTGAAGGAAATATGCAAGGCCCGCGGCGAAGCCCTTGCTTACGCCATCTTTAATGGTGTGCGTAAGGAGGACGGTGACGCGACAGTCGACCTCTTCGACGGCTTCCACACCATCGCCGACAAGGAAATCGCCGCCGGCAATATCAGTGCTGCCAAAGGTAACCTCTACACCCTCACTGAAGAGATCACGAAGCTCAACGCCGTAGACATCGCCAAGGACATCATCTTCGGGCTCGACCCATATCTGCGTCGCACACCTTCGCTCTTGTTCTGTTCACAGGACTTCGCCGACAAGTACAACGAAGCCTACCTCGAGACTCACACCGGTCTGGTCTACAACACCAAGTACAATCAGCCCGTCATCGAAGGCAGCAACGGCAACGTCACCCTCTGCCCCCTCGCTGAGCTCGACGGCACAGACAAGTTCTACCTTACTCCTAAGGAGAATATGCTGTGGGGTACCGACAACGACAGCGACAAGACGCAGATCGTGGTGGACCGCTTTGAATCTTTCCGCCTCACTCTCTCGAGTACGATGTTCTTCGGCGTTCAGTTCCACTCCCTCGACAAGCGCCGCATGAAGGTCATCTCCCTTGTAAAGTCCTAATCTCAACCTCTCAATCCTCCAACAATGAGTAAGTGCGCAAATATTCAGAAGTCGCTCGGGTGGTGTCAGGGCACCCCCGAGATGCCCGGTATCAAACGCCGCGTATACTATATCTCCAAAAATCATATCCTCGGCTGGCCCTCGCTCCCCAAGGATGAACTTGGCCGACCAACGGCAGCCGTCTACGAGGGCAATTTCATCCTCGAGGAGGATGCCGTATGGCACTACATCGACCACCTCCCCAACAAGGCCGAGTTCAAGTCTGAGACACAGGGCGAGGTGCCCAGTCAGACGCAGAAGAATACGGTTACTATAGTGCATCCCGCTGTCGGAGAGGAAGCCGCCGCCGCTACATGTTATCTGCTCAACAGCGACAACGTGTTCCTTGTGGAAGATATGAAAGGACGTTTTCGTGTCGTCGGCTCCCCTTATTATGACGGGGTTACGACCTACGCCCGTGACAACGGCCAAGGAGCAACCGGCACCACCGGCACCACTATCAGCCTTGAAGCAAGTGATATGGTTGACTGCCCCTTCTACAACGGTGAAATCGTTACCGAGGATGGCACCATCAACGAAGACGCCGGCAAGAGCAACAACTGATTCTCCCTCTCCTCGCCCCGGTAGCCTCCTGTCGGAACTGACCAATGACAATTCGCTGTCGTTGGCTCTCCCGGAGGCTCCCGGGGCTCCTCTTTCCAGAGACATCTTCGCAGTACAAAAACGTAAGTCTTGGGATAAGAGTGTGGAGGCCCGGTGTGACTTTGCTTGGAAGCCTAAGCTCGTTCCTCGCGCCGGTGTGTGGTTTATCTCCCTCTGGCAGAAATCGGTGAAGGGCCGAACTCTCACGGACATCAAACAGGATGAAGCGGAGATAAATCATTTCGCTGACGCCGTCTCAGGGATGATAGTGGATTGGTTGGGCAATAATCTTGCACACGCCGACTGGGCTATCGTTACCACTCCCAAACGCCGCCATAAGGTCAGAAATTTTGCAAGCCTTATTTGTACGGCTATTCACGAGCGGTTGCAAATCCCTTTTATTGAGGATGTTGCTATTTGCAAGTCAAAGGAGCGCATCAATGCCGTGTTCGTGCTCAACACACTGCCGGAACAACGAAACATCATTGTTTTCGATGATTTTGTAACCACTGGGAGTACATTCAAAAGTATGAACCAACTTCTCAAACCTCTCAACAAAAATCTGCTTTTCATAGCGGGTATAAACAACAAATTATGATGAATCAGGATCTCAATCATAAAATCAAGACGTGGCTCGACGCCCCTGTCGATGAACGCGACACCCTCGAGGGTGCACGTCTGCTTCTGCAGATCTCTCGCAATCAGATAATCTTCCGTAACGCTATGCGTAATCCCGACAGGTATGCCGATCGAGTGGCCTACGAACTGAAAAAGGCTTACTCCACTCGCCTCAGTTCTGTAACCAAATCTGAAGTCCAAGCTCTGATGGCGCAGGTCGACGCCATCAATACTAGCCGTGGCCTCGACAAGGAACAGGCCGAGGGCCGCTCGGAATTTCAGCGGGGCCGGCGTGCTGACCACGATGGACTGCCCGAGGAAGTGCAACGCCTATGGGTGGATAACGCGGAGATAATGAAGAAGATGCGCGACTGCCATACCCATCTGCGCCTCATAACTCACGAGAACAGCACTTGCCCCGACAGTGACCGTTACCCATGGGCGAAAGAAATTGTCCGCCTCGATAAGCAGTATCGCGAGAATTTCAATCTCTATGACCACTACATCAAGGGCACCCCTTTGGCAACTACACAGTTAGAGGTTGACCCCAGAACTGCTTCCAAGAACGCTGTCAAGTCTTTACACCTCACCCTTGGCCGATATTCCAAGAACCCCACCGATGAACTCGCCGAGCAAATCAAGGGCATCTACGCCAAGATTGACAACCCCGATGACAAGCTCAATGCCAAGATGGCTGCTGTCGGCTTGCTCCCCGAATCATCTGCTGAGTAGTGAAACGCTCCGCTTCAATCCTCGACATCATACAGCCACTTGATAGCACACCTTACCAATGTTATATGAGCAATGCTATACAGGTGGCTGATGTGCTTGAATTTGCCATGGAGTACACCGGCCCTGCCGATGTGACAATGACCTCATTCTCTATCAGCGAGGAATTTTTGAGGCGCCTGTCCTTCATTCGTAAGAAAGGCTCTGTCCGTTCACTGCGTATCGTTCTTGACTATAAGGCAACCAATAAGACGCTGCTCATTTGGCCGTTCATCGCTCAGACTGTCGAGCATTGCTTTCTTGCCGACAATCATAGTAAGATTCTGCTGATACGTGGGTCTGCAAGAATGGTGGCCGTAATCACCAGTCAGAACCTCACACGAGGCAACCGATATGAATGTGCCTCTATCGTTACTGATCCCGCTTGCTGTGCCAACATCGCCGCTCAACTGGAGGATGTCATCAAAACTCAAAGTGTTCCCTTCAATGATATATACCGACAACGAGTTGCAGCAGATTGAAAATCTTGCAACTCTCTACATCAAACCTACCGAAATGGCTGTCCTCCTCGGTGTGCCGGAGGCCGAGTTCAAATCAGACATTACCACGCCTGAACATCCGGCTCGTCGGGCATACATCAAGGGCAAGCTCGGCCAGAAGCTCGAAGTTCACAGGCAGATGGCTGAACTGGCGCGGGTCGGCTCTCCTCTCGCTCTGGAACAAAGCCAAAAGGCTCTCCTCGATATGGAGGATGATGAACTGTAAAATAATAAGCCTTTGCTATGTGTCTAATTATGCCAAAAATGTAAAAACAAGCCGTTTTCGGCTATTTCTAGCATCTTATTTCTCTCTCCAATGGCTCTCCCTGCTACTATTGACGCCTGTCGCGAAGACCTCTTTACATCGCGCCGGGAACTCGAAGAACGCTACACCGAGGTCATGGTGAAGCGCATTATCCGTGTCCGTGAGGCTTATAACTATCTGCTCTCCAACCCTACGCTGAAAGATAAGCAGATTGTCGACCACATTCTGATGGCCCATCCGGAAATCCATAAGTCTTCGGCCTACAGCGACCTTCAGATTGTCAAGGCGCTCCTTCCTTCAATCAATCAACAGAGCCGCGACTTTCACCGTTGGCGCTACAACGAAATGATTATGGAAACATACGAGATGGCCAAACGTCATAAGGATATGAAGACTATGGAACGCGCCGCCACTTCGTATGCCAAGAATAACCGTGTGGACCTCGAAGATGAAATGACCATGCCCTATGAGCAAATCGTTCCTCAGCCTTTCATTCCTACTATGGATGTAACTGTGCTCGGCCTCAAACCTATGGCAAACGCTTATGAAGTTATCGACAAGCTCACAAAGGAAATGTGCAAGGATCTCCCGGACATTGTCGATGTCGAGGCGGAGGAAGCAGACCTTGAGGACAGCAAACTGTTCGCTCCACTGCCGACAGAGGAAGGAGAGGAAGATGGCGAAGACTAACCAAATGTACTTTAACCGCCCTCAGATGATTACTCAACTGATAGGGGCGAACACTACTGTTGTGGTGGCCGGTCGACGTACTGGTAAGACAGACAGCATCGCTGCTCCCTATATGCTGAAAATGATGCAGCGGATGCCGGGGAGTACCGGGGGTGTCGTGGTCCCTACCTTCAAACACGGCCTTACAAACACTCTGCCCGGACTTTTCGCGGCATGGAAGCGCTACGGCTACCTTAACGGCGTGCATTATGTCGTTGGCCGCAGACCTCCCAAAAGTTTTGCATCTCCTATCACTGAGCCCAAGGATTGGGAACAGGTCATTTCTTTCTACAATGGCTCTATTGCCGTAATCCTCAGTCAGGACAGGCCGGGAGCAGCAAACTCGCTGACTCTTTCGTGGCTCCTTGTTGACGAGGCAAAGTTTATTGACCCGGTGAAACTCAATGATGAGACTCTACCCGCCAACGGTGGCATCAAAACTCATTTCTGCCGGCACTCCTTCAATCATGCCATTATGATTCTCAGTGATATGCCGCAGAGCAAGAAGGGCTCTTGGTTTCTTGAGTACGAAAAGGATATGAACCCGCAGGTTATAGCGGCCATTGAGGCCGGGATTTGCGAACAGTGGCGCCTCAAGCAAAAGATTCTCGCCATGAGGGAAAAGGGTGTCATGCCTCCGGAATATCTCAAGGGCCATATGCGCCGCCTTGACCGCAACATCAACCGTTTGCGTTCATCGGCCACATATTACCGCGAATACAGCTCTATCGAGAATCTCGAGCTGCTCGGCGAAAAGTATATCCGGCAGATGAAGCGCGACCTTACTCCGCTCACTTTCCAGACTTCTATCCTTTGCCGCAAGATAGGTATTTCCCGTAGCGGCTTCTACTCCTCGATGCGAGAAGGTCATAAATACAATGCCAGTGATTTTGAATATCTCGATAACATTGGTTATGATTTTGACCCTGCTGCTATGGATAGCCGTGCCGATGCTGATGTCGATCCTTATGCGGCCATTTGCATCGGTATGGACTACAACGCCAATATCAACTGGATAGTGGCCGGACAGCCCGATGAAGAGCTTGGCCGACTGAATGTACTTAAGTCTTTCTATGTTAAATATGAAAGGAAAATCCCGGCTCTAATCGCCGATTTCTGCCAATATTATGCCTTCCATCGTAATAAAACGGTGATTTTCTATTACGATAGCACTGCATTGGGCTCTAACTATGCTGTCAACAACATTGACTTCAGATATACCATCATAAATGAATTTGAAAAGCATGGTTGGAATGTTCAGCCCGTTCCACTTGGCAATCCTATGAAGCACACGGAAAAGTACAATCTTATCAACCGTGGCTTTCAAGGGCTTAACCGCCTTACTCCAATGTTCAACAGACAGAATAACGATGATCTTATACTGGCCATACAGACTGCCGGCGTTATTCGTGGCCGCAATGGCTTTCAGAAGGATAAGAGCGGGGAGAAGCTGGCCGAAACGGAGGAGGATCGCCTTGAGCTTCGTACCGATGGCACGGATGCTTTTGACACTCTTTACATCGGTTGTGAATCTCTGCCGAAACGCGGCATGGGTACTATCAACGTGAACGGTATCCTGTAGACCGCTCTTCATTTCCTCTACATATGGCCATAGACCGCCCAAGCCTTCTTCTCATTCTTCAATAATCCGTCTTTTACCCTGTGGGTTATGACGGCTACCTTTGCGTCACAAACCTCTCATCCTCCATGCAATGAAAAAAACTACAATGCAAGCTCATCGCCACCTTCTCGGTGTTTCGCTTATCATTATAGCTGTAGCTCTCCTTATCTACGACTTTTTCAGCCCCCCTGTCGGACAGCTTAGCAATTTTGCCCTCATACTCTTTGCGAAGCTCATTGCCATCGCGGGTGCGCTCATGAATGTCAACTTGAAAGGATCTGCTCGTAATGACGAATCCCTAACCGACAACTGACTACATCTGTTCTATCCAAATACACCAATGAAAAAGTTTCTTATCAATCTCATCAACCAGCACAGTCGCAATCGTACCCACGTGCGTAACATAGATCGCTTTATGGATAGCGACCGCTTTGAAGCGCTTACTCTTGCAGAGCGCAGACTTATGGTTAAACAGTCGGCTGCCATGCACGAGCTCGATGCCATCCTCTCTGAACGTCTTCGCATTCACAATGTAGAGGTCTGACCTATGCGTGACATCAAATACATTATGGTGCATTGCTCGGGTGGCAATCAGAAAGCTAAGGCTGCCGACGTGCTTGCCTTCTTCCTCGCTCCTGTTGCAAAGGGTGGGCGAGGGTGGAAAGCTCCGGGGTATCACTATTTCATTGAGGCCGACGGCACCATTGTCGAGATGTGGCCAGAAGAAAAAGCCAGTAATGGCGTCAAAGGCTTCAATTCTGTCAGCATCAACGTGGCCTATGCTGGCGGGATAGACCTTTCCGTAAAGGGTAACCCGCCTGTAGACAACCGTACCCCTCACCAGAAGGCTTCGCTGCTCTCCCTGCTCAAAACTCTCAAGGCAAAATACCCTGAGGCTGAAATCCACAGTCATCGTGACTTTGCCAACAAAGCCTGTCCCTCTTTCGACGCTACAGCAGAATACGCATCGTTATGAACTATTTTCTTTTCCTCTTTGTGTTCTTGCTGGCTTCATGCCACAACGAGAAGGAGGTCTGCACACAGGAATCCTATGTGCAGGAAATCGCCCGCAGTGATGTCACAAGCGCTGACGTAGACACTTACCTCCGAAACCTCGTAAACCGGAACGTGTTGATCACCCTCGAGGATGTTGTCGTTCAATACGCCGTCGATGACTCCTCCAAGGCTTCCCCAACGATTCCTCCCAATATACGAAGCCCCGTCAAGCCTGCCAATTTATCAATAGGCAAAATCTCTCTCTCTGACAACTCTACCGAATCTAATGAGCTGCTTGTTGATGACAACACGCGACATACATCCAACTCTCACTCAATCGAGAGTACGGATTTGGTTCAGCACGAAAAGAACGAGTCCGATAAGTTCCGGCCATCTATGAAGTCTGTTTTTGTTTTCTCGATAGGCGTCTCGGCAGTTCTGATTCTGACAGTGCTTTATTTCCTCTACCGAAGAGGTAAGCTGAGACTCTAAATCCCCGTTCTCCTCTCCTCCATCTCTCTCCTCTGGTCGTCCACAGGCATGTGGGCGACATAACACGGGCCGACAGTCACTCTCTGCCGGCCCGCGTATCGTTTAGTCGTTTTTGGTGTAGCTTATCTCAAGTCCGAGAATCGTGCGCTTTCGCTGCTGCTGGTCGTAGGCCCTGATAGCCTCAATAATAAAGGCCGAGCGATTTTCCTGGCGGTCGAGAATCTCAATAATGTCGTCGGGCACTCGCAGGCCTATGCGGTTTTTGCTGTCGAGCGTCCGCGGCCTTCCTGCGCCCTGACGCTTGCCGCCATGGGTGTTCTCTTTGGTTGATTCGTTTGCAGGTTTCATATTTTTAGTTTAATTTTGCAGTGGTTTAACCCCGACAAGTAAAGGGCGCCTCCCTTTGGAGGTCTTTAAGGCTCTCGGCCACCCTTTCTTGGATTAGAAGATTGTTAGAGTGATTTTTGCAATCTTCAACTTCCAAATCCTGATGTTAATTTCGAAGGTCAACATATTGCGGATTTGTCAGGGGTTAGGCCCTTTTTTTATCGGCGTCGGGCTTTGTCCGTTGCAATCTCTCATTGATTACACTGCAAAGTTACGAATAATCTTGATAATGTGCAAACAAATTCAAATATTTTTTGCAAATATTTGGCCGTCTTAAAAATATGACGTAACTTTGCAGTGCCAAATTAAAATAAGACATACGTCTACCGAGAGCCACGGTTAACGGCTCGAACATATTTCGGGCATTTTTTGTGCCCTACCATAAACAGCTACGGCTGTCATATCCTTACAATTTTTGCTCTTCGGAGACAAGTCTTGTTTTAGTTTGGCGACGGGATATGGCAGCCGTCTTTTTAACTGCCTGTTATGCCAAACTAAAACAAGCAAAATGAACAATTTCGAAACCAAAATGAACGCTCTGCGCCTTCAGTTCAAGGCCGAGCAGCGTCAGATCACCAGAGATGCTTACCGCACCATCGGCCGGCTCAACACCGCCATCGGGCAAGTATCTTCATCCGAAGCCCACGAAGCTCTCCGCGCCCGCAAGGAACAGGAATATGAAGCGATGCGTCGTTCTCACAAGTACAATAGACAGTGCTATCTTCAGCAGCTCGAAATGCTCAACGATGAGCAGACTGCCCATCTTCAGCACAATCCTTCAAATGCACAGCTCCGCCGCATGATGGCATGCCTCTGCAAGCAGGCTGAATCCAAAGGAATGAAGTCTCTCTCAATCGCTTTCGGCGACAATCGCCGTGGCAAGGTCTCTTTCAACTGATTACCATATCCCCTGACCTCAAGGGCCGCTCCGCTTTTCAAGCGTGGCGGCTCTTGTCTTTTACCACGTTGCCACTATACTCTAATTTTGTCGTATGGCAACACAAGTGAATCTTCTTACTAACCTAGGGCCCGGACTAATCAAGAGTTCGGCTATTCCTACTGTCGAGGCATCTGTAACAGGGGCCGACAGCGTGAGTGTATGGCTGGCTCCGGATGCCGAAGATATAGATAAGGCGATATACTTCACCACTCTCTATGCTTTCAATGGTAAGATTTCAATATATGAGCTCGACCAACTGATCGAGGAGGATATGCGTCGACGCGGGGTTGTGGTCTATGATTATGAATTGCATATCGGCCCTCTTACAATAGCATTGCAAGTGCTGTACTGCGACTATGTCGCTGATGGCTTCAATGCTGACTGCTCTTTCCTCACTACTTTGCCAACTCAAAGGGCCTATGCTGATAGCAATGTGCTGCTCACTCTCGTTGGTGATGATTCCAAGCCTACTCTCATTCGTGGGCTGATGATTCATGATGAAGATGATACTTTCAGCGATGATAAGCATAATCGCTATGAACATTTTTCTGTCGAGACTGAGGATGCTATGGTAGCAGGTGAAGTGATGTCTGTGCCTTTTGATGGCTGGGAGGACAGATACACATCCTACAACTCAACTGACGGTGTGCGACTGCTGAATGCGGTAATTAGCAATGGACGACGCACTAAGGTTGTATACTTTATGCCCGGAAAGCCGGACATCAGACTCGTTTTCTTGAACTGCTTTAATGCCTATGAGTCTATCGACCTCAAAGGCTTAATGACCGAGAAAACTAAGGTAGAAAAGGAAACGGCTATTGTAGCCGGAAAGCGCGTTGCATATAATCAACGCACTGAAAAGGAATATGAGTTTGTGTCGGAAGGTCTCACGGACTCTGAGGCCGTGAGCATAGACCAACTGCTCAACTCTCACAAGGTATGGGTCTTTGTCGATGGTAAGGCTACACCAATCATTATCACTGACCATACTTGCGAGAATGACAACAACAACGAGGCTCAGCCAAACATCAAATTTACTTGGATTTTTGCCGACCAACGCCCGCTCATAAATCCCGAAGCTATGGCTGCTTCATTACAGAAGCCGGGAATCTTCACACAAGAGTTTACTTACCAGTTCTGCTGATTATGAAATCAATCCATATCTCTCAAGCCCGCAAAATCCTTGACCGAGGTAAACCGGTGAATCTTCGTGTTGTCACCTCAAAAGGCTCGGTCCTCGAAGCCCATAATGTCGTGAGCCTCCGATATGATTATTATGGTGGCACACGAACGGTCAAATGGCTTGCAAGCGGCGAAATAAGAACAATTAGGGATGTTTGCATAATCGGCCTCGATGATTTTGAAGTCTACCTCTAATCTCACCCTCTCTCGAATGGAAAAATCAAAACGTAAACGTGATTATATTGACTGCTTCTCGGTCGAGTCAATCCCAAACACTAATGCCAGCGCAGTATTCGTCAACAAATGCCGACAGTCTTTTCGCGAGGATGCGGATTTGCAGACCGATGTTACTGTCGATGGCCATGAATATGTGCCGTGGGGAGCTGACAACGCAATGCCTTATGACATTATTGACCTCATTGAAGGTGACGAGACTCTCGCAACCTGCCAGATCTTCAATTCCGAGGTGTGCTATGGTGCCGGGCTTCAGTATAATACTGATGGAGCCTCCAAGAAAATCAAAGACGCGGTCGATGAATTTCTTCTTGACAATCTGATGCCGGATTATTTTCTCGGCGTGTGCCAGGATCTGAAATATTTCAACTTCGCTGTCACTGTCATCTGCCTCAATTCTGATGGTGACCAAATAGTGGAGATACACCGTAAGGAGGCGTGTTACTGCCGTTTCGGTAAGGCCGACTCTCTCGGCACTATCCCATATGTTCTCTACGGCAATTTCCGTAATCAACAGCAAGGGGATGTGTTTGAGAAAATCCCTCTGCTCAATCCCCGTTCTCCGTGGAAAGATTTACGGCAACGCATGGGTAAGCGTACTCGCCGAAACGGTACCGTCACAACAGACAAGGACCGCAAGTTTGCTATTCTTACCCGAATCCCGGGCGCTGATACTCTCTACTATCCTATACCGCATTACGCTTCGCTGTTCCGCGGATCATGGTATGACATCAAGCGACTTATTGGTATTGCCAAGAAGGGCAAGCTCAGCAACGCTGCTCCTATAAAATATGTGGTTAAGGTCAGCCCTCGATATTGGGATGACATCTTTTCTGAAATGAAGATTATGGACCCCGTGGAGCAAAGGAAAATCGTGGCTCAGCGTAAACGTGAAATGCTCGATTTCCTTACCACTACGGAAAATTCGGGCAGTGTCCTCTTTACAGGCAAGTCTATTTCTGTCGATGGCCGTAATGAATTAGCCAATATCGAGGTGGAGTGCATCGACTCGAAGACTAAGGAGGGTGGCGACTGGGAAAGCGATATCGCCGAGGCCATCAATATGATCTGTTTCACGATGCGAGTTCACAGTAACCTTGTTGGCTCCGTGCCGGGAAAGACGCAGACCAACAACTCGGGCTCGGACAAGAGAGAGCTTTACACCATCGCTCAGGCTTTGCAGAAGCCTTACCACGATGTGTTGTTTGCCGTTCACAAAATCATCATCCGCTTCAATGGGTGGTACGGTGTTGTCCCGGAATGTCCGTTTATTCAGCTTACCACCCTCGATGAACACCAAGATGCCAAAGAGGTATCGCTAAATAAATCTAAACATAACAACCCTGATGAATCTGCTGATAGCAAATAATGAAGATCTGCGCCTCTATATCCCTAATGTGGTGCATGAGGTGGAAGATGAAGTGCTTCTCTACGACAAGATGTTACCGTTCATTGAGCACGCGCAGATGGACGTGGCGCGTCACTTCATAGGCGATTTGAAGCTCAACGAGGCAGAACACAGGGCTGCCTGTTCGCTCATAGCGGCCAAAGCTATGTACCACGCCGCTCCTTCTCTCGATGTGGTGCTTACCCCCAATGGCTTTGGCGTAGTCAACAGCACCAATATCGCGCCGGCTTCAAAAGAACGTGTGGAACGCCTCAGAGCTTCGCTTCTTGAGGCGTGTGACAAGTGGGCCGACAATCTGCTATCTGTTCTACGGTATAATAATGAATGGCTGCTAAGCGATATTTCGGAGCCTTATCGCCGTACTCTTTTGTGGAGCCTTGATGAAGCAAATTACATAAAAAAAGGCGATGAATCTCTTTTTGATGCGTATATGCGGATTCAGCCTTTTGCAGTCAGCTTTGAGCATACTGTCGAAGTTGACTACCTTGGCAACACTCTGATGGCTCGGTTGCATAACCGAATATTTGACATTGATTCAGATCTCGAGGCCAAACAATTAAAATTCATCTCAGACCTTGTAAAAGATGCGGAACGTCGATGGATCGGGGTGCATCACCGCGACCGCTCTATCACTTGTCCTAAGAGACATGAAATTTGGCACTTGATGCAGCGCATTGTGCTCAAATTGCGTGATTACCCGCCTCTTTATGAGGTATGGATGTCTGAAATGGGCGACTTATTCTCTGTCGTTCACCAAGATTTCTTCCCAAACAAGAAAGGAGGGTGCTGGCTATGACAGTTTTGAACCTCGAATTTCCTACCGGTTGGGCCGAGCTTGATCAACGTGAACTCTACGCGCTCCTTTGCTGTATCTCTGCCTGTCAGAAGCTCACCGAACATACGCCCTTCATTGACGCTGATGATTATAGCACGCAGACGTGGGCGATGATTGCCACACGGCGTATCTTCGCCCGCAACCGCATCTTGGTTTATAGTCCATACGACAATGGCTATCTTATCAAGTACTACGGCAAGGAATACTTCTTATCTCCAGAGCAAGTGGCTGCGGTTCTTGACTGCGCGAAATGGATTCGTGAGATTCCCTCCTTCCCTGTACGCCTTGACCACGTCGGGCGCTTTGACGCCATCCCCGCCGACCTTACAGGTCTGCCGTTCGGCAAATGGCTCGAAATTGAAAATCTTTGGCAGGGCTATAATGCCACCAAAGATGAAGGGTTGCTCCGCTCAATCGGCGAAATTCTTTACCCGGGTATTACAGGCGATCTTTTCGATGATCCGGATCTTCTCGGAGTCTTCTACTGGGTAGCCTCGGTAAAGAATATGTTCGCCAAACGTTTCCCATCATTCTTTCGACCAGTCGATGGTGACGGGGAGGGCGTGCCGCTCTCTTTCGAGATGCTTCAGCGAAACGCTGACGCACAGATTCGCGCTCTCACCAAGGGCGACGTCACGAAGGAAGACCAAATTTATGATACTGATGTTACACGCGCCTTGACTGAGCTTGATGCACAGGCCAAGGAGTACGAAGAAATCACAAAGAAATATGGCAAATCCTAATAATGTTGACTGGGATTCGACAGCATTCTTCGAACGGTTGACCGCCTCTAATCGACTTGCACAGGAAAACCATGCCAAGTTCTGCCGTGTGTCGGGGCTCGAAGGATTCAATGACTGTCTCGGCGTCATGAAGACGGCCAAGCTCATTGTAGCTGCCAGTGACACCTCAAGCGGCGCCTTTTCGATGAACGATAACACTCCTCGTAATGACAGGGTCAAACTGTTCTTCCTCGCCAAGCGCCATAAGGAAGATGATATGCCGGCGCGTGAAATGGCGCTCGATACTCTGCGTGAGTTGTTTCGGCAGTTTATGACAAAACTGATATTGGAAAAGGTACGTCTCGAGGAACAGCATTTGTATCTCGATGACGCTGTCAGTTTCACAGAGATTGATCAATATTTCGCCTCCGGAATGGCCTGCGCGTATTTCCAACTGAAAGTCACCACTTACAGCGACCTTAGATATAACCCTGACGAATGGCTCGAAATTTAGATCCTCGACAACAGGAGGCGGACCGCCGAAGAAAATTCGTAGAGGCATGGAATACTACAATGCTTGACATTTGGCAAGAACGTATCTACAAACTCAAAGTTATAAGGACTTCGTCTTTGTGGCGTTCGCCTCTGGCTCTACCGGTGAAATCCGATGGAAGGTTCTATGACATCACACTGAGTGAAAACTTCTTGGAATACGGACTTTGGCAAGACCTCGGGACCGGTCGTAATGTCAAGGTCGGTAACACCCATCAGGCTGACCAAGACGGGTGGGAAAACAAACGGGAGCGCCGGCGTTGGATGTCCCCAAAGTATTATGCCTCCGTAATGAATCTCCGCGACTTTATGGCCGACAGTCTGGGCGATGAGTTCAAGTCTATGTTCTGCGCCGCTCTTGACTCCGATAAGCTGCGTCGGCAGTCGGCCCACTATCTAAGCAAGGGGTATTCCGCTCCGTAATCCGTCTTTTACCGTCTCCTCCACTCGCACTAATTTCGCATCACATTTTCAAACGATATGACCTCATTCTCCACTCTCCACACAAAGATAGAGGCCTTGAGCTTAATAGTAGCTCAAAACTCAATCTCCCCTGTATTGCTTGCGAGCCTGCTCGACGAAATGGTGGCTCAAATGGAAGCCATTGACATGACTGATCTCCGTGCTGACATCACCGCTTCGATAGCAGGTGCCAAGTCTGCATTGATAATCGCACGAGAGGCTCTCTCTAATTCCACCGATGCAAAAACTATTTCCTCAGAGGCGAAGTCTGATGCGACCTTGGCCCTGAATAAGGCTTTGTCTGCCATGGCATCGGCTTCTGAAGCCCTCTCAACCTCATATGATGCTAAACGGTCGGCCGATGCTGCAAAAAAGGTTACCGACACTGCAGGTCAGCCCGGGGGATTGGCTACGCTTGATGGGGGCGGGAGGGTGCCGGC
>CAZAWC010000041.1:0-19181 GCA_964488595.1 uncultured Staphylococcus sp. | reverse complement strand
GAGCCAGTCGATGCTCTCGGCGTCGAGGTGGTTGGTGGGCTCGTCGAGCAGCAGGATGTCGGGCTGCTGGAGCAGCAGGCGGCAGAGGGCCACGCGGCGGCGCTCGCCTCCCGAGAGGGTGGTGACGGGCTGGTCGTCGGGGGGACACTGCAGGGCATCCATGGCGCGCTCGAGCTTAGAGTCGATGTTCCATGCGTCGGCGGCGTCGAGCTTGTCCTGCAGCTCGGCCTGTCGGGCCAGCAGGGCATCCATCTTGTCGGGGTCCTCGAGCACCTCGGGGTCGGCAAAGCTCTCGTTGACACGGTCAAACTCGGCCAGCAGGTCCATGATGGGCTGCACACCCTCACGCACCACCTCGATGACAGTCTTCGAGGGGTCGAGCTGTGGCTCCTGTTCGAGATAGCCCACGGTGTATCCGGGTGAGAACACCACCTCGCCCTGATAGCTCTTGTCTATCCCGGCGATAATCTTCAGCAGCGACGATTTGCCCGAGCCGTTGAGGCCGATAATGCCGATTTTTGCACCGTAGAAGAAGGAGAGATAGATGTTTTTCAGCACCTGTTTCTGCGGCGGGTAGGTCTTGGACACACCTACCATTGAAAAAATTACTTTTTTATCGTCTGCCATTGACAGTAGTTAGTGATGAATTAGATTTAGGGTTAAGTCATTGCTCCACAGTGGCATATGGGGCGAGTCGGGCGTGCCGGACACATGTTGCCCCGGACGGTTGCGGCCACGTGCGGGTATCGGAATAGCAAATTTAGATATTATCCTCGGATTTTGCAATACTTCCGGGCCCGTTTAACACAAATATCTGCACTTGGCGTGTGTGTGAGCCGGTCAGTAGCCGTGAGGATTGTTGCGCGGATGAAAGGCGAGGATGTCGGCGCGCAGGGCCGAGCGGTCGAGGTGGAGATATATCTGAGTGGTGGCTATCGAGGCGTGGCCCAGCATCTGCTGGATGGCGCGCAGGTTGGCTCCCCCCTCCAGCAGGTGGGTGGCGAAGGAGTGGCGCAGGGTGTGGGGCGAGATGGTCTTGCGGATGCCGGCGGCCTCGGCGAGGGCGCGCACTATCTGGAACGGCCGCTGCCGGGTGAGGCGGCCGCCGTTGCGGTTGAGAAAGAGGATATTCTCGTCGCCGGGGCGGATGTTGAGGCGGGCGCGGTCCTTGAGCCACTCGGCTATCTCGGCTATGGCGGCGTCAGACATGGGCACCATCCGCTCCTTGTCGCCCTTGCCGTGCACCACGAGATAGCCCTCGGTGGGAAATATCTTGGAGATCTCGAGGGTGATGAGTTCGCTCACGCGCAGGCCGCAGCCATAGAGGGTCTCCATCATGGCGCGGTCGCGGTTGGCCTCGGCCTTGAGGGGGTCGATGGCCTCGATCATGGCGTCGATCTCGGCCACGCTGAGCACTTCGGGGAGATGGGTGCCGAGGCGCGGCCCCTCGAGCAGGGCTGAAGGGTCTGCGTCGAGATAGCCTTCCATCACCAGATAGCGGCAGAACGACTTGATGCCCGACATCGTGCGGGCCTGTGTGCGGGGGGCTATGCCGAGGTCGTGGAGGTCGCCCATGAAGAGGCGCAGCGTGTCGAGGCTGAGGTCGCGCAGGGTGTAGCCTTGGTCGGTGAGCCATGCGCAGAGGCGATGGATGTCGGCACGATACCCCTCGCGTGTGTTGTCAGACGCTCCTTTCTCGAGCATCAGGAATATGTCATAGTCGTGCAGGGCCTTGGTGGCGTCGAGGTGTCGCATGCCGGGAGTGGAGGATTAGCGGGGAAGGATGATGTCATAGTCCTGAGGCGGCAGGTCGGGGCGCATCACGGCCACGGCCATGCGGCCGTCGGTGAACAGCATGCCGTGCCCCCGGCGGGGGTGAGGGTCGGCACACGGGGCGCCCTGCAGGGCTATGATCACGCCGCGGTCGGGCAGGCTGTCGGGCATCGAGGCCAGTATTCTCAGCGGGTGGTCACCGGCGTCGGCGCAGGAGGTGGCGGTGAGGATGCTGATGCGGCTGTCGGCGGCAGCGACGGCCTCGCGTATGGCCGGGGGCAGCGTGGGGTCGATAATCACGGAGGCGGGGGCAAACTCGCACACCAGCCTGAAGATGAGCCTCAGCCGCGGGGCGCTCACCCCGTCGCGGCGCGCTATGGCATCGAGCCGGGGATAGGCGTAATAGTCTGCGCGGCCGCGTATCACCGAGGTGACGAGCCTGTAGGCGAGGGGCGAGTGTATGCCGTGGCCCCTCATGCGCCAGCGGCGGCGCAGGGTGTCAAGCATCCTGCGGCTTTTTGTCGTCCTTGCGCGCGCGCACCACGGCGGCGGCTATCGCGCCGGCGCAGAGCAGATAGATCACTATCACGGAGACGCTTGCCACGGTGTCGGTGGTGCGGATCGACTCGGGGTCGAATACCATCTCGACGGTGTGGCGCCCGGCGGGCAGACGCATGGCGCGCAGCAGATAGTTGACGCGCCCCAGCTCGACGGGGGTGCCGTCGACGGTGGCATGCCATCCCCACGGGAAGTAGACCTCGGAGAACACCGCTACTCTCGGGGCCGAGGCGCTGTAGGTGTAGGTGAGGCGGTTGGGGGCATAGGTGGTCTCGCGGATATAGTCTGTGGAGTCGGGGGCCGAGGCTGCGCCCAGCGTGTCGGCAAAGCGGCGGTCGGCCACGGCGGTGCGGGCGGGGTCGATGGTGGAGAGGGCGTCCATCTCGGCATCGGCGCCGTCGACATACACCACATTGTCCACAAACCATGCGTTGCCCATGGCCTCGGCGTTGTAGAGCGGCTGGCCGTCCATCCCCACCACATAGCGGGCGTTGAGCATGTTGAGCACATTCCAGTCGGCGTCGGTCTGCTCGCCGGTGGTGAAGGCCGACAGGTGGCGGTCTATGAGATCCTGATAGCGTGTCAGCTTGGCGGCATGATAGCCGCCTATCATCTTGTGATAGTATGAGGGATCGGCGCTGTAGAAGCGGGGGATGTCCATGACGCGATAGTTCATGGCGGTGTCGGCCAGTATCACGTCGTCGGCCGGAGTCTTGGCTATGGGGGCGCCGACGGTGACGGGGCGGGGCACGAAGCTGGAGTGGGAGAGATAGCGCTTATTGACCGTGTAGAGGTCGACGAGCACCACGGCACACACCAGCAGCCCGGTGGTGAGGGCGTTGAGCTTGCGGCGGATGTAGAGCCACAGCACACCCAGCCCTATGACGAGCACCAGCAGCGAGCGGAGGGCGTCGGCCTTGATGAGCCCCTCGCGCAGCCCGGTCACGAGATTATATATGTCGGGGTTGGCGAGCGAGAACTGGGAGGCCGTCTGCCTGTCATATCCCTGATTGAGCAGCGAGGCTACGAGATACTGGTCGGTGAGGCGGTCGCTCTCGCCGATGGTGTCGCCGAATATCCCCGGCACGAGCCATGCGGCCACGCAGATGAGGGCCGAGATGCCGAAGCTCCACAGCAGCGGGCGCAGCATGGCCCGGCGCTCGTCGGGCGTAGCGGTGACGAGGCGCTGCAGGGTCATGGCGGCGAGCAGAGGCATGGTAAACTCGGCGATGACCAGTATGCTCTCGACCGTGCGGAATTTGGAGTACATCGGGGCGATCCCGAGCATGATGTCGGTGAACAGCATGGCGTGGCGTCCCCAAGCGAGGAGGATGGAGAAGATGGTGAGGATGAGCAGCGCCCACTTGACGGGGCCCTTGACGATGCAACACCCGGCGAGGAAGAGGGCGAATATCAGCGCGCCCACATAGACGGGGCCGTTGGTCCCCTCGGGGTCGCCGAAATACTGGCTCATGAACTCGAGATACTGTCCTTGCATGGGGTTGATGCTGCCGTCGGCTATCCTCTCGGCGGCCTCGGGGAGGGTGGCGAGGGTCATGGCGGTCATGCGTCCGTTCTCGGGGCGGGCCGAGGAGCCACCCTTGATGTTGGGCACGAGCAGCGAGAATGTCTCGGGGATCTGATAGCTGTACTGGGTGATATAGTCCTTGTCGAGACCGCCGGCGGCCTCGCCGGTCGATGCGGTGCCCTGAGTCAGCTCGGTGTGGCGCCCGCGCATGGTCTCCTTGGAGTATTCATAGGTGTTGTAGAGGCTGGGCAGGTTGGCACACACGGCCAGCAGGGCCGCTCCGGCCAGTGCGCCCGATGCCTTGAGCCAGCGGCGCATCTGCCCCTTGCGCAGGGCCGCGATGAGATAGGCCACGGCAAACCCGGCCACGACATAGAGGAAGTAGTAGGTCATCTGCACATGATTGCCCGCTATCTGCATCATGGCAAAGAGGGCCGTGAGGGCCGCGCCGGCCAGATAGCGGCCTCGGTAGGCGAGCACCATGCCGGCGATGGTGGGGGGTATGTAGGCCAGCGTGATAAACTTCCAGATGTGGCCCGCGCCGATGAGGATGACGAAGTAGGATGAGAATCCGTAGGCTATGGCACCGAGCAGCGCCACATACCACCGCATGCGCATGGCGATGAGCAGGATGAAGAATCCGGTCATCATCATGGCGATGAGCGACGAGGGGGAGGGGAGCCCCAGACCCATCACGGTGTTGATCCACTTGTAGAGGCCTGTCGAGGGGTAGGAGGGGGCTATCTGGAAGTTGGGCATCCCGGAGAATAGCGAGTTGGTCCATCGCGAGGTCTCGCCGGTGGCTTCGGTGAAGGCCTTGACCTCCTGACCGATGGCTATGCCCTGCTGCATGTCGTGCTGGCGCAGCAGATTGCCCTGCGAGGCATCGGGGTAGAAGAACAGGAAGGCTGTCACGGCGATGACTGCGAGCCCGAGGATGAATGTGGCCGCGCGTCCTTTCAGCGATGTGGTGGGTGTCATGGCGAGTGGATAGGTAGGTGTGGGTCTGTAGTGGGAGGGGGTGTCTTTTTATTCGGCGGGGCGGAGCTCTACGGGCACTTCGTCGATGGTCGCGGCCGTGTCTGTGGCCACGGTGTCGGCGGGCTCGGGCTCGGAGGCCGTGAGCGAGCCGTCGTGGATGGCGTCATACTGTGTGAGGCGCTCGCGGAATGAGGCTGCCACCGAGTCGAAGTCGACGGCGGGGTTTATCTTCTTGGCCTTGGCAAAGGCGTCGCGCGTCTGCGAGGGGTTGACGCTGAGGGCTATGTCGTAGACGTCGACATACTTGCGCAGGGTCTCGAGGTCGCGGCGGGTCTCCCCCTTGGCCACGGCGTCGTTGTGGACGGTGAGGAATGCCATCAGCACCTGCACGGTCTGTTCGGGCGTGAGGTCGTCGACAAAGAGCGACATGCTGTCGGCCATCTGCGTGGCCACGTCGAGGCGCCCCTCGTTGAGGGCGTGTGCGAGGCGGCTGTGGCGCATCTCGGTGGCCTCGAGGGTGGCGTCGTCGGGACGGGTGCCGCTGTCCGAGCCAGAGCCGCCGCAGCCCGTGAGCAGTGTGAGGGTGGTGGCGAGCATGGTGGCGATGATAAGGAGTGTGGAGCGTGTCATGGATGGATGCGTGGGGTGGTGAGGAGGGGGATTGTTTACTTTCGGCGCGCGGG
The DNA here is from genome assembly GCA_964488595.1 of uncultured Staphylococcus sp. Lineage (GTDB taxonomy): Bacteria > Bacteroidota > Bacteroidia > Bacteroidales > Muribaculaceae > Duncaniella. The sequence continues at coordinate 13,658 of CAZAWC010000041.1, read as the reverse complement.
GGCGTACTTCACGGGATAGTCGCAGCGGGTGCGCCCGTTGATGATGTTGTTGAGCTTGCCCTTGATGAGCTGGCGGCGTAGCATGGACACGTGGTCTATGTACATCTTGCCCTCGAGGTGGTCACACTCGTGCTGGACGATGCGGGCGAGGAATCCCGAGATCTCGCGCGTGTGGGGCTCGAAGTTCTCGTCGACCCAGTCGAGGCGGATGTGCTCGGTGCGGGTCACCTTCTCGCTGAGGCCGGGCAGGCTCAGACACCCCTCCTCGCGGGTCACGGGGTCGCCGTCGAGCACCGTCACGCGGGGATTGATGAGGGTGAGCTGCTGGCCGGCACACTCGGGAAACGACTCCTTGAGGCCGTCGGCGTCGATCACCACGATGCGCTCGGCGCGCCCTATCTGGGGAGCGGCCAGGCCGCAGCCGTCGCTGGCATACATGGTCTCATACATATTGTCGATGAGCTGGGCGAGCCCCTCGTAGCCGGGGGCTATTTCGGCACACTCCTTGCGGAGCACGGGGTGGCCGTAGAGGTATATGGGAAGTTTCATTGCTGGTGTGAATCGAGATAAGAGTTGAGGATAATCACGGCGGCCATGCGGTCGATGGCGCCCTTGTCGCGGCGGGTGGAGCGGTTGAATCCCCCCTCGAGCATGGCACGGTGGGCGAGCGTGGATGTGAAGCGCTCGTCCCACATCTCTATCTCCATGCCCGGGAGCTCCTTGCGCAGACGGCCGAGGGCGGGGACTATGTAGCGCATCGACTCCGAGGGCTCGCCGCGCATGGTGGTGGGGAGCCCCACTATGATGCGGTCCACGGGATTGGCGGCCACATAGTCTCGGAGAAAGGCGGTGAGCCTCCCCGACTCTACCGTGGCCAGAGCGGTGGCCACGATGCGCAGGGGGTCGGTCACGGCTATGCCGCAACGCTTACGTCCGTAGTCTATGGCCAAGAGTCGTCCCATCGTGGTGAGCGGATTGATCTGTGTGGTGTGGCAAATCCTTGCGGATGCGGCTGCAAAGTTACAAAAAAATTCTGCAAAACGCCCCATTTCCTTTGGTATATACGTTGAAAATCCGTAACTTTGCGCCCGATTCCGCAATCTCTGGACGGGACACGCAGCCCGCTACATTGCGGTTAATGTTCACATTTTTAAACTTACACAAGGAAAAATGGATTTAATCAAAGTAGTCGAAGAGGCCTTTGCCACCGGCAAGCAGCACCCCGACTTCCAGCCCGGCGACACCATCACCGTGGCTTATCGCATCAAGGAAGGCAACAAGGAGCGTATCCAGCAGTATCGCGGTGTGGTTATCCGCATCTCGGGCGAAGGCGCCAAGAAGCGTTTCACCGTGCGCAAGATGTCTGACAACATCGGCGTGGAGCGTATCTTCCCCCTCGAGTCCCCCTTCATCGACTCCATTACCGTCAACAAGTATGGTAAGGTGCGTCGTGCGAAGCTCTACTATCTGCGCAAGCTCACCGGCAAGAAGGCCCGCATCAAGGAGCGTCGCGTAGCCAAGAAGGCCGAGTGATCCCGGCCCCCTTCCCGCTGATCAGCACAACATCAAGAAAACCCGCCCCATCCATGTGGATGAGACGGGTTTAGATTTTTATATGGCCCGTGGGGTCGATTACTTCTTGAAGAAGCGGTTGTAGAGACCCTGGAAGCCCTGTCCGTGACGGGCCTCGTCCTTGGCCATCTCATGGACGGTGTCGTGGATGGCGTCGAGGTTGAGCTCCTTGGCGCGGCGTGCGATGCGCATCTTGTCTTCGTTGGCTCCGGCCTCGGCAGACATGCGGCGCTTGAGGTTCTCCTCGGTGTTCCAGACACACTCGCCCAGCAGCTCGGCAAAGCGCGATGCGTGCTCGGCCTCCTCGAAGGCGTAACGCTTGAAGGCGTCGGCGATCTCGGGATAGCCCTCGCGGTCGGCCTGACGCGACATGGCCAGATACATGCCCACCTCCGAGCACTCGCCCTCGAAGTGGGCGCGCAGGTCGGCCTTCATCTGGTCGTCGGTGTCCTTGGCGATGCCGATCACGTGCTCGGTGACAAACTCGAGAGCCTTCTCGGGATCATCGCTCAGCTCCTTGAACGCATCTTTGCCGGCATGGCATACGGGGCACTCCTCGGGTGCGGTGTCTCCCTCGTGGATGTAGCCGCAGACGGTGCAGATAAATTTCTTCTTCATAGTGAAAATCTTATTGTTGGGAAAATGTTATTGATGATTACTGATGGTCGTTGGTGATTGCTGATGCAAAGATAGCGATTCCGCCGACACTTCGCAGTAATATTAACATTTTTTTGGCCACATAAGTTCGGGCGGGGGAGATCAGAATGTGTAGCTGATGCCTATGGAGGGGGCGAAGGCGTGGAGGCGATAGTCGGCCTTGAAGGTCTGCGACGTCTTGAATCCGGCGGCTGCGGCTATCTGTGCGCCGGCCTCGGGGCCGTAGGCCGACATCATCTGGCCATAGACCTTCTTGCCGAGCAGGTCGGGATACTCGCATGTGGCTCCGTCGACCCCACAGCCGTGGATATACATGAACGCTACGTCGACCGACAGGCCCTTGAGGGGACGGAACGAGATGCCGGCCGTGGGCTCGATCTTGGTCATGCCGGGGGTCTCGGGGTTGTAGTATGACTTGTTGACCGGGGTGGTGTCGATCATCAGGCCGAGGCGTGCGTCAAAACGCGGTGTGACGGCATACTGGCTGCCCACCGACACACACCATGAGTTGGAGTAGGCCTTGGTGATGTGCTGGTTGTAGTCCTGCAGCTGCTCGGCGGCAAACTCTATGTCGAGCGTGCGGTAGGCGTGCCAGCCGGTGAGGCGAGCGTCGGCGGCGAGGGTGAGCTTGGGGATGGGTTTGTAGGCCACGCCCAGACCCAGCACCCACGGACAGGGCATCTCGGCCGAGAAGTTGGCGTTGTTGATGAGGTCGAGTGTCTCGCCGAGGGCAGCCTGAGCCAGTGCGTTGGCATACTCCACGGAGGCGTCGCCGGCCTTGACCTTCATGCCCATCTGCGAGCGCCACGAGGCTCCGACGGTGAGCGAGGGGGTGATGCGGTATTGGGCGCCGATGTTGACGCCGAGGGCTATCTGCGATGTGCCGTTGAGGGTGACGGAGGCGGGCGATGTGTGGCCGAAGGGTGTGGCCTCGATCCCCTGCATGGCCAGCAGGAGGTCGAGCGACGAGGGCTCGACCAGACCCTTGGTGAGGTCGACTGAACCCCATGTCACCATGAGCCCGGCGCCCACCGAGAGATTGGGGAGCGGCTTCCATGCCACGGTGGGCTGGATGGTGAACACCTTGAGGTCGACGCTCTGAGTGAGCACGGAGCCGGGCCAGTTGCGGGTCCAGTCGATGGATGATCCATAGGGGGTGTAGATGGCCACGCCGGCCTTGAGGGTGGGGTTGATGGAGAAGGCGGCCGAGACGTTGAAGGGGGTGGACATGTTGCAGTCGGTCTTGAACTCGCGTCCATCCTCGAGGGTGGCGGTGCAGGTGGGCTGGATGCCTGTCACGGAGGCCGAGACGTCTACCGTCTCGGTCATGAAGCCTGCGCCGGCGGGGTTGAAGAAGAGGCTTTCGCTCTTCAGGGGGAGTGCTATTCCGGTATGGCCCATACCGAGCTGCTTGGCCGAGAGGGTGTTGACCTGATAGCCTTCGGCGGCGGCGGTGCCTGTGCCGAGGATGGCGGCGAGGGCCATGAGAGTGAGTTGTCGCATTGTGTGATGATTGATTTATTGATGATTAATGCGGTGTCGATGCGGTGCCTGAGGCGCCGTTTGAGGGTGCAAAGTTAGGGCGATTAGGTGGGTTGGAAAAGCCATTTAAGGTTTTATAACATAAAAACAGGTCATTTTCAGATAAATATTGCTCCGTTTCACTGATATATTGGAGATGACGCGGGGATTTGTTATCTTTGCCATACGGAACGTTCCGGCCACGGAATCCGACTGCCGCTAATACCAGCCTACATACCACTAATACCTTATATATAATATACTATGTACAGCAATCCCGCAGACTGTCTCTACTGCACCAACAACGAGACTCTCCACAATCTGATGATCGAGATAGCTCCGCTGAGCGTATCGCGTGTGTTTCTCTTCAAGGAGCAGACCTATCACGGTCGCTGCCTCGTGGCCTACAACGGCCATGTCAATGACCTCTTTGAGCTGAGCGAGGAGGAGCGCAACAAGTTTATGGACGACGTGACCCGCGTGACCCGTGCCATGGACAAGGTGTTCCACCCCGAGAAGATCAACTATGGAGCCTATAGCGACAAGCTGTCGCACCTCCACTTCCACCTCGCTCCCAAGTATGTGGACGGCCCCGACTATGGCGGCACATTCCGCATGAATCCCGGCGAGGTGTATCTCTCTGACTCGGAGTATGCCTCGATGGTCGAGGCTATGCGCAAGGCTCTCGCAGAGTGAGACTGTTGCCGATCATGTCGCTGCTCGCTGCCGCCGTGCTCTCGGGCGCGGCGGCCGAGCCTTACTGCGAGGCGCGCCTCTTTGACGAGGAGGACGGCCTGTCGCAACGGTCGGTCAAACAGATCGTCACCGACAGCACCGGGGTGGTGTGGATAGCCACATGGAACGGGCTGAACCGTTTTGACGGCTATGACTTTGCCGTGATACGCCCCGCCCCCGGCGACAGCACGCGGCGCTACTCGTCGCGATTCCGCGCGCTCAGGACGGCTGCCGACGGCATCCTCTGGGCCCGTATCGACGACCGGCTCGTGACCCTCGATCCGGCCACCAACCGCTATGCCGACATCCACTCTGATGTGGAACGCCGGCTGGGGCGCCCCCTCGACCTGCGCGAGTGGTATATGAGCGCCGACGGCACACGGATAGTGATGGACTGCGGCGACATCTTCGTGACCCTGCCCGAGTGTGCCACCTCGGCCACGCTCCCGGCCATGGAGTATGCCAACTACTCAAACCGCCGCATAGGTGACTATGGCCCTTATCCCTACGCTGAGCAGGTGTATGGACGCACCGATGCCGAGGGGCATGTGTGGATAGTGACCCGCACGGGCGAGGTGGCTTATGCCGACTCGCTGGGGGCTCCCACGCGCGTCATCGCCGACCTCGGGGTGACCGACGGGTCGCTCAACTTCTGCACCATCGACCGCTCGGGTGGCATATGGCTGCGCAGCACGCTCGGAGCCCACCGCCTGTCGCTCGGCACGCTCCCCTACACCCGTCTCAAGGGTGGCAACGAAGGGCGCGCCCTTGCCTCTGTGTGCGATCGCGACGGGCGGCTGTGGGTGGCCGAGCCCGACCGTCAGGCCGTGGCTGTCTATCCCGACGGGCCCGACGGTGAGCCGCTCTACCTTGGGGCTGACGGTGTGCTCCATGCCGGATTCACGTCTTGGGGGCGCAGGGCCTATTCGCTGGCCGCCTCCCCGGACGGCACCATATGGGTGGGATGCAAGCCCGAGGGGCTGTTTCGCCTCACTCCCCGCGCCGGGGGATATGCCGTGCGCCATATGGCCGACGGCAATATTTATGACATCACCCCCGACGCCGCCGGGCGTGTCTGGGCCGCTTCGCTCGGCTCGGGCCTGCTGAGGGTGGAGGGGGACACGGCTATGGCTCCGTTTGCCATGCCGCCGGGCGCCAAAGGCACGCGCCGCATAGTCAGCGACGGTGAGGGGCGTCTCTTTGTAGCCACCACAGGGGGGCTGCTGGTGGTCGACACGGCCACCGACTCGCTCAGGCTGCATGTCACCGAGGTGGCGCGCCCATCCTCGCTGGGGTGTATTGCCGTCACCGACATTGCCCTCACTCCCTCGGGCATCTATACCTCGACCGAGAGCGACGGGGTCAACACCCTGACGGGCGACCCGATGGGGCGACCCGACTTCGCCCGCACCGACAGCCACGGGGGCGGTCTGCTCGATGTGGCCTCGGCCATCAGGCCTCTGGCCGACGGCAGGCTGCTCGTGGTGAGCCACGGATATATCTATACCATCGACCCCGCTGTGCCGGGCGGTGCGCCGGGAGTGATGGGGGCAGGTGTGTGGCACACGCCGCTGCGATTCACCGAGATGCGTCCGCTCCTCCTCGCCGATGGCAGGGTGCTCCTCGGCACGGAGCACGGAGCCATCACCACGCGCCTCGACCGCCGCGAGCGGGGCACGGTGCCGATGGTGATGTTCACGTCGGCGTCCATACAGGGGCGCCCGGACACGCTGCTCACCGCCGCCACCACACGGCTTGAGCTGGGCAAGACCGAACGCTCGCTGACGCTGCGTTTTGCCGCCGCCGACTATGACCATCCCGCCGACATACAGTATAGCGTGAGGATGAACGGGGGCGAATGGAGCGCGCCCACAGCCTCGCGCTCGCTCTCGCTCTTTGACCTCGCTCCGGGCGAGTATGAGATAGAGGTGTGTGTCTCCGATCATTATGGCCGTCCCGGAGGGGCGCCGCGCACACTGCTGCTCAGCGTCACGCCCCGATTTCATGAGACACTGACGGCCCGCATCCTGTTCTGGCTCCTGATCGCCGCCGCCGTGGGCGCCGCCGTGCGCCTGTGGATCTATGTCCGCAACATCAAGCGCAAGCAGCGCGAGACCCTCGAGGCCTATCTGCGGCTCATGGAGGAGCGGACCGCTCCCCAACCCCCCTCGGCGCCCTCAGCCGCCGACGCTGCCACAGAGGCCGAGACGCCGCCGGCGGCCGCGCCGGCAGTCGCGGAGCCTGAGGTCAACGAGCGCGACCGCGAGTTCATGCAGCGGGTGATGGAGTATGTCAGCACCCACATGGCCGACTCGGAGGCCGGGGTCGACGATATGGCCTCGGAGATAGGAGTGAGCCGCAGCGGACTCACACGCAAGATGCGTGCGCTGATGGGCGTGTCGCCCGCCGACTTCATCCGCCAGAGCCGCATGCAGCGCGCCGCCATGCAGCTGCGTTCCACCGACACCCCGGTCAAGATCATAGCGATAGAGTGCGGATTCACGGACCTCAACTACTTTGGCAAATGCTTCAAGGCCGCCTATGGCGTCACCCCCACATCGTGGCGCAGAGGCGAGGGGGACTGACCACGGTCTGTCATCCGGACATAAACTAATAATAGAAGAAGAGCGGCAGTGCCTCACGGTACTGCCGCTCTTATCATTGCGGAAAAACTAACTGTCGTTGTTCAGTCGGTCATGCGGGTGTCTCAGCGGACGACGGTCTTGGTGACGGTGACTGTGCCGTCGGCGCCGAGGATGCGCACGATGTTGACACCCTTGGCGGGAGCAGCGAGCGCACGGCCCTGAAGGTCGTAGATGCCGATGACCTTACCCTCGAGGTCGGTGAGGGTGTCGATGATGGAGGAGGTGTCCTTGACAGTGGCACGCTCGGAGAGTCCGCCAAATTCGTTGACTGCCTGTACGCGATAGTCGGCGAAGTCGGCTGCAGCGCTCTGTGCGCCGTTGGACGACGAGGGTGTCACGGTCATGTTGAGATCGGTGGTGAAGCCTACCACCTCATCGCCGCGGGTCACGAGATAGCAGATGGCATAGGGAACGGCATCCCAAGTCAGTGTGCCGGCCTCGTCGACAGTGACGGCAGGAGCGGCACAGGGCTCGGTCTTGATGATGGGCTCCCAGTTGTCGTTGCCTGAGAGGACGTTGCTGACGGTATATTCGGCAGCCTCCTCGTCGGTGAGGTGATTCTTGGCAGTGCCATAGACCTTGTTGCCGTTGGAGTCGGTGTAGTAGTAGGTGTCGCGACGCTGCGAGAGGTCGATGGGGTTGCCGTTGGCGTCAAATGTGTTCCAGTCGGCCCAGATGACGGGGAGTCCGCCCATTGTCTCATACCAGCCGGTGGCGGGGATGGTGACCTCGGCGCGGGTGTTGAGGAACACGGTCTTGGGGAAGTTGTGCCACGGACGGCCCAGCCATACGTCGGTCTCCGAGGGTACGCCGGGGGCGGTGATGGTACAGTTGTTGAACACATAGCCCCAGAGCACATCGGTTGCGTGAGAGGGAGCCACGATGAAGCCGCCGCTCTTGCGGTTGATGTAGAGGGTGGTGTTTTCGATGTAGATGTTACCGCTGTTGTAGATGAAGTCTACGGCACCCTCGATGAACGAGTTGCGCACATAGGCACGATAGTTGGAGGTCGACGGGGTGATCCATGTGTCCTGATAGGAGAGCATGGCCACGTTGTTGAAGATGGTGCGGTCACCTCCGGTGTTGAGTGCGAGAGCCTGCGGACCGGTCTGCTGCTTGTGGCCGTAGCTGTTGGAGAGGGTGATGTTCTCGAAGAAGCAGTCGTTGGAGTTGACCACCACGGTGGCGCCTACCGATACGCTGACGGCGTTCTCACCACCGCAGAGTCTGTCGTCCTCGATGATGGTCTTGTCGCGGTCCTGACCGATGAAGTGGAGCATGGTCTTGGATGCGGGGATGTCGACGTGGCCCTTATAGGTGCCGTTCTTGACGAAGATGAGCCAAGGCTTGATGCGTCCGGCGGGCGCGGCGTCGATGGCCTCCTGAGGTGTGAGGTAGTCACCCGACCCGTCGGCTGCCACGATGGCGTCGAAGAGACGTGCTTCGGGCTGTACGCGCTCGAGGGTGGTGAACTTGGAGCTGAATGCTGCGCAGGGGTTGCCCGAGCGGTCGATGACAGCACCGGCGGGGAGCGAGAAGGTGTAGGTGGTGGCGTAGTCGAGACCACGGTAAGCGAACACTGCGTTCTTGCCCGAGATGGTCATCTTGAGGGGCTGGCCGTTGAGGGTGGCGTCGCCGGTGCCGGCCTTGATCTTCTCGTCGAATGTGACGATGATCGAGCCTGTGGCCGATGCGCCCTCAGAGCCGTCGGCGGGGATCACGCCTACCACCGAGGGAGCGGTGTCGTCGTTGGCGGCGTCCTTGTCGGCGAGGATGAAGAGCTCGGCTATGGCGAGGCCGTCATAGTCGGTCTCGCTACCTACGAGGGGCGACTCGCGGTCCTGCATGAAGCGGATCCACACGCGGGGCTGGTTGGCGGCGTCGGCGGGGAGGGCAAACTCCTCGGTGACCCACCCGGGTGCGAGGTTGTAGGTCTGGACGGTGTTGTAGTTCTCACCGTCGATGCTATACTGTGCGTTGTTGATGGAGTAGGAGTTGTAGGAGATGCCGAGGGCTGCGGTGCAGACGATGTTGCTGTAGCCTACGGTAGAGAACGACACCTCGAAGTAGTTCTCGTCGGAGCGGAGCTTCCAGATGCGGGCACCCCACTTGCCGTTCTCGGCGCCGTTGTTGATGCCGCGGGTGAGCCATGAAGTGGTCTTGCCTTCGGGGTTGTGGAGCGAGAGGAGGCCGGCGTTGTCGGTCTCGTCCTTGTAGTCGGCTGCGCGCTCGGAGGCGGGCTGGTCATAGTAGAAGTCCCACCCGACGATGTAGTCGGCTGCCGAGAAGGTGGCGGTGAGATTCTTCTCGCTGTCCATGGTGACGATGCGCTCGGTCGCCGTGGTGTTGTCCTCCCAGTTGGTGAAGGTGAGGATGCGGTTGTTGAGGGTGGTCAGACATACGTCGGTGCCTTCCTCATAGTAGTGGATGCCGTCTACCACGTGGCCGGCGGGCTGGAACTGTACGAGGTTGTCGTTGGCGCCACCCTCGAGGGCTACGTTGAGGGCATAGACGTTGTTGGCCTCGTAGGTGGCTACAAGTGTGGTGTTCTCCATGATCTCAAACTTGTAGGGGTTGGCCTCGGAGACTACCTTGCCCTCGGCGTCGGTCCATGCCTTGAAGTGATAGCCGAAGTTCTCAGTGGTGGAGACGGTGAGCAGTGTGCCCTCGTCAAACTCGCTGCCTGCGGGTGCGCACGACACTGTGCCGGCTGCGGGAGTGGCTGAGGTGAGGGTGAAGGTGTAGACGGGGACGGCCAGCACCTGTCCGTCGGCCACGCCATAAATGGTCATGTCGGCCACGCCCATCTCCTTGCTGTTGGACAGAGAGTAGATGTAGAGCACCACGCTGACGGGAGCCTCGGATGCCTCGAAGCCTGTGATGGCCTCGTTAAACGAGGAGAAGAAGGTGCCCGTGTTGTTGCGCTCGGGGTTGATGTCTTCCTTGATCATGACAGACTTCTCGCCCTGACGCACCTCGATGGCGAGCTTGCCGCCGCCTGTGCCGTGCTTGCTGGCTTGGAAAGCGAAGCCGGTGGGCTTGAAGGTGATGCCCTTGCGGGGGATCACGGTCATCACGAGGGCGTCGTTCTCGTCGGGGGTTGCGCCGTTGTTGACAGAGGGCTTGAAGAGGGTCTGGTCCGAGCCGCCGGAGACTTTGCCCACCTTGCTGATGGTGAGGCCGTTGCCGATGGCCAGTTCATAGACCGAGAAAAGGTCTGAGGCCGTGGTGGTGGCGGTGAGCTGGGGAGTTATCGACCCCATGGGCCATGCGAAGGAGACGTCCTGATTGTCTGCCTGAGCGAGACCGCCCACCTGCTCGGCGGCAGTCACGGAGATGTTGCGCATGTTCCAGTTGGTCTTGCCCGTGGTGGGGAAGAGGCGGAGGATCACTTTCTCCTTGTCGTTGGCCGAGAGCTGGATGGTGCGGTCGGTGTAGGAGAACCATACGTCTGATGTGTCATATGTGCCTGCGGCTATCCAAGTGTTGCCGTTGTCGGTCGACACGACAGCCTGCATGGGGGTCTGGGTGTTGTTGCCGGGTGCTACGGCGAAGTCGATCGAGATACCCTTGTAGCCCTTGGTGGGGAAGGTGAGCTCGTAGTAGACCTTGTGCTGAGCGGGGTCGGTGTAGTCGGTGACGTCGACGTTGTCAAAGCTGTCGTTCGTGATGCGGAGCACACGAGTCTGGTAGCCGTTGGTCAGCTGCCAATAGCGTCCCTCGTTGTAGGCCGAGACAGCATAGTCTGCCGCGTCGCCCACACAAGCCTCGGGGCGGATCTGCGGAATGTTGCTGTTGCTCCAGCCGGTGATTTCCTTGATCTCGGCTGTCTCGGAGGGGGTGTAGAGGAAATTTCCTCCGCCCAGATCTGTCTCCTCATAGCCGGTCTCGAATGTCCACGAGGCGAGCTGGGTAGCTTCCTGCGCGGACCCGGACACTGCCGCAACCGTCGCCATGAGCGCGGGTAGCAGTGCTTTCTTGATTGAACTGTACATGGTTAGAATTATAATGGTTAATTGGTGTTAGAATACGATCTTGCCGGTCTTGGACGAGCCGTCGGCATAGGTGGTGCGTGCGATGTAGAGACCGCCGCGGGCGGGGGTCTCCACACGCATGCCCTGAAGGTTGTAGTAGGTCGTGGCTGTGACGTCTGTGGCCATGGCAGGGCTCAGGGCGCTGTCGCCCTGCTGCGAGGCATAGCCGTGTATCTTGATGTCGGAGAGGCAGATGGTCTTGCCGTTGGCGCCTCCGTTATACCACGGATAGAAGCGCAGGCGCAGGCTCTCGCCGGCGGGGATGGTGAGCACGGGGGTCTCGGAGACATACTGCATGTTGTTGGCGGGGAGCTTCTCTTTGTGATACATCTGCTTGGCGTCGGAGAAGTCGGCGTTGGTCGAATACCATACGTTGACACACATGCCGTTGCCGCCGCAGCCGCACAGGAAGTAGCTGATCTCGTCGATCGAGAGCTCGGTGCCCTCTACGGCCGTCACGCCAAACTCTATGTAGCGTGTCGACACCTCGTCGATCTCCCCCTCGGGCCACTGCTCGCCCTCGATGACGTTGCGCTGGGTCTTGCGCGAGGCGTCAAAGCCTGTCCAGTCGGGCCACACGGTGTTGGCGTTGGGGTTGGCATATTTCTGACACACCATCCCGTGCCAGCTCTCGGCAATGATGTCGGCCGGGCCTGTGAGCTCGCAGTCGGGGTTCTTCTCGAGACGCCAGTAGGCATTGACCTCGACGCCGCCCGACAGTTCGACGCCGGTGGCGGTGAGGGTGATGGTCTTGTCGAGCGAGCCGGCTTTGATGGCTACGGTGCCGGTGTTGGCGCCGGTAGCGGCTATGGTGAGACGGGCCTGAAATTTGTCGATGAGAGTGGCGCCCTCATAGGTGAGCGATGCGGCCTTGGTCCAAGTGGCACCGCCGTCCACCGACACATCTACCCCCTCGCCGGCGGTTATCGTCACGGTGCCTGCGGCGGGAGTGATGCTGAAGCCCGACACGAGAAACTCCTTGCTCAGTGTCTGGCCCACATAGCCTTTGCCCAAGTCACCGTCTTCGGGCGACACGGAGAGGTCTGATGTGAGGTGGGCAAACTCACTCATCACCCCTGCCTCGGAGGCTATCTCCACGAAGCGGCGGGCTATGAGGGCCGCACCGGTGGCGCTGAGGTGGGTGGAGCCGGCGCCGTCGCCCAGTATGGAGTGGCAGTCGCTGTCGCCATAGCTCAGATAGAGGTCGGCTGTGGCGGTGGTGAGGTCAACGAAGGGCACCCCCTTCTCGGCCGCCACATCCCTCATGCTCTGCACATAGTCCATTGAGTGGTCGGTGGCGGGCACTTTCTGATCGGTCAGAATGCCGGTGGGGGTGATCTTGGAGAATCCGTCGCCGAGGTCGTGGCGGCCGTTGCGGCGGATGGTGTTGCCCGAGAAATACATGCGGCAGACGGGGCCTACGAGGATGGGATTGACACCCATCGCGCGGGCCTCGTCGATATATTTGCGCATATAGTCCTTGTATGTGGTGGAGGGGTTGGTGCCGCGATAGTCGGTAGCCGCGGCTGCCTCATTGTCGCCGATCGAGGTATAGTAGGCCTTGAGCTCGTCGCCGTCCATGCCTTGGGTCTTCTCGTCGTTGTGGGCAAACTGGATCAGCAGATAGTCTCCCTCGTTCATCTGTGTCTTGACCGAGGTCCAGAAGGCGGCTTCGGTATAGAAGCTCTTGCTCGACGCGCCGTTCTTGCCGCGGTTGTTGACTTCGATGCCGGTGAGGAACTGCTGGAGATACTGACACCATCCGCGGGTCACGGTGGCGTTTTCGTCATAGTTGGCCATGGTCGAGTCGCCGATGGTGTGGACCTTCTTGGCGGCGTCTGCCTGAAATGCCGAGCCAGCCGTGAGGGCTGCTGCGACAAACAGAGAGGTGAGTGATTTCATGGTGGATGTTATCGGGTTGAGAATATAATTAGTTTGGTGCAAAATTATGTAATATCCTGTTTCTCCGATGGTAAAATCAGCCCAACCTATAGTAAAAACCGCTAATTGACCGATTTTCACCGCACTTTTACCCATCTGCCGGTGAAAAAACGCCTCCCCGCCGGCAATCCTCCGCCGGTGCCTCTCGGCTCATAAGCGCGAAGATTCGGCGTCCTTGCCGGACGCCAAGCAGTGGGTGGTGGTCAGGAGTATCTGAATCGGCCCCCGAGAGGGGGTCGTGGCCTTGGTAGGCCCACGCCTCGGCGTGGGTAGAAAGGATTATTGTTTACAAAGCGGCTCCCGAGAGGGAGTCGTGGATTACCCACACTCGTACTATTGACGTCAAATCAAAAAGGCGAGAAATCCACGACCCCCTTCAGGGGCCGCATTATGAGTTGTGTGCCTATACCTCGGCCAAGGCCGAGGCCTACCAAGGCCATGACCCCTTTCAGGGACCACTTGCGGCGTGAGGATGCACAGTGAGAATGATGAGGGATGGGGGGATGGTGTCACCTCCGGCACGGGGAGTGTAAAAAAACAACCATCGGCCGGG
>CAZAWC010000040.1:0-19196 GCA_964488595.1 uncultured Staphylococcus sp. | reverse complement strand
CAAGCGCGAGCAGGGGCAGAAGACCGTGAGCTATGATCAGAACATCTTTGCCCTCTCCGGAGGCGTCAAGGGTGGGGTGAAAGGTGGCGTTAAAGGCGCCAAAGCCTGACGACGGCAGGACATGGGAAATCCTCTCTACTGGTATCTCGCCTGTATCGTGTTCGGAGTGCTGTCGGCGGCGCTCTACTCGTGGATGTCGCCGCGCAACAAGGGGTGGCTTTCGCTCATGCTCCGCAGCGGCATCACCTTCACTCTCATAGCTGCCGTTATCGTCACACTGCTGATAATGTTTGTTTAGTCGTGATGGTAGGGCTCGCCACGCATTATGGTCATGGCGCGATAGACCTGTTCGGCGAAGAACAGTCGCACCATCTCGTGGGTGAAGGTCATCCGCGAGAGCGACAGCTTGCGGTCGGCCCTCGCGTAGACCTCGGGCGAGAATCCGTAGGGACCACCTATCACGAAGACCATCCGCTTCAGCCCGCTCACCATCCCCTTCTCTATCTCGGCCGCAAACCCGCGCGATGTGAGTTCGGTCCCCCGCTCGTCGAGCAGGGTCACCACATCCCCCGGCTGCAGGGCTGCGAGGATGTTTTTGCCCTCCTTCACTTTCTGGGTCTCCTCGGTGAGCCCTCGCGCGGCCCGCAGGTCGGGCAGAGCCACAAACTCCACCGGCACATATCGCGACGCACGGCGCACGAAGTCGTCACACGCCTCCGCGATATATCGGGTGGATGTCTTGCCAACGGCTAAGATGGTAATTTTCATGACTGAACGGAAAAATATACAGATTGGATCACTTAAATTAACGCAAAAACCATACAAGTATTATGAAGTCCAAAGACCAACTTATCGACGATCTGCTCACGCTCGCCTTTGCCGAGGATGTGGGCGACGGCGACCATACCACCCTCAGCACCATCCCGGCCGACGAGCGCGGCGTGCAGAGGCTCATCATCAAGGAGGAGGGTATCCTCGCCGGGGTCGACATGGCACGCAGGGTGTTTGAGAAGTTTGACCCGGATCTGAAGATGACCGTCTTCATCGGTGATGGAGCGCATGTCAAGCCCGGAGATGTGGCCTTTGAGGTGGAGGGCCGCGTGCAGTCGCTCCTCCAGACCGAGCGTGTGATGCTCAACATCATGCAGCGCATGAGCGGCATAGCCACGCAGACAGCCCGCTATCAGAGCCGCCTCGAGGGGCTGAAGACCAAGGTGCTCGACACTCGCAAGACCACCCCCGGCATGCGCATGCTCGAGAAGGAAGCCGTGCGCATAGGCGGCGGGTGCAATCACCGCATCGGTCTCTTTGACATGATTCTCATCAAGGACAATCATGTCGACTTCGCCGGGGGCATCCCGCAGGCTGTGGCCGCCGCCAAGGCCTACTGCAAGGAGAAGGGCAAAGACCTCAAGATAGAGCTCGAGGTGCGCGACACCGAGGAGATAAAGCAGGCTCTCGAGGCCGGGGTCGACCGCATAATGCTCGACAACTTTACGCCCGAGCGTACGCGCGAGGCCGTGAAGCTGATCGCCGGACGCACCGAGGTGGAATCCTCGGGCGGCATCACGCTCGACACCCTGCGCGACTATGGCGAGTGTGGCGTGGACTACATCTCGGTGGGTGCGTTGACCCACTCCGTCAAGGGGCTTGACATGAGTTTCAAGGCCAAGAAGTAAAATTGAAAAAATAGATCCCCGGAGAGTGAGACGTCGGTTAATACCGGCTTCATCACTCTGCGAGGATCTATTGATTAAGAATCAGGCTGAATGTGGTTAGAGTCTGTTCACAGTGCCCATGAAGAGGATTGCGCCTGTGGGGACATGCTCGATCCAGTAGAAGAACGGACGGTTGAAGTTGAGCTCAATCTCACGCGAGGGATCCTGATATATCGGCCCGGGTGATGAGGGCGCATTGTTGTAGGACACAGCAGCGGCTTCGACACCTTTCTCATCTATCCTAAAGCTGATCGCCTGGTTGACAGAGCCGACCGAGATAGGTTTGCTCGAAATCACGGGCATATTAATGGGCTTTGAGAAAATATCGCCGATTCCAAACATGCTGAGAGCACCCGTCAGATCCTTGTTGTAGTTCATCTCGAATTTGGGCAGGTGAAGGTTGACCGTGTAGAGATCATCCTTAGTGTCGAGGTAATACTGACGCCACTCCGTTAGCTTCTTTGCATCAAACGACGCGATAGACTGTTCCACGGTGACATCCTCATTGGGGAGCACGAATGTGACAGAGAAGGATCCATTGCCAAAATACAATCTTACGGCCTTCTCCGTATCGTCCTGCCAGCAGGGACGCAACGCTGTATCGTGCATGATGTCTACGTTTTTGCTCACGCCGTCCACGTTGATAAACGGCTCTAATATAGTACTACTGGCCGAGAAAGGCGAGTTGAACAGACCATTGAAATAGACAGCGTTGGCAAAGAACACATCCAGAGCCCCCACTTCCTTCACAATCCGGGGGATCATGTTGTTGGTCTTGCCGGCAACCCATTTGTTGATCTGATTGACGGTCTTGTCAGATCTCAGATCGACCACCGAGGCATCAATGGCCTTATTGCCCGAACACCAGTCCATGAATCCGGGCTGCAGATCCAGACTCTTGTCTACCCACACCGAGCTGGCTACCGTGCATTTCACCTTTTTGTCTGTAGTATTGATGGCGGTGAGCACCTGATTGTTAGCCTCTATGATGTCCCCGGCCACCGAGCTGTCATAGCCCAGAGCTGAGTAGATCCTTGTGGCTTCCTCAGTGTCGGCACACTCGGCGAGGAGCGACAGATAGGTGGTCACACTTACGGGCGACACCATCACGTTGCCCTTAACATCCTCGGTGTTGAGATGATCCAGCAGACGAAATGCGAAATCGTTCTGCATCATCAGACCATCCTCTTCGCCACGGGACAGAGTCACCTCCGTAGGCTTCGAATCGCCCCCGCCCGGCTCGTCTGAGCTACACGAGCTCATCCCCACCACAAGGCTGAGAATCGTCAACAAATAAAACTTTTTCATATTCAATATATATTTATAATGTAATTGAAATCCTTGTCAAATTTGGAAGGCCCTGAATTCAAGACTCCGCTTAAAGTCATATAATAACCATTTCCGGAACCGCCCCATCCCCAATTAAACTTGTAGTAATTGGTGTCTGTGACGTGATAATAACCATTGTTAGGCGTGACTTTTTCTCCTACCGGAACAAGGCGATAACCTTTCGTGACTTTTTTGTATGCTGTTATCATCCATGCATGTGCACTGTTGGAGGAGCTATCAGTCCCTGCCATAATTACAGGCCCAAAATATTGGAGGTTTGTGTTCAATTCATCAAAGCTAACAGAGGAAACAAGTTTAGCATTTGAATATCCCAGTTCCTTCAAAACAGAAACACCCATGGAACATTGCATAGTAGTAGATAAATCCCACTGACCATTTTTGTCCTTTTTAGCTTTATAAGTTGGTTGACTACTATCTTTTAGAGTCGCGTACAGATGAATTACAAATATGAAATCTGCTAAATTGACCTGTGCTGCGTTAGAAAGAGCAAAGCCATATGGACTTTTCAGCATTGATGACCAATCCATTTCGATCGGAACATTGGCCTTTTGGTGATATGCACACGTCTGAGCTATAGCAATCGGTAAACATCCTGCAGGGAATCTCTTTCCTGACTCAGCGTGAACAGGACATTCGTTGTTGAACGGAGAATTTTGGCTCCATAGAGTTTTAACATCAAGATCCGTTTCGGTGGTGACATCAACAGGTACGACATAGAATTTCTCGCCGCTATTCGGGTCTTCCCATATAGCGTATTCAAATTCTTCAGGATCAACCGGCTTGATGGGCACTACGCCACCATCTCCATCAGGACTATATGTGACTATGGTCTTCAAATAATCTCTCGCCATGACATTTGACGTGACGTCGAGCGATCCCTCATCCGACACGGCAAAGAGACGGTCATCTTCCTTGTCTTTAGATACCACTGCAAATCCGCCTTCATCGAAATTGATGATATACAGATCCGTCGTTGATGCGTTTCTTGAGGGAGTGGACTCTATAGGCATGACGTAGGTATCAGCTCGCGATGCGTCTATCCCCGTAGAGCGCGAGGGGGTGCTATAGAATGAATTGTATTTGTCAATGGCGAATTGCACAGCCTCACTCACAGAGCGTTCTGCCGAGAGTTGAGCCTCCGATCCGTTTTCATCTTCCCAAATGATGGGATCCGGATCATCCTTGTGGCATCCTGCCAACAGGAGTGACATAATGATGAAACAATAAATATTTTTAAATTTCATGGTTGGTAAAGGAAAAGGATTAGTTGTTCTCAATTGAAACTCAGCGCAACAATTTCGAACATTGTAAAGTTACTATTCAGTTTTCCGAACGACGAGATTATCCAAATACCCATTCGGGCTGACTATTCACGCCGATTGCGTTATCCACTCGAGGATAAGAACAGATGAAAAAATATTTATGTCATAGGCACACAGATTTGGTTATTATTGTGTGCTAACAGTATGTCAGCACAAAGTTAATGTAATTATTTTATATTTGCAAAATTAATATTGTTAAATTTTTAGGAAAAAGGAGGCCTTTTTGAGAAAAAGTCAATCATAAGTAATAAAAAAATGACAGGGTGACATCTGTTAGCACTTTGCGTGGTAAACATATTGTCATCTTTCATTACCTATGATTGACTCGACTTTAGAGTGAGGCGGATCTGGTAAAAAAAGTGACCTCGAGCTCAGGACTCTTTGTTTTTCGAGTTGTCCTGCTCTTTACTGCCGTACTTTTTCTTCCACCATCTCACAATATGAGGAATGAGCAAGATGACTACAATACCCCACATCACTATATTGAAGATGCGGAGCAAAATTGGATGACAGACCATTTTTTCTTAATTAGTGAATAGATTCATTGATTCTTTGGGGGGTGAGTCGGATCATAGAGATATTGCTACCGATTCAGGACTCTTTGTCGTTAGAGTTTTCCTTCTTTTTGTTGCCGAACTTTTTATCCCACCACCTTACTATATACGGAGTAATCAAAATGGCTATAAGAATAGGTGGCAACCTATCGATGACTCCCCACAAGATCTCATACCAATCCATAGTAGCTGTTATAGAGATTGTTTGTTTGTGATTGGGTGATTAGATTTCGCCAGTATAGGTGTGATTGGCGGCAGTTGTCACCGTGATGGTATATCTCGTCTCGGGGTCGGGAACGGTGGTGACGTAGGGAGCGGAGGTGTCGAATGTCTCCGTCACTGTCTCCATGCCATTGTCGAGGACAAGCTCAGCCTCACCTTCTCCGTAGCGGAAAGTGATAGATAAGAGACCGTTCTCCGAGAGGGAGCAGGTGACCACTTGCGCCGAGGGTATTTGTGGACGAGTTGGTTTACCTACCTGTATTGGCGATAGTGTCATCTCAGCGGGTTTCTCCGGTGACGTATCATCATCGGCGTGAACACCTATTGCTCCAATCAGTGTCGGCAGGCTTGCCAGTAGCAGAAGTTTTTTGAGCATGAGTTTTAGTGAAAAAATCGTGTTGAATTATGACTACAAAGTTAGGCTATCTCAATCAGACTAACAAAAAAAAAGGCCCGGAAAATCCGTGCGTCAATAGTTGTAATATTCTGAGGTATAAGAGGTTGCAAGCGGGGTTTGTCTGAAAAGATTGTGCATCGATTTTTAGGGGCGATTTTTGCCGATATTCGGTGTGAATGTCCGCCATGTATGCCATCTAAAAGTTAAGTGGAAGGATATTTTTTTATGATAGAATAAATCTACTGATTTGAAAATTTACTAATTTTGTCGTTATGAAAAAAGTAAAGATTATTAATATTAAAAACGTTCTGTTGTCCATTTTCCTTTTCATTATTTTCGGATGTTCCGGAAGATTGGACCCAAGACTCACGCATATTGAGTCCTCAATGGATGATAACCCCGATTCGTTAGTGTGTCTTCTTGAGTCCATGGAGCCTTCGTCTTTTAATGAAAGATCTAAGGCTGAATATGCTTTGCTTCTCACAAGGGCAATATTTAAGAGTCATAAGATAGTTTCGGATGATTCATTAATAACCGAGGCTATTAACTATTTCCAGAACTCCGGGCATGAAAAAGAATTGATGATGTCCTTATTTTATAAAGGAGAGGTTAATTATTATAAGGGCAATTTGGAACAGGCCATGAAATATACTACTATGGCGTGTCGGATGGCAGAGAATATGAATGATGTATATTGGCTTGCAAAGTGTGAAGAATCGAGAGCCGATATTTTCCGTCTGAATTTTGACCATATTGACGAGATTACTGCAAGAAAGAAAGCTCTTAAATATTATCGTGAGTCCGGCAAAGAGTTGAATGCGGCTTATTCTGAGGCTGATCTTGCTCTTGGTTATTTAGATAATCGTGAGTGGGAGAAAAGTAAGGAACTCTTTCGCAAGATTATTGATAGAAATGAATATTTGGGGGATATTAATCTAAAAAAAATAGTCATAAGTAGATATCTGCATTTACTGATCAGACAACGCGATTATTCGCAGGCATCGGCTATTGCAGATTCTGTAAAGAGATTTGAGGGTACCGTTTCTTTGCAGTCAAGGGATTATCTTAATATGGGATGGGTGGACCTGAAATCAGGTAGAGATAAGTCACTCCAATCAAATATTGAGAAGGCTTACAAGTATTCCGAGGATACTGGAGACACTTTGGCAATTTATGAATTGTTAATAAATGGTGATTTGTCAGATAAGGATGAGATCAAAAGAATATATGGGGATATTCTTCGTCTGTACAACAGACAGATCTTGCATCTTCAGAAACAATCGGGGTTGAGGGTCGAGAGGGAGATGCTTCAGCAGGAGATCCGTGAACGCGAGATGGAGGAAACGATAAGGACTGTTGTGGCGTGTGCCGTCGCAGGCATATGTGTGATGGTAGTTTTGGTCGTGGTTTTTTTGAGTCGATCGAGGTTGAAGCAAAAAGAGGCTGAGATGACGGCGATCACCAATGAGCTGACCCGGATGACTGAGGAATATGTAGTGGCCGAGGCTCGCCAGAGGGAACACATCGCTCGCGAGACAGAATTGAGACATCTGCTGGACGAGATGGAGGCTAAAAATAGACTGAGCAATGAAGAGATAGTCAGGATAAAAGCCGAGAAAGAGAATATAATTTTAGCCGATGAGAGAGTTAAGAATGATATTGCGGCTATGTTCAGTGAGAATTGGAAGACGATAAATAATCTATGCAGGCAATACATGTCCAAGCGTGGATCGGGTGTGGAGAAGTCGCTTGTGACGGATATAGAGAGGGAGATCCGCCGCTTGGGCAGTCCGCAGGTTTTTGATGCCATACACCGCACGGTAGATGCGGTGAAGGGAGATTTGGCCACGAGATTTAAAACACAGATGGGCGACAAAATCTCCGACCGTGAGTATCAGATGGCAGTGATGCTGTTTGCGCGGATGAATATGACGGGGATTGCCGTGATATTGGGCGAGAATGTCAATACACTCTATTCGATAAGCCGACGTTTGAAGCAGAAAATATTGACAAAGAATCTCCCTGACGGGGATGAGTTCGTCAGGGAGATGGAAAAGATATAATCTGAAGTTTCAGGCGGAAAAAAATCACTCTCCGGTCAAGTCCTGAATTGAGATTTGGTCAAAGGAGGTGTAAGTGAGGTCGGCGTAGGGGGCGACGGCCGAGAGGGGATTGGTGGTGGCAAGGGCTATGACTTTGCCACCCGAGGCGCGGGCGGCCTTGAGGCCGTTGATCGAGTCCTCGAAGACGCAGCATTGTTCAATGGGAACACCGATGAGACGGGCGCCGAGCACGAAGCACTCGGGGTCGGGCTTACCGCGGGTCACCATGTCGGCAGTGACAATAGCGGTGACGCTCTCGCGCATCTCGGGATGGCGGGCAAAGAGCTTCTCCATCTTGGCGTTGTCACTGCTGGTCACGATGGCTGCCGGGATGCCGCGCTCATGCAGACCGGCGAGAAATCGCTTGACACCGGGATAGACCTTAAATTCCATCCGGGCCTCGAAGTCGTAGAGCTCGCGCTTGATCACCGCGCGCTCGCTCTCGGGGAAGTGGGCGAGAATCTCCGTGAGTGTCGAGCCCTTGATGCGGTCCTTGAAGTCGTCGCCACGGCCATATCTGTCGCCGATTGCGCCCCAGAATGTCGAATATTCGCCTTCGCTGTCGATCAGCACTCCGTCCAGATCAAACAGCATACCGATGTTATGTGTCATCTTGCTATTCTTCTATTGTTATCCACACACACAAAACGGGTAGATAAGGCCGAATATTGCGGGCGCCTCAGGCGGATTTGTCTGCGGGTGGCCGGTGAGACAATCCGGATGATCTATCCGAGATATTTGTCGTCCACCACCTTCATGCGGTCGTCGAGAGTGAACACCCTCGGCTTGCCTGTCGGGATCTCCTCGCTCACTATAGCCTCGGGGGTGAGATGGAGCAGCATCATCACCAGTGCACGCAGCGAGTTGCCGTGGGCGGCCACGAGGACAGTGTCATAGAGCTGGAGGGCGGGAACGATCTTCTCCTCCCACACGGGGCGCACGCGGCTGACGGTGTCGGCCAGCGACTCGGTCAGCGGCAGCTCGTCGGCCGTCAGCATGGAGTAGCGCACGTCGCGCACGGGCGAGCGATCATCTCCCGGCTCGAGAGCAGGGGGACACACGTCATAGCTGCGTCGCCATATGTGCACCTGCTCGTCGCCATACTTGGCCGCAGTCTCAGCCTTGTTGAGCCCTTGGAGCGCGCCATAGTGGCGCTCGTTGAGGTGCCAGTCCTTGACCACGGGGAGCCACACGCGGTCCATGGAGTCGAGCGCAAGGTCGAGGGTGTGGATGGCGCGCTTCAGATAGGATGTGAAGCAGTAGCGGGGCAGTATCCCCGACTCTTTGATCAGACGGCCGGCCTCGGAGGCTTCCTCGCGTCCCTTTGGCGAGAGGTCTACGTCGGTCCATCCGGTGAATAGATTTTCGAGATTCCACAGGCTCTGCCCGTGGCGGAGGAGTATGAGGTGTTTCATAACGTTTTATGTTTTTATGTTATGAAACAATAACGTCCCGCCGCGGGGCAAAGTTTAGTCGACCATCACGAATCCGGCCCAGTAGAACGGCTCGGGATACTTGGCTCTCACGGCATTGCGAGCCGCCTCATAGGCCTCCTTGCGGTCAAATCCGTTGTTGACGAGCGAGGAGTAGAACGTATCCATAAAGAGCACTGTGGCCACGTCGCTCGCCTCCCAGAGGGTCATGACGAGCGTCTCGGCTCCGGCCATCTTGAAGGCCCGCTGGAGCCCGAAGATCCCCTCGGAAGTCACCGAGCCTTGGCCTGTGTGGCACGCCGACAGGCAGACGAGCGATGTGCCCGAGAGGTCGCAGCGCGATATGTCGGCCGCGGTGAGCAGTCCGCCGAATGAGTCAGACGGCAGCTGCTCGCCTCTCCACTCGGCATTGCCGCCCGACATCACCAGTCCGCTCAGGTTCATGGCGTTGGTATATCCCATGAGACCCTTGGCTTTCTGAGGGTCTTCGGAGGTGAAATAGAATCCGTGGGTGGCGATGTGGAGAATGGAGGGAGACCTGCCCGAGAGGGCGAGAAACGATGCCTCGGTGGCGCGCTTGCCCGTGAGGGGCACAGCCGTGGCCACATCCGCCAGTATCTCGGATATGTTGTTGACCTCGGTGAGCGTGTAGGGGAGATAGTGAAGCGAGTCGGTGTGCTCCATGGGCGAGCGGGTGGCCAGCTCGATGGCCATGTCGTCAGTGTCGGTGATGCTCGCCAGCGCCATCTCGTCGGCATCCATGTCATAGACTATGCCGCCATAGAGCGTCGCCGAGAGCGTGTTGCTGTCAGTGACAGGCCGCTTGAGCAGATTGCGGCCCGAGGATAGGCGCACTATCCTGTAGCTGTCTGCCACGAGCGAATTATCGTCGAGCGGCAGGGCGTCGATCGAGATGGTGTGGAGCATGCCGGAGGGGACGATGAAGACGGTGCTTGCCCCGTCGATATGCTCGCGCAGTGGATCGAAACAGAGCTGTCGCAGCTCCATCCCCGCACGGCCGTCATGGATGGCACTGAGCACACCATAGTTGGCCTTGAGCAGCGAGTCGAGGGCTGCTCCAGTGCAGACAGGGATCAGGAGGGGATACTCCATCCCGGGCTTTATCACGAATGCGGCATAGCGCCGATGGTCCTTGTCGTCGAGATAGTCGGTGAAGTCCACCAGCACTTCTCCCTCTCTCAGGGCCCCGGCTATATCGGCATAGGTGGTGGTGGCAAACTCTCCGATGTCGCCATATCGTGTGCAGTTGTCAGCAAGCCGCTGGTCGAGCGTGAGGAGCCGGCGATAGAGCACGGCGGCCGAGTCGGCCATAGAGCGGTCGGCCTCTATATCGGCGAGCTTGTCGCGGAGCACCAGCAGCCGGGCATAGTCGGCTTTGTCCGCTGGGGTGCCGTGGCGCGCCACGAGCTCGGCTGTCGAGCGGTCGGAGGCCAGCAGCAACCCCTTGGCGAGCAGCAGACCCTCATAGGCCTGTCGCGAAAATTCGTCTGACGTGTGGCCTGTGCCAAGCCCGAACGGGGTCATCTCGGAGAGCGACACGGTGAGGTCGGCGAGTAGATTCTTGCGCATCCCCGACGGGAGCAGGCGCAGACGCTCGCGCAGGATGGTGCGCGTGAGCGAGATAGACTTCATATAGTCCTCGCAGCCTCCCTCGTTGTCGCCGACATATGCTTTCATGTTGGCGAGGAAGCGCAGGGCCGTAGCATAACGCGGCGAGTTCTCGCCATCGCTCTCGGCGGTCCCTTTGAGAAACTCTGTGTAGTGGCTGAGGGCCTCGCGGTGGTTGCCCATCAGGTGATGCACCCCGCCCGACAGTGCGTGCAGGTCCTTGGCCAAGAGGGGATAGTCGATCCCCTTGTCAAAGTTGGCCAGCGCCTCGGGATAATCCTGTATCTGCTTGTAGCATATCCCGGCGAGGGTGTAGAGATAGCTGGCATAGAAGGGGTGTTGCTGCCTCTCGGCTATCTGACGCACGGAGTCGGCATGCAGCGCCGCGCGGACATTGTCTTTTTTCGAGGCATAGGCCGTCGATATGCGTTGGTGAGCCAGCGCCAGACCTATGTCGCTCTTGGTCTCGCCGGCGCTTTTCATGGGCAGGTTGCGCGACGAGTAGGCGATGGCGTCGTCATAGAGTCCGCGCTCCTGCGAGATGTCGGAGAGCTTGTCGAGCGTGCCGGTTATCAGCACGTCGCGCGGGGTGCTCTGAGGCAGGCTCTCGAGCTCGGCGAGAAAGTTCTCATACAGCTCCGTGGCGTGGCGGTAGTCGCCCGAGATGAGAGCCGACTCGGCAACATCGGCGATGGCGTCACGCTTCACCACTGCGTCGGTGGCATTGGCCGCGATCGAGTCCATGGCCGCCGATGCGGCGAGATACTGATGGAACATATTGAGCTGAGCGGCATATTTCTTGCGCGCTCTCAGGGCGTAGAACTGAGTCCTCTCGTCGTCGCTTTTCAGCGCCAGCTGATTGGCCCGCTCTATGGCGGGCATTATGAGGCTGTGCTTGAACGCGCGGTCATATATCTCAGCCTCCTTGACTGTCGCCACGGCGGCTGCTCCATAGTCGCCAGCCGTGATATATTCCCTTGCCGACTCGGCATACAGGCGCGAGGCATTATCGAAGTCTGTGTCTTTCTCAGCCTGCATGCCCTGCAGGTCATAGACGCGCCCCTTGAGGCTGTGGAGATCTGAGGTGGTGGCACTGTCGGGCTGCTCGGCCAGTCCGGCTGCTATCGCCTCGAGGGCACCGTCATAGTCGGCTATGCTGTCGGCCATCAGGTATTCGGCCTTGAGGATATGGGGATTGTCGGTCTGTTCGCCGGTGGCCGCAGTCAGGGCCACTGTCGGTACCGTCGCAGCCGCGGCGGCTATGAGGAGGCATACAAGGTAGTTTTTCATTCAAATTCGTTAATCAAACTCTTTAAGAAGTTTACGTGCATCGTCACGATATATACCCGGCTCGGAGGCAAACTTTTTCAGCTCCTCGCGGGCCTGCCGGAGATGGCCTGACGAGATCAAGGCATTGATGCGCAGCCAGCGCAGACGATAGTCGCGCTCGGCGGTGACTTTGGAGAGATAGGCCTTTTCCTCGTCGGAGGCTGAGGCATCGACGGCCGTGTCGGCGAGCACGGCCTGAATCTGACGCATGGCGAACTGTGCCGACGAGCGGGCCTCGTTTATCTCGTCGGCTATCACGCTGACCGAGACATTGACAGACCCGCGCATCCCTGTGGGCAGATCGGTCGTCGCCTCCGGGGCCGGAGTCCCGGACACGGGGGCACACTCCGCATCCTGTGGGAGCGAATGGTGGCGGGTCAGGAAGACACTCCCGAGTATCAGGATCACCACTGCCGACGCTGCAGCCGAGAGGGCCGGTATGATCCGTCGTTTAGCTGACGGCATTTTCTCATCGTCATCATCGGTGTCCCATTCCTTCATGAGCCTGTAGCGGCCGGCTCTGATGGAGAGGGCCCTCACGATGAGCCGCATCAGTGACACTTCCTTGCGGAGCTCTTCGTCTGCGTCGAGCTTCTGCCGGAATGCCTCTTCCTCTTCGGGGGTCATTCGTCCGGTGAGGAAGCGGTCAATATCTTCTTCGGGGGTTCGGGTATTCTGATTTTTCATGGGCATGGGAGGCCGTGGGCCTTGAATAGGGTGAGGATTTGCTCTTTAAGTCGCTTCAGACATTTGGTCTTTCGCGTTTTGAGTCCGTCATACGAACTGTTTTCGGGCCTTTCGGCAAGGATCTGCTGCAGGGTCATGCAGTCGTGGTAAAACTTCGTGAGTATGTCGATGCAGCTGTGAGGCAGAGTGTTGAGCGCTACCAGTGTGAGCCTGTCCTTGAGCTGTCGGGGATCGTCGTCGCCGGTGTAGGCTGTCACGTCCTCCTCCTCGTCGGCCATCAGTCCCTCGAGCGGCACCATACGGTTGTTGCGGCGGCAGAACTCCAGTATCTTGTTGCGGACGATACCGTTGAAATATGTCCCTGTGAGGTCGGCGACCGGTGCGGTCGTGCCATCCTTGCGCCTCACTCTCAGGCCGCTTCCTTCCACGTTTATCGTGCCGTTGTCGATGCGTGACCAGAGTATCTCGAACGACTCGTGGAATATGTCTTTCAGGTCGTCGGGAGCCACCTTGAGCCCCCTGACCGATCGTCTGAATGTGTCGCGACACTCCTCATAGCACCGGCGCACGCAGGCTGTGTCGCCTGCCACGATGCCCCTCACCATGACGGTGCCGCTCATCACCGCTCTGCTTTCTTCACACTCCATAGCTGTCAGTCCAAGAATATTACCGAGAATGAGTCTGCTGTCTTGCCGACACTGATCACAGGCTCCTGAGGCAATGTGACGCCGACACCGAAGCTCTTCATGTATTCCTTGATCTCACGGACTATGGTGCGGTTGTCGGCCTGTCGCAGATCTTTCCAAAGGTCGTGGAGGGCGAATGTGAGACTGCCGTATCCGTCGGGATGCTCGAGGTTGAGCTGATAGTCCTTGCAAGCGCTCAGCGTGATCCAGTCATTGTCGCCCGACTTCAGGGCATGCTCGCGAGGGGGCGTGAAGTCGGGTATCTCAAAGTTGGTTATCACTCCTCTCACGGCTCCGCATTTTACCCCCCCACGGGTGGCGTCGCCGCTGTGACAGGCATCCACCGTCACCACTATCTTTCCCTCACGGCCCACATTCTTGCGAGTCTTGGTCAGCAGGGCCGCGAGCTCGTCGTCGGTCAGATGCTTCTCGCCGCGGTCGTTGATGCCATAGGTCTGATAAGCGTCATATGGGATCCACGCCTCGTCCCACTTGTCGTCGGTCTCGTCGCCATCCGTGTCGGTGACGCGCTGTCCGTGGCCTGAGAAGTGGATGTAGACTATATCACCCTTGCCGGCTTTGCCCGTGAGGTCTGAGATCCCCTTCACGATAGCCTTTTTTGTGGCCTGTTCGTTGACAAGGGTAGTGATGTCGTTGAACCCGTTCTCCCTGAGCATATCCACCACCAGCGGCACATCCTTGTCTCCGTTGATCTTGGCCCACGATGGATCCTTCTGCTTGCCGAGTCCCACCACGAGGGCATGACGTTGCTGTGCCGGGGCCGTGGTGCCAATCAATAACAGGAGTAGAGCTGATAGTATCAGGCGATATTTCATCGTGGGTGTATAAGTTTTCGTGATATTTGATGCGTGTGCCTTCCGGCAGGAATAGTCCCGGGAATGAGGTCAGAATCCATGCTGTGCGTATCTCATGACCACCTCCGTGATGCAAATTTACAACAAATTATTATAAATGATACAATATTATCCGAAAAACTCGACAAATTATCTGCCGTCATCAATTGTAGAATTTGAGGAACTGTGCTATAGCACGATGTTTGAGATTGTAAATATTTGAGGTGGAGGTGTGTAGAGCTGCCGCAGCCTCGGCCGGAGTGAATCCCTCGAGGAGCAGGGTGAGCAGACGGGCATAGCGGCGGTTGGGCATCATGTCAAGTGCCGAGCGGACATCATATGCCACCTGCCGCTCGCTGTCGGCCACCGGCGTGTCAGACCCCTCGCCGCCCTCCTTACTGTCGGCAGGGAGCAATTTGAGCCTCGGGAGTCCGCGCGAGGTGAAAAAATGCCATGCCACCATCCCTATCCACGTGCGCAGGCGTGTGCCGTCGCGCCCGGTGAATGTGCCAAGCCTCTTCCACCCGTCGGCGGCAAGATAAAGATAGAGTTCGTTGACCAGCTCATCCATCCCCACGTTGTCGAGAAATATCCTGTGGCGAATGCGCTTCAGGGTGCCGGAGAGCTCCGTGTAAAACAGTTCTTGGGTCTTTGCCCTGTCTCCGGCTTTCAGGGCAGCCAGATACACGGCGTCGTCAGGATTGATCTCAGGCGTTTTCATCATGGGCATGGATTAGGGCTCTTTACGATAAATAATGATCCCGGAGCCGTGAATGTAACCCACCGAGGATGAAAAAAAACGTTTTTTTCCGTCGACAATCCATAGTTGAGGCCCGATTTTTTCTTAATTTTGCTGACAAGTTCATCCACCATCATGTTAATGCAGTCAGAATCCTCACCTGTCCTTCCTGTCGGGAGGTTTGCTCCCTCGCCGTCGGGGAGGATGCACCTCGGCAACATATTCACCGCTGTGCTGTCGTGGCTGTCGGTCCGCAGCCGCGGAGGACGATGGGTGCTCCGCATAGAGGATCTCGACCCTCAGCGTTCCAAGATGGAGTATGCCCGCCTCATTGAGGATGATCTCGACTGGCTGGGATTGCACCCCGACGAGGGGGGCATAGAGGGGATCGGCCACGCGGGACCTTATCTGCAGAGCCGTAGGAACGGGATCTACGAGCGTTATTTCGACCGGCTGCTCGACACGGGCTATGCCTACCTCTGCTCATGCACCCGCGCCGATCTGATGGCTGTGAATGCTCCGCATCAGAGCGACGGCAGGCTCACCTATCCCGGCACGTGCCGTCCGCCCTCGCTGCCGTGCGCATGTCCGCGGCGGCACGGTAAAGCGGTGCGCCTTTTCGTGCCAGACGAGGAGATAGCTGTCGAAGATGCCGTGTTCGGTCAAACTGCCACCAATCTCGCACGCGAGTGCGGAGACTTTGTCATAAGGAGGGCCGACGGGGCGTGGTCTTACCAACTGGCGGTGGTGGTGGACGATGCCCTGATGGGGGTCACCGAGGTGATGAGAGGGTGCGACCTGCTCCTCTCTGCTGCTCAGCAGATATATCTGCGCCGGCTCTTGCGCCTGCCACAGCTCTCATATGCTCATCTGCCTCTGATATGCAACTCGGAGGGGCGCCGTCTCTCCAAGCGCGACAGCAGCCTGAGCATGGAGGCGCTGAGGCAGAGATTGTCTTCACGCGAACTGTTGGGGCTCGTAGGGCACCTCGCAGGCCTGCTCCCAGAGCCTGTCCCTGTCACCGCCGAGGAGCTGGTACCGCTCTACTCGGTCGACAAAATTCCCCGTGAGGAGAAAATCATTGTGTCTCTCTGACAAAATTCGTGGCTGCGTCTTGACGATAATGACAGTTTTTTGTTTAACTTTGCGTCCGGTATGAAAGGAACAGTTATTAAGAATACAGGCAGCTCATACATCGTGCTCACCGACGATGGCCGCACGCCGACGTGTCGCATCAAGGGAAATTTCCGGCTCAAGGGTATCCGCACCACCAATCCCGTGGCTGTGGGCGACCGTGTGACCATCACGGACTCGGCCGGGGGTGATACACCCTACATCGTTTCCATCGAGCCACGACGCAATTATATCATTAGAAAATCAAGCAATCTCTCCAAGCAGGCTCATATCCTCGCGGCCAATCTCGATCAGGTCTGTCTGGTGGTGACCCTCTTTCACCCGGTGACATCCACCACGTTCATCGACCGTTTTCTCGCCACGGCCGAGGCCTACAGGGTGCCGGCGGTGATAGTGATAAACAAGACCGATCTTCTCGAGGGGGATGCCGAGGCGATGGAATATCTCGATGCTGTGCGCCATCTCTACACCTCGATAGGCTATAAGGTGTGTGCCCTCTCGGCCAAGACGCTCGACGGCCTCGAGAGCCTGCGATCAATTCTGGAGGGGAAGATCACCCTGTTCTCTGGCAACTCAGGCGTGGGAAAATCGACTCTTATCAATGACCTCATCCCCGGCATCGAACTCGCTACTGGCGAGATCTCGTCCATACATGACACGGGCATGCACACAACGACATTCTCCGAAATGTTCAAGGTGCCTGACATGGCCGAGGGCACTTTCATCATCGACACCCCGGGAGTCAAGGGATTTGGCACACTGGAGTTTGACCGCCACGAGGTGAGTCACTTTTTCCCCGAGATCTTCAGCCGCAGCAAGGAGTGCCGCTATGGCAACTGCACTCACACCCACGAGCCGGGATGCGCAGTCAAGGAGGCTGTCGAGCAGCATTATATAGCCGAGTCGCGCTATGCCTCCTATCTCTCGATCCTCGACGACTCTGAGGAGGATAAATACCGCAAGGGCTACTGATCTGCCTCAGCTCGGCATCTGCCTATGGCCTCGAGGGCTTGTGGCAGCAGCGGCATGTCGGGGTCAAGGATACGGACCGTGGGGTCCTTGGATAGCCACAGCAGTTGCTTTTTGGCGTAGACACGTGTGTTTTTGGCGATGCGGCCGATGGCTGTAGCGCGGTCCATCGTGCCGTCAAACATGGCAAACATCTCCTTATAGCCTACCGTGTTCAGCGAATTAAGATGCCTCAGATGATAGACGCTACGGGCCTCATCTTCGAGCCCTGCCTCGATCATCGCCTCGACCCGGCGGTTGATGCGGTCGAACAGGACTTGACGCGGATAGCCTATCGCCATTTTGACAGTCCTGAAGGGGCGCTCTTTAGCTTTGCCGGTCCGGAGCTGTGATGCTGGAATCCCGGCCTCGAGTGTTATCTCGAGCGCATGGATGATGCGTCGGTGATTGGAAGGGTCGATTGTGGCGAGCGACTCGGGGTCGAGCTCAGCGAGCCGGGCTTTGACGGCATCGAGCCCACTCGATTCGTAGAGGGCCAGAATCTGTCCCCGGACCTCGGGCGATATGGTTGGCAAAGGGTCGATACCCCTCGTCACGGCGTCGATATACATCATTGAACCTCCGCACATCACGGCATATTCGCTGTGAGCCCATATCCTGTCGAGCGCGGCGAGAGCGTCTTCTTCATATCTGGCGGCGCTGTAGTATTCGTCAAGCTCAAGCACCCCCACGAGATGATGAGGCACACGCTGCAGTTGCCCGGGGGTAGGGGCGGCGGTCCCTATGGGAAGGCCACGGAAAAGTTGCCGGGAGTCGGCACCGACTATCTCGGTGCCAAGGCTCCCGGCTATATCTATGGCAAGGTCTGTCTTGCCGCTTCCGGTGGGACCGGTTACTATAATCAGGGTTTTCACCCGCAGGATGGGGGGATAGGGTTTATTTCTTTTCGGCGACGAGTTTGGCTATCTCCACGATGACGTCGGTGGCCTTCTCCATTGAGGGGATGGGGACAAACTCGAAGCGCCCGTGGAAGTTGAGCCCCCCGGCAAAGATATTGGGGCAGGGGAGACCCTTGAACGAGAGCTGTGCACCGTCCGTGCCGCCACGGATGGGACGCACTCGGGGCTTGACGCCGGCATTCTCCATAGCCTTGACGGCAACGTCGATGATGTGCATCACAGGCTCGATCTTCTCGCGCATGTTGTAGTACTGATCCTTGATCTCGATAGAGGCGCAGCCGGGAAACTCGTTGTTGATCTTGTTGGTGAGATGCTCCAGCTCCTTCTTGCGGCGCTCGAAGCGGTCGCGGTCGTGGTCGCGGATGATGTAGGTGAGCACGGTCTTCTCGACAGTACCTTCCATCGACACCAGATGGTAGAAGCCCTCGTAGTCCTCGGTATGCTCTGGCGTCTCCCAGCGCGGGAGCATGATGACAAACTGATTGGCGATGCGCATAGAGTTGATCATCTTGTGCTTGGCATAGCCTGGATGGACGTTGCGGCCGGTGAAGCTCACTTTTGCTACGGCGGCGTTGAAGTTTTCATATTCAAGTTCACCGATTTCACCGCCGTCCATGGTATAGGCCCAGTCGGCAGCGAAGCGCTCCACGTCGAATTTATGTGCGCCAAGACCGATCTCTTCGTCGGGGTTGAAGGCTATGCGGATTTTGCCGTGCTTGATTTCAGGGTGCTTCTTGAGATAGTCGACAGCCGAGATGATTTCGGCTACACCGGCCTTATCGTCGGCACCGAGCAGCGTTGTGCCGTCGGTCACGATCAGATCCTGGCCCACATAGTGCTTGAGCTCGGGGAAGTCTCCGGGCGACAGCACAATGCCCTGCTCGGCATTGAGCACTATGTCGCCGCCGTCGTAGTTGCGCACGATGCGGGGCGATACGTGGCGTCCCGACATATCGGGCGAGGTGTCGAGGTGAGCGATGAAGCCAACGGTGGGCACGTCCTTGTCGATGTTCGACGGCAGAGTGGCCATCAGGTAGCCGTTGTCGTCGAGCGATATTTCGGTGAGGCCCATTTCCTCAAGCTCCTTGCGCAGATGGCGTGCGAAAATCATC
>CAZAWC010000039.1:0-19296 GCA_964488595.1 uncultured Staphylococcus sp. | reverse complement strand
ATATTGAATCTCTCGGCTTTGCTTGGAAGCATCACCCTCGCGGTTGCAATAACAGCGTGTGGCAAAACAAGCACTACCAAAGCCGAAAAGGCAGAAATTATTGAATGGACTGTGACCGTCCAAAAGGCAGCACAATTTTGCGACTCCTTGACCGGCGTAAATACCGATGCACATTATACTCTTGCAGACACAGCCTCAATAAATCAGATACTTCTCGGTATAAAGCCTGAGAATTTGACACTCGAATGGACGATTCCAAGTGAAGACGGCACGATATGGCTTGTTGCATACGAGAATGGACCGTTAATATCCGAAAAAGTTACTATAACTGGTGTAAACTCCCTTCCGCCCCATGGCGAAAATATACAGGTGACATTTAAGTTTCCAGATACAAAGAAATGGGAAGATATTACCCGAAATAATATAGGTAAAAGATTAGTTGTGTTCGTTAACGGTCAACTCATGAACGCCCCGCAAGTAAACACAGAAATAACATCAGGAAATTGCGCCGTGTCAATCCCGGCAGATAGGATCCACGAGTATTTGCCAATTTTTGATTTAGAGAAGTTGAACCAGTAATAATCTTCATACTAAAAAAAGCTCCCGGATAGGAGCTTTTTTCTTTTACAGAGCGACGCAAGATGTCGCGAGAGAGGGTGTCGCTATCGGTGTCGGCATTTACTTCTTAATGGTGTCAGAGTTCTGGTTGTAGGCTTTAGCCACGCATTTCCATTCCCCATTTAGCTTAAGAAGAAGGATGAAATCGGTGAAGTCTATGCGACTGCCCCAGCCTTCTTCGAGGACACGCACCACAGCCACCGTCTCCTCTACGGCAAGGACATCTATGCGAGCCTTAAAATTGGCACCGGCTCCCACGCTGTCAACATTATGATAGAACTGGTCTATCGATCCATGCTCAAGCACACCGTCAAGCATCCCGAAGAGCACCGCGTCTTCAGTGAAAAGGGTTTTTGCATACTCGCTATTGCCTTCAGCTACGCTTCTGACAAACTTTTCGGCAGCCTTGGCTACTGCTTCATATTCCTTGATCTCGTCTCTCATTTCTATGATTGTTAATTGGTTTTCCGGATGCAAAATTAGTAGGGTAGATTGGTTATTACAAGTACCGAAAAATTATTCATGTACCGAATATTTTTTCGGTATTCTGATTTTCAGTTATATTTGTGTAATTTTGCAATAGGAAAAAGAATTTTGATATGGCATACGAAAAGAAAATACCTGTAGATCTCGATTGTCCTCTTAGATTGACCATGAGTCTGATAGAATCAAAATGGAAATCATGTATCCTTGATGAGCTGCGATCGGGAAATCCGATGCGTCCAAGCGAAATCCACAAGTGTCTCCCGGAAGCTGCGCCCAGAGTTCTTGATATCCAGCTGAAAGAGTTGGTAGAAGATGGATTGGTGGGAAAGAAAATATTCCCTGAGCTTCCGCCGCGTTCTGAATATACTATCACTGAGCTTGGCAAAACCCTACTCCCTATAATAGACATGATGCTTCGCTGGGGAGAAGAGCATTATGATATTTTTGAAAAGAAATATGGTCCTAAATAATGAGCCGTGTGTGTTCTACGTAGTTTAAATAGAGAGAATGAACTTCACCTAATGGAGATAAGACTTCTAAAATGAAGTCGATGTATTCAGTTGAACAAGCCATGGCACGAATTTACACATTTTCAGCGAGGTGCACAAGTTTGATGTAAGCGGTTTTTTCTCGTTAACAATTTGGGCGGCGAAAGAAAAGTGTGTAATTTTGCGTGTGTATGGAGATACGTGAAAAGAAGATATACAAAGTGACTCTGATAGGGTCGGCAGTTAACGCCGTCCTTATCGTGCTGAAGTTTATTGCCGGATTTGCCGGGAAAAGTTCGGCTATGGTCGCCGACGCAGTTCACTCGCTCAGCGATTTTATTTCGGATGCCATCGTACTCGTGTTCGTGAGAATCGCCGGAAAGCCTAAGGATCAAGGCCACGCTTACGGACACGGCAAGTATGAGACACTGGCCACTGTGATCATCGGAGTGTTATTGATAGGCGCAGGCATCGGACTGATGATCAACGGCATTGAGGCTGTAGTGCGCAGCCTCAACGGCGAAGCGTTGGAGCGACCCACGCTGCTGGCCCTGATAGTGGCCGTGTTGTCTATCGCGTCCAAGGAATGGCTCTACCGCTACACGATCCGCGCAGGCAGGAGCCTTGACTCGCAGGCTGTGATAGCCAACGCGTGGCATCACCGCAGCGATGCGGTGTCGTCAGCCGGCACTCTCGCGGGCATAGCGGGTGCGATGTTTCTTGGCGACCGTTGGAGGATCCTCGATCCCATAGCGGCCATTGTCGTGAGCATCTTCATCATCAAGAGCGGCTATGACATAGTCCGCCCCTGCATCAGCGAACTCCTCGAGGCGTCGCTGCCCGATGATAAGAAAGAAGAGATCGTCAACCTTGTGACGGGTGTGCCGGGCATCAAGTATGTGCATAATCTCCGCACCCGTCGCATAGGCAGCGGGATAGCCGTTGATCTTCACGCCAAGATGGATGGCAATATCACACTCTCTGAGGCTCATGAGAAAGCCACAAAAGCCGAGAACGAGATAAAGCGCGTGTTTGGCGAAAACTCGATAATCAATATACACATGGAGCCGGCGCCTGACACAACAAAGAAAAACAAACAGAATGATCTGAAAGACGATACGCAACATCACTGACTGTAGATCGGGGAATCAACGCACAGAACATTCCGATAGGTAAAGATGTTATTTTGACAGAACAAATACACGTCATTCAACTTATC
The DNA here is from genome assembly GCA_964488595.1 of uncultured Staphylococcus sp. Classification (GTDB taxonomy): domain Bacteria; phylum Bacteroidota; class Bacteroidia; order Bacteroidales; family Muribaculaceae; genus Duncaniella. Next base: position 16,485 of record CAZAWC010000039.1, on the reverse strand, counting down.
GTAATCCTATCGTTCACATGAAAAAGTATCTCGCAGCATTGATGATGGCGATCCCGGCTCTCATCGGCGCACAGGCCCAGACGGCGTCTGACACTCTCTATCTCAAAGGCTCTGTAGGGCGCCTGTTCACGATCATCAACAAACCGTCTGAGACTAAAGGCCCTGTGCCCCTCGTCATCATCTGCCACGGATTCAGCGGCAATTGTCAATCCACATTCATGAACAACCTTTCGGAGAGCATGGTGACACAAGGGATGGCCACGCTGCGATTCGACTTCAACGGCCACGGCAGGAGCGATGGGGAATTTCAGAACATGACAGTACTCAACGAGATAGACGACCTCAAGGATGTCATCGGCTGGGCACGGACGCAGAAGTGGGTAAAGGACATAAGCCTCGTGGGCCACTCGCAGGGGGGCGTAGTGGTGAGCATGGTGAGCGGTGAGCTGGGCGACAGCATCATTAAGGCCGAGGTGCTTCTGGCAGCAGCCGCAGTGCTACGCGACGATGCTCTGCGCGGCAACACGATGGGAGCACTGTATGATCCATGGAATTTCAAGGGGGATTATATAGAACTCCCCCCACTCTCCCGAGGCGGGTGCACTCAAACTGGGCAAGGACTATGTCGAGACAGCATTGAGACTGCCCATCTATGAGACGGCGGCCAATTACACTGGACCGACACTGATAGTGCAAGGCTCGCATGATCAGATAGTGCCCTATACTTATGCCGAGCGCTATCATGAGAAGATCCGCAACAGTGTCCTCAGACTCGTCCCGGACGAGAATCATGTGTTCTCCAACACCTCGAGGGAGACGTCAATGCTGGTGGCCGACTGGCTGAGGCAACAATTATTCCACTGATCACCGCATATAATATATTCCACTGATCACCGCATAGTCAGTCGTGGCCGCCTACGGTCACGACTATTTTTCCTATCTGTCCGCGCTGCTCGGCCAACCGATGAGCCTCTGAAATATCATCAAGGGCAAACACGCGGGCTATGACGGGGTGAATTTCTCCCTGAGCTATCAGGCGCATCATCCCGTCGATCTGCCTCTGAGTGGGATAGTTGCTATAGAAGCCTGTGAGATAGACTCCCGAGGGGATATCTTTGATCGGATCGAAATACTTCAGCCCATACACTCCACCCAACAGCCCCGTATGGCAGACTATCCCATGCGTGGAGGTCACCCTGAGCGACTCTTTCAGTGTAGCGGCCCCGATCAGCTCGAGCACTTTTGAGGCTCCGGCGGGAAATTTCCCGAGAAATCTCTTGCAGAAATCATCCCCCTCCAGTATCACATCGTCAGCACCAAAGCTGCGCAGCAGAGAGGCCCGGCTTTCACTCCTGGTAGTAGACACCACCTTGGCGCCAATGGCTTTGGCAAGTTGCAGGGCGGCAATCCCCACCGTCGATGTCCCCCCTCTGATTAACAATGTGTCACTTTCGCAGAGTTGAAGCGACAGACTCAGCGAACCATATGCCGTGTAGAATGTCTCAGGGATAGCGGCTAACTCAACACTGTCAAAGGGGCTGTCCACGGAGAACACATGACTCGCGGGCAACAGTGCATACTCGGCATAGCTGCCGTTGAAGCTCCGCCCCATCCCTCCCATCAGGGCCATGACGCGCTGCCCCTTCCGAAATCCGCTGTCCGAGGGATCCTCGATCACACCGACACATTCTATGCCGGGGATGATAGGCTTGCTGATATAGTCCTGAGCAATCTCAAACCGTCGCAACAGCACTTCGGAGTGGTTGATGCCGAATGCCTCGATCCTGACCAATACCCAGCCGGGACGCACTTCGGGCACGGGGATCTGACTCACGTGCATTTCGCGCGCGTCGCAGGGGGCAGATAGTATAACGGCTTTCATATCTGTTTCCAACACTGGGGGTCAGGGGCATAGAACGAGCGGCGATAGCCATAGGCCACTGCCGGACATCCGCGACAGAAACGCAACAGCTCACAGCGAGAGCATTTTTCAAACCTGTCATACTGACGATAGCGGTCCATCTCCTCTCCTGCCCATAGACTGTAGATGGATTTTTTGAACATATTGCCGACTACGCTCTCAAATCGCCTGCACGCCATGACGTTGCCGTTTGGCTGGATGGTGAAGTGGCAGTCCCCACAGTGACAGCCGTCATAGACAGCATCAGGATCACTATCTTCGGGGATCTTAAAGAGACCTTTCTCATAGAGGAACAGAGTCCAGAGATGATCCTTGAGATTGAATATCGTCGAGGAATCCTTATGCTGCTCGAATTTCTCCCATATACATCCGAGGAAGTCACGATACTCCTCGGGAGATATATGCGTCGACTTCTCCTCAGATGTGGGGCAATAACGACCGAAAGCAAAGACATCCACCCCCTTCCTGACCACGAGGTCTACAATGTCGGGGATCTCATCAATGTTGGTCCCTGATACTGTCGTCATCACAGCTACACGTATGCCGTTGCGACGGAGGACGCCGATCTTCTCTATCGTGGTGTCAAACGACCCCGGTTTGCGGATGGAATCGTGAGTGGCACGCATCCCGTCGATGGAGAGCTGATATTTCTGACACCCCAATGATTTGAGTCGCTGACACACTTCGTCCGTGATGTGAAACGGATTTCCCAAGATAGTGAAAGGGATATTCCTCTCCTTGAGCATCGACAGGATAGTCCAGAAGTCGCGGTGAAGAATAGGGTCGCCACCGGTCATGTAGAAATAAGGCAGCCGATTCATCCTGCCACACATATCTTCACACTGCCTGATCACCTCCTGTGCTCTATCGAGGGGCATCTCAATCAACTGAGGATGACCTTCAGAGAAAATGTAGCAATGTTCGCAACGCTGGTCACAGCTATCTGTTATATGCCATTGGAAAGCAAAATATTCCATGCTCTGTCGTGGGATGAGCGCCTTATTTCTCACCTGCGCCGCAGGCCGAGCCACAGGCTGCGGGCTTGGGCTGGGGCTTCTCCTCGCCTGCACCACAGGCGGATCCGCATGCGCCGGAGGGGGTTGTGCCATTTTCTGCCTCTGCGCAGAGATATGCCTGAGCTGTGTGCTTCACTACATTGTTGATGATAGGAGTCATTTTTTTCTGATTTTATTGGGTTAGACTTGATGTTTCCATCACACAGGTAGCGGTTTTTATTCTATCTCACAACAGGTTACATTAAGATTCGTTAGTAACCTTTTTGTCGGTTTTATTGTTGGCCAGCCATTTACAACTGCGCGCGTGAAGTAAAAAAAATACCGCTCTGAAAATCAATTGTAGACCTGCCGAAAAAGGACTAACTTTGCACTTGGAAACTTAGTCGAACATGCGCAGAAAAGAACAGCTCAACTCCATTATTGAGATATGCCCGGTGAGAAACGTCATAGCCCGTTTCGGCAACAAGTGGGCACTTCTGGTGATACTCGTCATCGGTGAGAACGACCCGATCAGATATAACGAACTGAGCAGGAAAATCCCCGACATATCCTCCCGGGTCCTATCTTCAACGCTCCGCATCCTCGCGGCCGACGGACTCATCGAAAGGAAGTTATATCAGGAAGTGCCCCCACGGGTGGAGTACTCTCTCACAGAAACGGGACGATCTCTCGTCCCTATCATCGTGGAGCTGACGGAATGGGCGCAGACCAATCTCAAGACGATAATGAAGCACCGGGCCGAGAGTGAGGGGTGACATCTACCTCGGCCCGAGCCTCATTACCAATTACCAACGTCGTGGGCCACGGGGGCCGCGGGGACCGCGCCGCCCGTCGCCGCGGGCTTTGCGTTTGGCTGCCGAGCCGTCGCGAAGATTCAGGCCCTTATATGCGTCGTTCAACAGCTTGGGAGTGATTTCCACTGTCGGGCTGATCGGGCGCCCCGGAGTGCTGAGACGGTGAGTGAGCAACCACTCATATACCGCCGGCATATACAGGATACGTTCATGCTGCCTATGGTCCACCCCCTTGAGGCGCGAATAGGCTATTCTCGAGCCATCAATCTTGCGTATCTCTCCTACCATCTCATCGGTGCGGCTGATGGCCTCATCGCGGTCATTCAATCCACGGATCACCCATAGAGGGACTTGAGACAATTCCGTAAAGCCCCCCTTGGTCAGTCCACCTGCAAGGATTATGGCAGCCGCAATCCTGTCGGGGTATGCGGCTGCGAGATCGGCCACCCCGTTGCCTCCCATGCTCATCCCTATGGCATATATACGGTCGGGGTCCACGGCAAAGTGACTCATGACATAGTCAATGTCATTCATCACCTTGCGGACATCCCACTTGTCCCCAGTGGCCTGAAGAGCCAGAACTATGGCATCCATCTTCATTCTGGATTGAAGCGCGTCGATAGTCCCGAAATTATCCACATTTTGAAGATCCTCTCCCGAAGCGCTGCGGCTGTGAAGTGTGACGATGAGCGGGGCCTGAGTCCGAACAGAGTCGGGGGTGAACAACACAAAATTATAGCCATCGGCCACTTCATCCGTATGATAAGTCACTCCCGCATAGGCAGCTACAGATACGCACATACAAAGACTTATCAAAAATGTGATAAACTTATTCATAAGCTAAAAATCAAATATATCATTTAGACTATAGATCCGGGTCAAGGTTTAACAGTCATATCTCCCCCTTTGCCACCAAGGGCCCCCCAACCCATGTTAAAGAGCAATCCATAGATTTCCAAAAAAAAATTACAGACAGATGGCACAACATTTAAAATTAATTCTTACCTTTGCCAACGCATATCGTCTGCAGAGGCCCGATGTGGGTCTTGGGGCGGGATGCAAAGAACATAATGAAAAGCGTTACTTAGCGCTCTTTCTTGACAGTTAGAAACTTCGCAACTTTCAGGATTAGTCAAGAATGTGGCAGCGACGGACGCCTATGTGGATATGCCTACACTTATTCTGACAGCGATGCGTGAGCATCATGTCAAGAACGGTTGCATATTTGCGCGAGGCCTCTGCGTTGTCCGTTCTACTAATCCGGGCAATGCGAAGGCCTCTAACTGTAAGAGCGGGCAACAGGTACAGACCTTGCGCTTTTTCTTTTTCCACCATTTTGCCAATGAGCGAGGTCCGGAGGCATCATTTTCTCATAATGAGAAAAAGTATACTTGATTCGAGGCCATTACACATCACTTTGACAGCAATATTAACTATTGCGCGTCTCAGTTCGTGTGAATCTGCTAAAACAATTGCATTGGCTTGCCAAGAACGTCAGATCGAGATATATGTTGATGATGAATATCTTGGGCGAGACCTTGTATATTATTCCGTGCCGAAAGGTAGAAAGCATATCGAGGTATCATGTCGCGATAATGGTATTGAGGTGTACCACAGACGTATCAATGTTAGAGACCGTAAGGGCACACTTATAGAGCTGCAAATTCCCAAAAACTATAGATATTCAAGCAAGCCGTTCTGATTATGAAAAAACTCATTTCTTTTCTGATGGTTTTGATGATTGCTATCTCTGCGTATGCAGAAAAGAAAGCTAACGTCATCAAAATCTCTGTTCAGCCCCAAGAAGCTGCGATCTATGTAGACAATAACCTGATTGGATATGGATACGGTGAATTTTCCCGACCTTCAAAAAAGAATCAGGTTGCCATTATCCGTGTAGAATGTAATGAATATTCGACTGCTCACTCTAAATTCTATGGCGGGGATGAACGAAATACACTATCGTTCAATCTCATGCAAGACGGATTTTATCGTGGTTCAGCCGCGTCCGGATTGGTAAATAGATTCATAACAATAACACTTGATCCACAGTACTATACAGTCGATTCAGAGGGAAAAGTAAACAGTGAAGCGGCATGGAAACTGCTCCATCAGATTCTTCTGAATTATTTCCCCGAGATAGAGACAACTGATTTTCATGGCGGTTATTTACAAACACCTTGGAAATATAAGACATTCAATCTGTCAGACAAACAGTTGAGAAATCGTGTAACAGTCCGTGACGTGACAACACCCGACCGTGTGGCTTTTCAAATTAAGATATCCTCAGAGGTAGCCGGAGGAATGCAGGCCAGACACGGAGAATTTGACGAGGTGGATCGGCTGCCGAAAGAATTGGAGCCAATGGTTGAAGAACTACAAACCCGCATAGGTAAAGCAAGCAGTATCTGATACTCATAATTAACCAACAATCAACATTAATCAACAAACGACATGAAAAAAACTTTCATTTCGCTGTGTATGCTGGCACTTTTTGCAGTGGCAACATATGCACAGAGTTTCGTCGACACATTCGACGCAAACTCACTTGGTTGGACCGAATGTGCTTTTGAAAGCAACAAGGGATCCTCCGTCATCGACAAAGGTGTCATGACCATCAAGTCCAAGGGAGAAAACAAGGCAGCCGGTGCGCTTCTTTCCGCTATGAGCGGAGTCTCGACAAAAGTGGGTGAAAATACCTTTTTCGAGACTCACTGCTATGCTCCCCTTGACGTCAAAAAGCCCTTTGAGGTAATTGCAAATGTCAATATTGACAAACTCGCCAGCGACCGTGTGTGCGGCTTCGTGTTCAACTACAAAGATGGTGGAAACTTCTATTGTTTCAACTTCAATGACGAGATGGTCAACTTCACCCGTTACGTTGACAACAGAGTTGTCGGCAACATCATGCAGGGCATCAAATGGCCTAACAAAAAGAAACTTGATCAACAATGGAAACTGGTCTCCGATGGTGAGACACTTTCGTTCTATGTAGATGGGATGGAGATTCTTAAGGTCAAATACATGCCTCTCGATTTCTCGGGAATCGGATTCTATACATTCGGTAAGCAAACCCTGATCGTCGAAGATATGACCTTCACCCAAAACTGATAAACCACAGTTCGCACACTTTCATCCCGGCATGAGAAGGTATTCTCACGCCGGGATGATTTACTTTTTCATATGAGTTTGACATATGAATCATAACACAGCCAACTGAATATCGTAAACAAGCTCCAACGAGCTGTGACTCATAGGCTCTTTACTGTCCCTGCGGGTCCTTGCCGTGATCTGCCGGCCCGATCCCTCGACCGCAATATGCCCGCAATAATGGAAGACAACGGGCTGAATACTATGCCACGATGTCAAGTGGCCAATCTGAGTGAACAAGCTGATGTGGTGAGGCATTTTATTTTCAGATGAGTAAACATATCAGCCAAAGAAATATGATACAGAAATTTGAAATAGACGGGCTGCAATGCGTGTGCAGCAAATATGAGGGCAATGACCGCATAGCCTATATCCTCTATCCGATGGATATGCTCTCGGGATGGATCGAGACGGCGAGCGAAAAATATCGTGTGACGATAGCGGTGGTCACGGGAATGGACTGGCAGAACGTTTTCAGCCCGTGGGCGGCAAAAGGCGTCCCTTCCGGAAGCCCGGATTTCAAGGGCGAGTCGCCCGAATTTCTCAAGTTGCTTCAGCAAACTGTCATCCCGACTGTGGAGCGGAGGCTTGGCTTAGCTGATGATGTGAGACGAACATTGGTCGGTGTGTCGATGTCTGGACTGTTTGCTCTGTGGCAATGGATGACGTGTGACACATTCCTCAATATCGCCTCCCTGTCAGGTTCATTCTGGTATGAGGGATTCATCGACTGGATTAGGAGTCGCACCATCCCGTCTAAAAGTGGCGAGGCTTTCTTCCTGCTCGGCGACAAAGAGTCTCATTCGAGGACAAAGGCGTTTGATATAGTCGGCTCCAATACTCAGGAAATTATCTCGATGCTGCGTGAGGCGGGGATAAATACTGTGTTCGAGAGTGTGACCGGCAATCATTATACCGATCCTATCCCACGGCTCGAGAAGGCGTTCGAAGCTCTGTTTGGCGCTATCTGAATAGGAAAATGAGGGGGCTCTGCTGTGTGAGTGGTGACACACCGCAGAGCCCTTGATTGATGCTTTTACTTACGATTATTCTTCGATGGTGGCATCTGCCGCAGTCCACTGGGTGAGACTACCGGCTTTCACTTGGATGCACACTTCGGTCATGTCTTCCTCGACATGGAGTTTGCGCTTGGCGGCGGGGGCCACACGGAGCCAGTCACCGGCCTCAAGCTGCACCTTATCGCCGTCTATCTCCATGAAGCCTTTGCCGGCCACGATGAAATAGATCTCCTCGTTCTCCTTGTGGGAGTGATAGAACGGGATTACCGTCCCGGCGGGAAGGTGATTAACTGACACCTCGGCACCTGTGAGTCCGAGGATGTCATGAAGCTCCGTGCGGGGAGCGCTCTCTGCTACGTGGGTTTTGCTGTAATTGCTCATTTCTTATATTATTAGGGGTTAGTGAATTATATCAATTTTCGGATACGCTGATCGTCATTCGCCAAACATCCGTTTGATCCGGGCAATGCGAAGCTGATTATACAACACGGTTTGCGGCGAATCGGGCACTAATAAATCAAATCCGTGGAATACGCCCGGAATAGTATGGAGTTCGGCATTGACCCCGGCGCATGTCAGTCTCGCAGTGTAGTTGAGACACGACATACAGAACAGATCGAGGGTGCCAACTGCGATGAATGCCTGTGGGAGATCTGACAGGTCAGTGGCAAGAGAAGCTGAGTAGTATGGCAGTTCATTCTCCGGCAACTTCTGTCCACCCAAGAGCGTGTCCCAACCGAGGCGGTTATAAGCAGGAGTCCACACCAGTTGGCCTGCATAGGGATCGGGCATAGGATCTTGAGCCGTTCCGGTCCTGCTGTCAAGCATAGGGTATGTGAGCGCCTGACCACACAACGGCACTCTGCCATGGTCGCGATTGTAGAGCGCAAGTCGGGCAGCAAGACCACCACCGGCACTCTCGCCCAATATCACTATCTTCGATGGGTCCGCACCATAGTCTGAAGCATGATCGTGAATGTATTCGAGGCCGGAGTAAGCGTCATGCAAATCGGCAGGGAAAGGGGCCACAGTGGCCAAACGATAGTTGACACTAACCAAAATGGCCTGAAGGCCGTTGGTCAGCACCTCGGGTTTGGTCGCCATAGTGTTGGCATCTCCCATCAGATAGCCTCCGCCGTGCATGAAATACAATATGGGGAGCGGGCCTTTTCGGGTCAGGGCAGTAGGCTTCCATATATACAGGTCTATGCTGTTTCCGTCCATGCCGGTGATGGTGACTTTGCGTGAGCCGGGCAAATTCACACTCTCGCCAATCATGCCTATGAGAGGGTTCTTGTCAAACGGATATTGACAAGCCGCGAATATCTTATCTATAATCGGTAGCTGATACTCTTTGGCGATAAGATGCTTTGATGTGAATCCCTGTGCCATAATAATTATGTTTTTAAGTTTATCGCGGCAACGAACAGACGCAGCCACGGGAGATTGTTTTAACTATTCAACTCCCGGACGGATAAAATAGTTCATCAATGACACTATAAAGCTCCTTATAGAATATTTTATTCTACCTATAGAATATTATTATTCTACTAATGACTAAATCTCGGGCAAACTAAAGACACCTACAGAATGTTTTTTAAGAAAATGTATGACCGTATGACACAGAATTCCCTTCCTCCGTTATGGACCATCACCGACCTCAACTCAGCAGCCGAGGGTATGATGTTTGGTCCGGACTACATATTCTATCGGGATTTCTCCGCACTCAGACAGCTCACGAGCAAGATTGTGGTGAATTTCGTGGGTTTTATATATGTCACAACAGGCAAGATAGCCGTCACCCTCAACGATATATCCCTGAGAGCGGAAGCCGGGCAGATAATATTCTATAAGGCCGGAGACTTCATCTCGGATGTTCTGTTTTCGGCTGACTGTGAAGGGATGATGTGCGGACTCGAGGCCACAGTGCCGTTCGAGAGCCGCAGCCGGCGGGGAGTGCCTCAACTCTCGTCGCTTAAAGGCAATTGTGAGGTGTTCAATCTCAACAAAGATACCGGAGTCATCCTCAGAACGTATAGCGAGCTATTGTGTCAGAAATATTCGATGGGGTTGGGAAACGTGAGATACACGATGATCTCAATGTTGGAAGATGTGCTGGCCTCTGTAAATCTTAACGGTGACGACAGTGAAAAGGGTCAGCCGAGACAGTCGGCCGACCATCTCTACCGCCGGTTTTCGGCTCTGCTCATCGAGTCATTTCCCAAGCCGAGGGAAGTGCGGTGGTATGCCGAGGCTCTGGCAGTCTCACCGAAATATCTGACCCGAGTCGTCAGACAGATCAGCGGGAAGTGTCCCACTGAATGGCTGAACGAAGCCATTATGGCTGACGTGCGCACGTCATTGATCCACACGGACGAGTCGATCAAGGAGATCTCCGCACGGCTGGGATTTGACAACCCGGCTTTCTTCGGGAAATATGTGAAAAAACACTCAGGCCTGACACCCAAACAGCTGAGAGCCTACCTTAAGGACACACACAAACAGGGTCAATGATCTGACAATGGTCGATATGCGAGAACTGTCAGTTTATTTCAGTTTGCCATACTGCGCGTCATCCACCGGCTCAAGCCATTCATTGGATGTGTCCTCACCGTCGAGTTCGAATGCAAGATGTGAAAACCAACTGTCGGCAGCGGCACCGTGCCAGTGCTTGACGTTGGCCGGGATATGGATGACAGTACCGGGAAGAATCTCAACGGCAGGTTTGCCCTCCTCCTGATACCACCCTCGACCGGCCACACCGACCAACATCTGTCCCCCACCCTTTGAGGCCTTGTGGATATGCCAGTTGTTGCGGCACGAGGGCTCGAAAGTGACGTTGAAGAACTTGACCTGCTCCGTTGAAATTGGCGCGAGATAACTCTGTCCGATGAAATACTGGGCGTAAGCATCGTTTGGCTCCCCGATCGGGAATATCATCTGCTTCTGAAATTCAGCCATTGCGTCTGCTCCCTTTATGTCATCGCTCCACACATCCTTGGCAAGCCTGAATGCCGCCCACGCTTTGGGCCAGCCGGCATAGAAAGCTATGTGGGTGATGATCTCTGCAGCCTCAGTGCGGGTGATACCGTTCTTTTTTGCCTCCTGAAGGTGGAATGTGAGCGAGGAGTCGGTAATGCCCTGTGCGATGAGCGAAGTGATGGTGACGAGGCTGCGGTCGCGCAACGATAGGAGATCATTGCGGCTCCAGACTTCGCCAAAAAGTATGTCGTCGTTGAGCCGTGCAAACTCCGGTGCAAACTCGCCGAGCTGTGCGCGCCCGGCAGTCTGTACGATTTTCTGTTGTGCCATAATGCTGAGTGTTACTGTCGTAAATAAAATTGCGAGGACTACATATCGTTTCATGCCGTTTTTGATGCGAGAATAATCCCGCAGGCATCACATGTAGCGAGCGGAATCATCGTATATCACGAATATGTCATTTATTGACTTTACAACGATTAAGCATATTCGTTTATTTCATGGCATACTCGTTATAGATTTACGAATTTTTTTGTAATTTTGTGGCGCCGTTCACAAAGAGCGGTGAGTAAATGATAGTAAACGATACAGCGATAAACGCAACAAAGGCGTGTGTGCAAAACTACGCTTTCAAGGAAAACTGGAAGAGCACGGCCGGCTATAGCCACACTCAAAGTCTGATCTGATTTCAGAACAGTTGCATACCGTCGGGAGATTGACGGATAGCAACCACTCATATTCATTTTTCACATTTTATCCCCCATCTTATGAACAATCAACGATTGCTCACAGGGCTGTTCGGCGCAGTTCTGCTGAGCACCGGGGTGTGTGCTTTCGGTCAGGACCCATCAGTAATAACCCTTGAGCAGTTATTTGAGAGTGCTGAAAGAAACAGTGCGCAATTACGCCCCAATTATTCGGCTGAGGAGGAAGCCAATCAAGAGATTAGAGTAGCCCGCGCCGAGCTGTTGCCCGACATCAACACCTCCCTTTCATTCAGCTACATAGGTGATGGCTTTACAACGAGAAGGAATTTATCGGACTATCAGAAAGCTCCGATACCACATTTCGGCAACGCCCTGTCGCTCAGTGTGAATCAGCCGGTCTACACCGGAGGTGCCCTTACTTCAAGCATACAACTTGCCGAGCTAAAGCTGACAGCTTCAAGATATGCCACAGATCTGCAAAGAGACAACGTCCGCTTCCAGCTCACCGGATTTTACCTTGATATTTACAAGTACACAAATCTGCGACGTGTGGTGGAGAATAACATCGCACAGGCGAGGAAAGTGCTTGATGAGATGAGAGCCCGGTATGAGCAAGGCGTGACTTTGCAGAACGACATAACCCGCTATGAACTGCTTGTGTCAAATCTGGAACTGCACCTTGTTAAGATCAACAATACTATCGACATTCTCAATAATAACCTTGTAACTATCGCAGGATTGCCAGGTGGTACTGTCATTGTGCCTGATCCTGATATTCTTGACAAGTCACTTCCATCACAAAGCGAGTCGTCATGGCAGACTGAGGCATCGGTCAATTCGCCCGTGCTGAAGCTGGCGCAATCAAAGGTTGATATATCCCGGAAAACGGAAGACCTGACTAAATCGGAGCGCCTTCCAAAAATTGGATTACAGGCCGGGTGGAGTATCGATGGCCCTATCTTAGTAGAGGTGCCACCGATAAACCGCAACCTCAGTTATTGGTACGTAGGTGTAGGCTTAAGCTATAATATCTCCTCACTGTTCAAGGCCAACAAATCTCTATCCAAGAGCCGTGCCGCAACGTTACACGCCAATGACGAACTTGCCGCGGCACGGGAGAATACGGAACTTGCCGTCAAGGCTGACTATGTCCGCTATCTTGAGTCTTACGAGGAACTCAAAACCCAGCAGAAAAGTGTTGAACTCGCCGAGCGGAACTACAACACCGTCTCCACAAGATATTCAGCCGACATGGCTCTCATAACGGATATGCTCGATGCGGCAAACTCAAAACTTGACGCCGAACAGCAGCTTGTCAACGCCCGCATCAACATAATATACTATTATTACAAACTACTGTTTACATCCGGAATAATATGAAACTACGTACAAAAAAGATACTCTCCTATATCATCACTCTCGCAGTCATCATCGCCGCCGGTATATGGGTGGCCTCCAAATTCATCCACTTCGGCAATGTGGAATTTACTGATAACGCGCAAGTGCAGCGTCAGATTGTGCCTGTCAACAGCCGTGTGCAGGGCTACATCAAGGAAATTCGCTTCAAGGAATATGAACCGGTGAAAAAAGGTGACACACTTGTCATTATTGATGACGCTGATATGCGATTGCGTGTGGCACAGGCAAATGCCGATTATCAGAATGCCCTTGCCGGACGCACTGTAGCCGACCGCAGTGTCGGTGTCGCTTCCGCAAATGTGGCTGTGAGTGAAGCCTCAATCGCCGAGGCAAAGGTATTGATGGAAAATGCCGCCGTTGACCTTGAACGCTATCGCAAACTATTGGAGAAAGATGCCGTCACACGTCAGCAATATGATGGCGCAGAAACTGACTATAAGGCCAAGAAAGCCCGCTATGAGATGCTTGCGCGTCAACGCTCGGCAACAACTTCAGTAGTTGCCGAAACCCGGCAGCGCATCGCCCAGAATGATGCAGGAATTGAACTTGCGAAAGCATTGCTTGAAATTGCTGAACTGAATCTGTCATACACTGTAATAACAGCACCTTGCGACGGTTACGCCTCACGCAAGGAGATACAGATAGGCCAGCTTGTACAACCGGGTCAGACCCTTCTCGATATTGTAGATGACTCGGAGGTTTGGATCACCGCAAACTACAAGGAGACCCAGTTGGAGCATATTCATCCCGGAAGCGAGGTTGAAATCAAGGTTGATGCCATTCCTGACAAAAGTTTTACAGGTAAGGTCGTTTCATTATCCACAGCGACAGGAGCCGCCCTGTCTTTGCTGCCGCAGGACAATTCAGCGGGAAATTTTGTAAAGGTGCGTCAACGCATACCCGTTAGAATTGAATTGATAGATAACGCCGACCTCAACCTTCTGCGTGCCGGTATGAATGTGGAATGTGAGGTAAAATACTGATATGGGAGATTGGCACGGACCTCAGGGTCCATTCGATATACCTGACGTTCCGGACTATGTGCCGCGCAAGTTAAAGCCGTGGCTCTTTATCTTCTTTGTGCTGATAGTGCAGTTCTCAGGAGGCATCTATCTTGCCGCCGCCACCGATATGGTGGGCACCACCGCACTGATGCAGGAAGATATATTGATGGCCGGATATGCGTCGCTGGTCGGAATGTCCATAAATTTTGCCGTGATGTTCCGGTTGAAGTTCCGTTTCTCCAACCGGATAGGACTGCTCGTGTGCGGAGCGGTGCTTATTGCGGCTAATTTCATTTGTGCTAATACGACAAATGTCCCCTTGCTGGTCGCCACCTGCTTTATAGCGGGTTGGTTCCGTATGTGGGCAACATTTGTGTGCAATTCTACAATCCAGCTCTGGCTCACACCGGTGCGTGATATGGCGATATTCTTCTGCTATGTCTATCTTGTCGTTGACGGAGTGATTCAGCTGAGCGGCATCGCAACCATCTACACCGCATTCTTCTCTCAATGGGAATATATGCACTGGATAATGAGCGGTCTGCTTGTGCTGATGATGGTAATGGTGCTGATACTTGTCAAGCCGGTAAAAGGTCCCATGCAGATACCGCTGTTGGGTATAGACTGGATAGGTGCCGCACTATGGAGCATGTTCATGTTGTGTTTCACCTTTGTATGTGTCTACGGCAACTTCTATGATTGGTGGGAAGCTCAGGAAATCGTCGGAGCGACAATCTTAGGCGTAGTCTGCGTTGCCATCAATCTGTGGCGCGCAACATTCCTCCGCCATCCCTACATTTCGTTTCAGGCTCTGACAAACCGCAATGTAATAAGAGCGACCTTGATATATCTGGTTTTCTTCACGCTGATGGCAACCGAACACGTGTTTGAGCACAGTTATGCAGCCACGATTCTCGGCTTTGATGAAACGAATCTGATCGATCTCAACCAGTATGTATTTGCGGGTATCGTCGTGGGGTGTGCATTTACATATTTCACATTCGCACTGCACAAGTGGAGATATAAGACTATGACAGCTATCGCATTTGCCTCGGCTGCCGCATATCTCGGATGGTTTTATTTCATGATAGATTACGGGGTTGAAAAGGAGATGCTTTTCTTCCCGCTCTTCATTCGTGGTTTTGCATCAGTGATAATCTCCATTGTGTTCCTGACCTCGATTGTTCAGAGCGGGCTTCATTTCTTCGTATTTCCTCAGGCATTGACAATCAATGGCTTCACAGGAGCGGTGATGGGTGCCACGCTCGGCCCGGCACTTATCGGGGAGTTTTTGCGGCATACAATGGCAAAAAACACCGCCATCATCAGTGCGCATTTCACTGATTTCAATGCCGGAACAGCGCACATTCCCTTAGGTCAGCTTTACGGCACAATTCAGAAGCACTCTCTTGTGATTTCAATGAAAGAAATATATGGCTGGTTGCTTATAGCCGTCATCTTGTCTTTGATCATAATTGCCGTAAGTTATGGACCGATACGCCCTTCTGCAATATTCCCCAAATGGCGTACAATCCGTAAGATATTCCGAAAGGAAACACGACTGCAAGTACTGGAAGAATCACTCAATCATACTCAGTAATAATCATTCCCATGCCCGGTACCGGGCATGGGAATGATTATATGGGAATGATAATTAAGTTATCTTACCAGCATGCCGGAAGCAACGGAGTCGGCGGCCTCGTCACCCAATGTCGCGCGGATTATCGCCATTGCAAACGGCAGTGTGGTGCCGGGTCCTTCGGAGGTAATGAGGTTGGGCTCAACTACTACAGTCTGCTCGACATATTTGCCGCCATTTGAATTGATGGCGTCACCCAGGCCGGGATAACAGGTAGCTGTCTTGTCCTTGAGTACTCCAAGAGGAGCAAGCACGACGGCAGGGCCGGCACAAATGGAGGCGATTCGGCCATTCTTATTGTATTGTGCAAGAATCTTGGATTTTACCACGTCGTTGGCATAAAGATTTTGTGCGCCGGGATCTCCACCGGGAATAATGATCCAGTCGGCATCGGCGGTATTCACCTCATTTATGAGTGAATCGGCCACCAGTATTTGGCCCGTGGCGCCTTTGATCTGATTATTGTCTGACACGGCCACCGAAACGACAGGCATCCCGGCGCGTCGCAAAGCGTCGATTGTCGCGACGGCTTCCACTTCCTCAACACCGGGTGCGAGGAATATATAAGAATTTTTTGCTGCCATAGGTATAACGCTTAAAAGGGTTAAAAGAGCTATAAAAACTCTTTTTATAAATTTTATGTTCATAATATCAATTTTTAATATTCAAACGCTTTACTGACTGACAAAGTTCAAAAGGTTGGAACACACTCTCGTCGCATACGGAGCGCAGATATTAATCTTCCATTAAAGCCCGATATTCCAAAGCCATAGCGGACTATCCGTAATCTTGGTTCTTCTATCCGTAACATAGGTATAAACGCCGAAGAAATAT
>CAZAWC010000038.1:0-19794 GCA_964488595.1 uncultured Staphylococcus sp. | reverse complement strand
CCCCCTGCGTGACAGGCAGGTATTCTAACCAGCTGAACTACCACACCAAGGTTTTAGAGGTGCATCGGTTAGTTCCGTTTTGCGAGTGCAAAGTTAATGCCGATTATCTTACTGTGCAAATATTTTGCAAAGAAATTTGATGAAAACGGCGATATTCCGTGATATAGACCAAAAATCTTCCGATATAGACTCGTCGACGCCCCCTCGCGCCGTCCGGGGGAGGGGAGGCGCTGGAGAGGGGGCTGAATCTACTTGCTCCATTTACTTTTTGCCTGAGTGAAAAAAAATGAGTAATTTCGCGTTATAATAAAAACATCAAGTCTACATCCATATATAAGATATGAGCGATATACTGCTTGACGTGCGCGACCTGCGCGCCACCGTCGAAGGAAAAGAGATACTCAAGGGGATCAACCTCACCGTGCGCGAGGGGGAGGTCCATGCCATAATGGGCCCCAACGGGTCGGGCAAGTCGACACTCTCGGGCGTCCTTGCCGGAAATCCGGCCTATGAGGTGACCGGAGGGTCGGCCAAGCTCCACGGCGTGGAGCTGCTGGGGCTCCCCCCGGAGACCCGCAGCCATGAGGGACTGTTTCTCTCGTTCCAGTATCCGGTGGAGATCCCGGGTGTGTCGATGGTCAACTTCATGCGCGCCGCCGTCAACGCCAAGCGCAAATTTCTCGGCGAGGCGCCCCTCACGGCAAGCGAGTTTCTCAAGCTGATGCGCGAGAAGCGCGAGATCGTGGAGCTCGACAACAAGCTTGCCTCGCGATCGGTCAACGAGGGTTTCTCGGGGGGTGAGAAGAAGCGCAACGAGATCTTCCAGATGGCCATGCTCGAGCCCCGCCTCGCCATCCTCGACGAGACAGACTCGGGCCTCGACATCGACGCCCTCCGTGTGGTGGCCGGCGGTGTCAACAAGCTCAAGACCTCGCGCAACGCCACCATCGTCATCACCCACTATCAGCGTCTGCTCGACTATATCAAGCCCGACTTCGTGCATATCCTCTACAAGGGGCGCATCGTCATGACAGGCGGCCCCGAGCTGGCTCTGGAGCTGGAGGAGAAGGGCTATGACTGGATCAAGGAGGAAAACAAGTAATCTCCCCGCCCCATGGACACAGCCCTGACACAATATATACAGTTGTTCGAGCACCACGCCGCGGCCATCGACGCAGCCTCGGCCCCCGTGCTCAACCGTCTGCGCCCACGTGCGCTGTCGACCCTGCACCATGCCAAGCTCCCCGACCGCCACACGGAGGGGTATGAGAAGACCTCGATCGAGGAGATGTTTGCCCCCGACTACGGGGTCAATATCTCGCGCCTCAATATCCCTGTGGATGTGGCCGCGTCGTTCCGCTGTGACGTGCCCAATCTCTCGACCCTCACCGCCTATGTGGTCAACGATGCTTTCGTGCCCTCGCAGGGGCTGGACGGGCGTCTCCCCGAGGGGGTGACGATGATGAGCCTCGCCGAGGCCGCACGCACCATGCCCGGGCTGGTGGAGCGATACTATGGCACGCTGGCCCCGGACACCGATCCCACCGTGGCCCTCAACACCCTGCTGGCTCAGGACGGAGTGTTTATCCACATAGCCCGCGGCACACGCCCAGAGAAGGCGCTGCAGGTGGTGGAGATATTCTCGGCTCCGGTGCCTGTGGCAGCCTTCCGCCGCATGCTCATAGTGGTGGAGGAGGGGGCGGCGCTCAATCTCCTGCTGTGCGACCACACTCAGGACCGCTCGCGAGCCTATCTGTCGTCGCGCGTCATCGAGGTCTTCGCCGGTGCCGGCGCCCGCATAGAGATGTGTGCCATGGAGGAGTCGTCACCCCTCACGTCGGGCCACTCCCACCTCTTTGTGGCTCAGGACGCCGACTCGGAGGTGACGGTCAACACCACCACGCTGACCTGCGGCAACACGCGCAATGACTTCAGCATCGACCTGCGCGGCGAGCGCGCCACGGCGCGCCTCACGGGCATGGCCATCGGCAACGACTCGATGCACGTCGACAACAATTCGTCCGTGGTCCACTCCGCTCCGCGCTGTCACAGCGACCAGCTGTTCAAATATGTGCTCGACGGTGCTTCGACAGGCGCCTTCGAGGGGAGCATCCTCGTCAAGGAGTCGGCACCCTACACCGAGGCCTATCAGAGCAACCGCAACATCCTCGCCTCGGCCGAGGCACGTATGCACTGCAAGCCTCAGCTCGTCATCTACAACGACGAGGTGAAGTGCAGCCACGGCGCCACCACCGGCCAGCTCGACACGGACGCCCTGTTCTACATGCGTCAGCGCGGCATCCCCGAGGCCGAGGCCCGCACCATGCTGATGCAGGCATTCATGGTCGACGTCATCGACTCGGTGCGCATCCCCGGGCTCAACGAGCGTCTGCGCCACCTTGTGGACCGCCGTTTCTCAGGCACCCTCGGCGACTGCCCCGGATGTAACAAACACTAACCCCATCCCCTCAATATCATCACCCGTGGACACTGAAGATATCCGCTCGCAATTTCCCGGTCTCGACCGCCGGCTCTATGGCCGCCCCATGGTGTATCTCGACAACACGGCCACCTCGCAGACACCCCGCTCGGTGGTCGATGCCATCGTGGCCGGATATACCGACACCAAGGCCAACGTTCACCGCGGTGTGCACACCCTCTCGCAGCAGGCCACCGAGCTTCAGGAGGCGTCGCGCCGGCGTGTGCGCGACTTCATCAATGCCTCGTCCGAGCAGGAGATCATCTTCACCCGCGGCACCACCGAGGCCATCAATCTCGTGGCCTCGTCGTTTGGCGGCATGGTGCTGGGCGAGGGTGACGAACTGATCCTGACCGTGATGGAGCATCACGCCAACATCGTGCCGTGGCAGCTGCTGCAGGCCCGCAAGGGGTTCAGGATCCGTGTGGTGCCGATCGATGCCGAGGGGAGGCTTGATCAGGAGGCATACCGCGCCCTGTTCAACGAGCGCACGCGCCTCGTGTCCTTCTGTCACGCCTCCAATGTGCTCGGCACGGTCAATCCCGTCCGCGAGATGATAGCCGAGGCCCACCGTCACGGTGTGCCGGCTGTGGTGGACGGCGCTCAGGCCGCCCCCCATCTGCGCATCGACGTGCGCGACCTCGACGCCGACTTCTATGCCTTCTCGGCCCACAAGATGTATGGCCCCACCGGTGTGGGGATCCTCTACGGCAAGCGTGAGCATCTCGAGAAGATGCCCCCCTATCAGGGTGGCGGCGAGATGATAGAGAGCGTGTCGTTCGAGCGCACCACATATGCCGAGCTGCCGTTTAAATTCGAGGCCGGGACACCCGACTTTGTGGGTATCGCCGCCTTGGCCAAGGCTATAGACTTCATGGAGGAGACAGGCATAGAGCGGATCGCAGCCCACGAGGAGGAGCTGCTCCACTATGCCACCGGGCGCATCATGGCCGAGATCCCGGGGATCCGCATCTTCGGCACCGCCCCCGGCAAGTGTGCCATCATTTCGTTCCTGATAGGTGACGCCCACCACTATGACACCGGCATGCTGCTCGACAAGCTCGGCATCGAGGTGCGCACCGGCCACCACTGTGCCCAGCCGCTGATGCACGCCCTCGGCATCGAGGGGACGGTGAGGGCATCGTTTGCCGTCTACAACACCCGCGAGGAGGCAGACCGGTTTGTCGACGCCCTCGCCCGTGTGGCTCAGATCCTCGGCTGAGGCGCGGGGCGTCTCAGCGCGTGGACAGAGGGGGATAGAAGGCGTCGGGGATATGCTCGATGGTGTAGGACTGGGGTGTGCCTATGATGAAGATGAGGTCAAACTGCGGCTCGAGGGGCAGGGGAGCCGTGAGGCCGTTGCAGCAAGTTTTCATATATGAGTCGGCGGCGCGCACCATGCGTGCACGCTTGCGTGTGTCTATAGTCGAGAGTGGATCCATGAAGTCGGTGGAGCGGGTCTTGACCTCGACGAAACAGACGCGGTCGCCCCGCGTGGCGATGAAGTCTATCTCCACGCCACCGATCCGGGTGTTGTAGGCGGCTATGGCATAGCCCTGAGCCAAGAGATGCTCACGGGCTATCCTCTCGCCCCACTCGCCCAGACGGTTAGGGTCGGCCATTCCTGTTGTCTGTATCGTCGGAACCGTCGTCCGTATCGTCGTTCACGCCATACTCCCAGTCGAGGTCCATGTCGGCATCCTCGCCGTCGGCATCCTCCTCATCGTCGATCCATTCCTCATCGTCCTGATCCTCGACGGGGGCGTTCTCGAAGATAAACTCGTCCTCCTCGCGCACACGGTGATGGCCGTCGAGCGGGCGGTGGGTGATGGGGCTCACCTCGATGCGGTTGCGCTCGTCGGTGATCTCGCCCCACAGCATATCCTTGAGCTCGGTGATGCCCTGACCCGTGACGGCCGAGATGAACACGTGGGGTATCCCCTCGGGGAGGGTGGGGATGATCTCGGCGCGGAGCTCGTCGTCGAGCATATCGCTCTTGGAGATGGCCAGCAGGCGGGGCTTGTCGGCCAGCTGGGGATTGAACTTCTCGAGCTCGGCGGCGAGTATGTCATACTGCGCATGGATGTCGTCGGCATCGGCGGGCACCATGAACAGCAACACGGCGTTGCGCTCGATGTGGCGCAGGAAGCGCAGTCCCAGCCCCTTGCCCTCGCTGGCGCCCTCGATGATGCCGGGGATGTCGGCCATGACAAACGAGCGGCCGCCGCGATACTCCACGATGCCCAGCTGAGGCTCCATGGTGGTGAAGGGATAGTCGGCTATCTTGGGGCGTGCGGCCGAGATGGCCGACAGCAGTGTGGACTTGCCCGCGTTGGGAAATCCCACGAGGCCCACGTCGGCCAGCAGCTTGAGCTCGAGGATGATGCTCCTCTCGATGGCCGGCTCGCCGGGCTGGGCATAGCGCGGAGTGCGGTTGGTGGGGCTCTTGAAGTGCCAGTTGCCCAGACCGCCCCGGCCACCCTTGAGCAGCTTCACCTCCTCGCCGTCGGCGGTCACCTCGCAGAGATACTCGCCTGTCTCGGCGTCAAAGACCACGGTGCCGCAGGGCACGTCGACGATGACATCCTCGCCATCCTTGCCAAAGGATCGGCCTGCGCCTCCGCTCTCGCCGTTGCCGGCGAATATGTGGCGCCTGTAGCGCAGGGGCAGGAGGGTCCACATGTGTGAGTTGCCGCGCAGGATGATGTGGCCGCCGCGGCCGCCGTCGCCCCCGTCGGGGCCACCCTTGGGTACATATTTGGCACGGTGGAAATGGCGCGAGCCTGCGCCGCCCTTGCCCGAACGGCAGAGCACTTTTACGTAGTCTATGAAGTTGGAGTCAGCCATAATGTTGTGTCTGTGTGGGATGTGACCTACTGAACTACGAACAAGCCAACCCGAGGCTAAGTTCAGCGGACAGGGGGGATTTTCAGGATGGGTTGGAGAGGGCTATGTGCTTCATCAGCTGGCATGCACGGGCATAGTCGGCGGGCGAGCCTATGTCGATCCATGTGCCTGAGATGGGGAAGAAGCTCACCTTGCGGCCGTCGGCTATGGCCTGCTCGACAAAGTCGGTGGCGTCGGTGCGCCCCGTGGCGGGGAGGGTGCGGAGCAGGGCGTTGTCCATGAGGTAGATGCCCGCGTTGGCATAGTAGGAGTAGGAGGGTTTCTCCTCGAGCCCCTTCACCTCGTCGGCCTGAGTGGTGAGGATGGCATAGGGGACGGAGACGTTGTAGGGGATGGCGGCGATGGTGATGGCGGCGCCGGTCTGCTTGTGGTGCAGATAGAACTCCTCAAATGATATGGTGGTGAGCAGGTCGGCGTTCATGATCAGCGTCACTCCGTCGGCGGGGAGGGGGCAGAGGGCTGCCGAGCCTATGGTGCCCATCGGCTCGGACTCGCGCACGGCCACCACCTCCGTGCCCTCGAAATGGCTCTCGAGCATATGGCCCAGATAGTTGACGGTGACGTAGATGCGTTGCACTCCGGCCCTGCGCAGGGCCGTTATGTTGTGGTCGATGATGGCGCGGTCGCCCACGGCAAGGAGAGGCTTGGGGACGGTGAGGGTGAGGGGGCGCAGGCGTTCACCCTTGCCGCCGGCCATGAGAATGGCCGAGATGGGGAGGCGCCCGGGGGTCTCGGCGGTGTCGATGATGTCGGTGAGGCGCCCCTCGGCGTCGGTCACCGGTATGAGGCGCAGGCCGTTGAGGCGCATGGCTCGGATCCGCTCCACGGCATCCTCCCCCTCGGTGACGTGGCGGAATCCTGTGTGCATGGCTATGCTCACCGGGGCCGTGAGGGGCTGTCCGTCGAGCAGGGCGCGGCGCAGGTCGCCGTCGGTCACGGTGCCGGCCACGCGGCCATCGGGCCAAGTGGCCACGAGGGCCATGGCCTCGCCCGAGGGGAGGGCGTTGAGGCGGCTCAGCGCGTCGAGCAGGGTCTCGTCACACCCCACGAGGTGCAGGTCAGTTCTTCTCTTGTCCATTGTGGCGCATTATGGTTTCGGCTATGAGCCAGTCGAGTGGCGTGTCGAGGTCCACGCTGCTCAGGGGCGACATCTCCACCGGGATGCGGCGTGTGAAGGCTCCCATGGGCTTGGCGCGGAGCGAGGCGGGATTGATGACGTAGACCGCTCCGTTCATCTGCAGGGCGCGCGGCGCGTCCTGACGGCGGGTGATGAGTCCGTCCCCCTTTGAGATGTGCAGGTAGCCGTCGGCGTCGGTCTCGAAGCAGTCATAATAGGGATTGGCGGCAGCCTCGGCCACGGTGACGGCCATATCGGCCCCGGGGGTATAGGCCGCGAGGGTGCGCTCCACGTCGGCCGCAGTGCGCAGGGGTGATGTGGGCTGCAGGAGCACCACGCAGTCATATGTTATGCCCCGGCGGTCGGCATAGTCCATCACGTCGAGCATCACCTCGCGCGAGCCCACCCTGTCGCCTCCCAGCGCGGAGGGGCGCATGTAGTCGACCATGAGGCCGCAGCTGTCGCGCGCCACGGCGGCTATCTCCTCCGAGTCGGTGGAGAGGATGATGTGGCTGTCGGGGGCGATGGCGCGGGCGGCATCAATGGCATAGGCTATGAGGGGACGGCCGCACAGCTCCTTGATGTTCTTGCCCGGGATGCCTTTGCTCCCTCCGCGGGCCGGAATGATAACGAGAGGTGTCATATGTCGTGGAATTTCTTGTGGCGCAGTGTGTCGAGCGGAGTCTCGGCCAGCGCGCGTGTCATGACGGCGAGTGTGTCGGGGCGGGCATAGGGGTTGGGCTCGGTGCGGGCGGTCTCGCGCATGGCGGGGGTGAGGGCCAGTCCGATGGCGGCGGCTATCTCGTCGGCCGAGTCGCCCGCGTGGATGACGGAGGGCCCGGCGATACGTCCGCGCTGACGCATGCCTATGTCGACGGTGGGGATCCCCATCGAGGGGACCTCGACGAGTCCGCTCGAGGAGTTGCCCACGACGGCGGCCACGCAGCGGAGGGCCGAGATGTAGCGCACGCGGCCCAGCGAGGGGATCACCCTCACCTGCCCGGGGCGGGCGGCGGCATAGGCCTCGATCATGTCGATGATGACCCTGCCGCGGGCGTCGTTGTTGGGATAGGTGATGAGGATATGGCGGTCGGCAAAGCGGTCGAGTGCCTCGAGCAGGGCGGCACACCGCTCGGCGGGGTCGACGGGGTCGAGAGTGGCGGGATGGTAGGTGACCAGCAGGGAGCCCTCGGGAAGAGTGAAGCCGATGGACTCCTCGAGCTCGCGGCGTGGCATGGGGGTGACGTTGAGCAGGTTCCACACGCCGATGGCCCCGGTGTTGATGACCCTGTGGGGCTCCTCGCCCATGGCTATGACCCTGTGTCGGTAGGCCTCGGTGGCGGTGAGGTGGAGGGCTGCCATCTTGGTGATGGCGTGGCGGATGGAGTCGTCGACGGCCCCCTCCGATATTTCGCCCCCGGCTATGTGGGCTATGGGGACGCCGGTCATGAGGGCGGCGGTGGCTGTGGCGAGCATCTCGAAGCGGTCGCCGAGGATGACGATGAGGTCGGGGCGCAGCCGCGTGAGCTCGCGCGCCATCCCCTCCATGCAGCGTGCCATGGCAGTCACGGTGGCGAGTGGCGAGTCGGTGTCCACAGGCATGGGGACGGTGACGGTGCGGTCGAATCCGTCGGCGCGGATCTCGGAGAGCGTGTCGCCATACTCGGGGATGAGGTGCATGTTGGTGGCCAGAATCTCCACGCGGCATCCCGGGGTGGCGGCCAGCGCGCGTGCCACGGGGCTGAGCAGGCCCCAGTCGGCGCGTGTGCCTGTGGCTATGGCTATGGTGCGGGCAGGGGTGTGCATGATGTGCGGGTCAGTATTCTCGTTGGCCGAATATCGTAGTGCCTATTCTCACCATATTGGCTCCGGCCTCGACGGCCAGCGGCCAGTCGTGGCTCATGCCCATGCTCACCACCGTGAAGTCGGGGTCGGCGCTCATCACCCCCCGGCGCAGGGTGTCGAAGCAGGCCCGGATGTCGGCGAAGTCGCGGCGTATGCGGGCCTCGTCGTCGGTGTTGGAGGCCATGCCCATCACGCCGGCTATGCGGGTGGAGCGGAGCGAGGCTATCACCTCGGGGGTGAGGAGGGTGAGGAGCTCGGTGGGGGTGAAGCCAAACTTGGTCTCCTCGCGCGCCACATGCACCTGCATCAGCACCCTGACGGTGCGTCCGGCGCGGGTGGCCTCGGCGTCGACGGCTTGGAGCAGCCTCATGGAGTCGATGCTGTGGATGAGGTCGGCGACCGCCACCACGGGGCGCACCTTATTGGTCTGAAGATGGCCGATGAAGTGCCACTGCGTGTCGGCGGGCATGGCAGCGGCCTTGGCGGCAAGCTCCTGAGCACGGCTCTCGCCGAATATCCTCTGGCCGGCGGCGTAGGCCTCGAGCAGTGTCTCCAAGGGGTGGAATTTGGACACGGCCACGAGCGTCACCCCCTCGGGGAGTGTCCGGCGCAGCTCTGCGAGGTTGCCTGAAACGGAGGTCATCAGTCCTCCTTCTTGCCGCTGAGGTCGGCCTCATAGACATCCATGATGGCCGTCTCCTGTATGGTGTTGATTTCAAAATCGGCCATGGTGCCTTTCATCCCCTCCATGAAGTGGTCATAGGCCTCCTTGAACGAGTCGGCGCTGACGAGATACTGCGAGATGGATTTTTTCTCCACGGCGGTCTTCTCGTCGAGGGTGATGAAAGCGGCCTTGACAAGATACCACTTGTCGCCTGTATATTGCTGGAAAATCTCGGCTATGCGGGTGATCTTGACAGCCGAGATGGTGAAGTCGGATGTGAAATGCGCCACCTCCTCCGAGATGCGTGCCTCGGCCTCGGTAAACGACAGGGCGTCGACCATGAAGGCTTCGGTGACACGTTTCACGGAGCCGTTCTCCATCGTTTTCTCGTAGCGTACTTTGGTTTCAAACCACATTGATGCCATAACGGTGTGATAGATGATTATGTATGTGTATGAAGATTATTTGAAGTGATATGTGATGGTGCCGCGCTGGGTCTTGGGGGCGTTGTAGTCGACCGAGAATTTTGACCCCTTGGCGGCTGCGACACACTGTGAGCGGGCGGCTTCGGAGGCGGCTGCGGCCCCGGTGCCTGAGGAGTAGACGGCCGAGGTGACATTGCCCTCGCGGTCCACGCTGACGGCCACGGTGATGGTGCCGAGGGGGGCGCCGGGAGGGGTCTTCCACGAGGCGATGGTGCGCCCGTTGAGGTTGTAACCCGGTGTGCCCGATGCGGCTCCGGTGGCCGAGTTGCCGTCAGATTGTCCCGGCTTGCCCTGCGAGGTGCTCTTGCCCCCCGACTTGCCGAAGGTCACCCTCGAGGCGATGGCGTCGCGGGTCTCCTGCTCGCGCTTGGCCCTCTCGGCGGCTTCTCTCTCGGCCTTGGAGGGGCCGGTGGGAGCCGGTGGCGGTGTGGGGTTGGCCTTGGCGGGGGAGG
The DNA here is from genome assembly GCA_964488595.1 of uncultured Staphylococcus sp. Taxonomy (GTDB): domain Bacteria; phylum Bacteroidota; class Bacteroidia; order Bacteroidales; family Muribaculaceae; genus Duncaniella. Next base: position 9,845 of record CAZAWC010000038.1, on the reverse strand, counting down.
GGCGCTCGGATGTGAGCGGGGGTGTGGGTTGGGGCGAGGGGGTGCCTGAGTTTTCGGTCGACTCCACCGGGGGCGTGGGGGGAGCGGGCTCGGGATCGGCCTCGGCGGCGGACTGCGCGTCGGCACTCTCGGTGGGGTGGGGGGTGTCGCCGACCATCACAAAATCGCCGCCAAACAGCAGTTCGGCCGAGTCGACCGGGGGCCATGTGCGCTCGGCCATCTCGGCGGGGCTGTAGCGGAGATAGAGCACCATGAGTAGCGCCAGCACTCCGCAGTGGAACAGGAGCGTGACGGCAAAGGCTATGGTGTGACGGCGGCGAGATGACACGGGCTGGAAGATTAGGGTGGGATGAGTGTGGGGTTATCAGTGGGACGGAGCGTCGGTGGGTGTGTCGCCGCGGGCCGAGGCCGGGGCGGGCTTGGTGGCGAGCACCATCTTGAGGTTGTGGCGCGCGCCGATGTCGAGCACCTCCACCAGCTTGCCATAGGTCACCTCCTCGTCGGCATAGACGGCGATGAACATCTCGTCGGGGCCGGCGGCTTGGTCCATGGCCTCGGCGAGGGCAGGGGCGAGGGCGGCGATGCTCACTTCGACGGGCTCCTCGCCGGCGGTGGAGACGTAGATGCGCGACTCGCTGTCGATGAAGACTCTCGTGCCGGGCTTGAGGGCTGTCTGGTGTGAGCTCTGGGGCAGGTTGACCTCGAGGGCTGTGGGAAACACCACCGTCGAGGTGACCATGAAGAAGATGAGCAGCAGGAAGATGACATCCGTCATGGATGCCATCGAGAATGCGGCCATCATATTGTTGGTGCGCTTGAGTGCCATGTGCGGGTGGGTGGGGGTGATGGGTGTGGATGGGGTGGATGGGCCGTCAGGCGGGCTCGTTGAGGAGGTCCATGAACTCCATGGTCTTGGCCTCGAGCATGTTCATCACCTTGTTGATGCGGGCCACCAGATAGTTGTAGGCGAAGAGGGCTATGATGCCGACTATCAGGCCGGCCACCGTGGTGACGAGGGCGGCATAGATGCCGTCGGCGAGCACGGCGATGTTGGCGCCCGTGCCTGCGGCGGCGAGGTTGTAGAAGGCTTGGACCATGCCCACCACCGTGCCGAGAAATCCCAGCATGGGACCTCCGGCGGCTGTGGTGGCGAGCCACGGCAGGCCCTTCTCGAGGTTGGCTATCTCGATGTTGCCGGTGTTCTCGATGGTCACGAGCACGTCCTGCATGGGGCGGCCTATGCGCGAGATGCCCTTGGAGATGAGGCGCGAGTAGGGGGTGTCTGTGGTGGAGCAGAGGCGGCGTGCGCTGTCGATCTCGCCCTCGTGGATGTAGCTCTTGATGCGTGCCATGAAGGTGTCGTCGTCCTTGCGAGCGCGCTCGATGACGATACATCTCTCCACGAATATGTAGATGCTGATGATGGAGAGCAGGGCGAGGGGTATCATTATCCAGCCTCCCTGCAGGGCGAGCTCCCAGATGGAGAGCTCCTGCGCGGGGGCTGTGGCGGCCTCGGCGGCCATATACTGAACGGTGTCGGTCTGGATCATAGTTGCTGGCGGGATGGGGTGATGATGGATGATGTTCAGGATCGGAGGCAGGCGCGATAGCGGGCGATGGTCTCCTCGAGGCCCAGATAGAGGGCGTCGCACACCAGTGCGTGGCCTATCGACACCTCGCTGAGGCGGGGGATGTGGCGGTGAAACCACTCGAGGTTGACCAGACTCAGGTCATGGCCGGCGTTGACGCCGAGGCCGCTGCGCAGGGCTGTCTCGGCGGCCACCACGAATGGGGCCACGGCAGCCTCGGGATTGTCGGGATAGAGGTCGGCGTAGGGCTTGGTGTAGAGCTCCACGCGGTCGGCTCCGGTCTTGGCGGCGAGGCGGATGTTGTCGGGGTCGGTGCCCACGAACACTGACGAGCGTATGCCTGCCTCGCGCAGCCGCTCGACGACGGAGGTGAGAAACTCCATGTTGGGCTCCACCTCCCAGCCGGCGCTGGAGGTGAGGGCGTCGGGGGCGTCGGGCACGAGGGTCACCTGCTCGGGGCGCACCTGCAGCACGAGGTTCATGAAATCTTCGGTCGGATAGCCCTCGATGTTGAACTCTGTGCGCACCTGTGCGCGCAGCCTGTAGACGTCGTCGCGCCTGATGTGGCGCTCGTCGGGGCGGGGATGCACGGTGATGCCCTGCGCGCCGAATCGTTCGCAGTCGGCCGCCACCTTGAGCAGGTCGGGGTTGTTCTCGCCACGCGCGTTGCGCAGGGTGGCTATCTTGTTGATGTTGACACTGAGATTTGTCATGGGGTCAGGTTTTTTAGTGGCATGCCGCGGGTGAATGTGCGAGATTTTTTGTAATTTTGTATCTGCTTGCACCGGCTCCGCGGGAATACCGAGTGCAAATTTACTCAGAAAAATCCTAAAACTGAAATAAAATTGACCATAAAAGATAACATCGGCTCCGAGTCCGTGTGTGCCGCGCGTGCGGCCACGGGCGCTGACCACGACAGGCTGTTTCCACCGATGGCCGATGCCTCGCGCCTGCTGGCGGCATGTATCCCTGCCGACTACAGCGCCTCGCGCATAGCCCGTGCGGTCGAGGATGCCGACGCCCAGCTGGTCAATCTCAACGTCACCTCGGACGGGGCTGCGCTGGACAACCGTGTGGTGTTCGAGCTGCGTGTCACCCACCGCTCGCCCATGGCCGTGGCGCGCTCGCTGGAGCGATACGGCTATGAGGTGATGGACATGGAGGGGGACGACCCCGACGACGATGCTGCCATGTCCGAGCGTGTGGCGGCCGTGCTGCGGATGCTCGACCTCTGACGCCACCCCCCCTCTCTCCTCCTCTCTCCGATACATCATAATCCCTCCCACTCACTCAGATTCTATCATTCCACTCAGATACCCACGATGAAAGTAGCAGTGTTCGGCAAGCGGCGGCAGAGTCCGCAGGACATCCCCGGCATCCGTGCCCTCTTTGACGCGATGTCATATCTCGGATTTTTCGTGGCCGTGCAGCGTCACTTCTTCGACGCCATGGCCACCGAGAAGGGGCTTGTGCTCCCGGCGGATGATGTGTTTGACGGGGGCGACTTCACGGCCGACTTCGTGATAAGCATAGGTGGCGACGGTACGCTGCTGCGCGCGGCCCGCTGGGTGGGCGACAAGGAGATTCCGATCCTCGGGTTCAATACGGGCCATCTGGGCTTTCTGGCCGAGGAGTCGATCCACGATGCGCCCGACATAGTGGTGGATGTGGCCGAGGGGCGATTCTTCACCGAGTCGCGCTCGCTGCTCGAGGTGGGATTCAAGGGGGGACGTCCGCTGTCGGGGGTCACGGGGTGGCCCTATGCGCTCAATGAGCTGGCCATCCTGCGCCACGACTCGGCGTCGATGATCTCGGTGCACACGCGCCTCGACGACATCGAGGTGGCCAACTATCAGGGGGACGGGCTCATCATCTCGACCCCCACGGGCTCCACGGCCTACAATCTCTCGGTCGGGGGGCCCATCGTTCAGCCCACGGCTCCCTGCTGGGTGCTGTCGCCTGTGGCTCCGCATGCGCTGACGATGCGCCCCATGGTGGTGAGCGACAGCCATGTGATAGAGACCTCGGTGGAGAGCCGGGCAGACACCTATCGTGTCAATCTCGACGGGCGGCTGCTGGTGTGTCCCATCGGGCTGAGGCTCACGGTGCGCCGTGCGCCGTTCTGCATCAAGCTCCTCCACCGCCCGGGTCACACGTTTGTCGACACCCTGAGCTCCAAGCTCCTGTGGGGCATCTCGCGCCGCTGACCCCGGCGGTGGAGGAGCCGGAGAGGTTACAATTATTATTTTTCCCTATTTTGATTACTTAGCAGCGGGGAGGTCGCCGAGGAGCACCGTGACGGCCTTCTCGAGCTGACTGTCGCGCCCTTTCACCACCTCGGCGGGGTCGTTGGCCACCTTGTAGTCGGGCTCGAGCTGAGTGTTCTCGAGCAGACGGCCCGAGGCGTCGCGGAATCCCACCACAGGCACTCCGAAGAGCATGCTGTCGTCCTGAAGGTCTATCCAGTTGACCGAGCTCATGGTGCCGGGCACGGGCATGCCCACGATCTTGCCGAGGCCGCGGTTGTGATACATCCACGGGGTGCCGTGGGCGTTGGAGTAGTTGGCCTCGCATGTGATCATCACCGAGGGGCGCAGCCAGCGCTTGGAGGGCATCTCGCCGCTCTTGACGCCGCGGATCTCCTGTGTGAGATATTTCTTGCCGCTGAAGAGCACCTCGATGTCCTCGTGGAGGCGTCCGCCGCCGTTCCAGCGGGTGTCGATGACGATGCCCTCGCGGTCGGCATATCGGCCCAGCACGTCGGCATAGATGTCGCGATAGGATGCGTCGCTCATCGAGCGGATGTGGACATAGCCGAGGCGTCCGCCCGACAGCGAGTCGACGGTGGCGCGGTTGCGCTCCACCCAGCGGCGGTAGAGCAGGTCGTTCTCGGTGCCGGAGAGGATGGGGATGACCACCTCCTCGACCTTCTCGCCCGAGGGGAGGGTGAAGCCCACCAGCACCTTGCGGCGCGAGGGGAGGTTGAGCAGCCCGAGGGGCGATGCGCCTTGGGTGACGTCCTCGCCGTCGATGGCGGTGATGACGGCCCCGGGGGCCATCTTGGACCATGCGCGGTCAAAGGGGCCTTTCTTCATCACCTCCTTCACCTTCAGGCCGCCGTCGGTGGCGGTGAGGTCGTAGATGAGGCCCAGCGAGCGGGTGGGCTCGGGCGAGGATGAGGGGAAGTAGCGTGCGCCGGTGTGGCTGACGTTGAGCTCGCCGAGCAGCTCGGAGGCCATCTCGGCAAAGTCGTAGTTGTTGTTGATATGCGGCAGGTAGCGGCGATAGGCCTCGCCGAGGCCCTGCCAGTCGGTGCCGAACATGTCCTCGACCAGAAAGCGCTTGCCCTCCTCGGCCAGAATGTAGTCGAACATATAGTCCCGCTCGGCGCGGGTGTCGATCTTCTGCACGCCGGCATATGAGATGTTGTCCATCTTGCCGCCGGCGAGGGTGAGCTTCTTCATGGTGGAGGGGCCGAGCAGGAAGAGGGTCTTGCCCGAGCCGTCGGGCATCATGCCGATGGAGCCGGCGCCAAGTTTCCTGTAGAGCTCCACGTCGTCCTTGCGCATGTCCATCTTCCAGAGGTCATAGCCTCCGTCGGTGTCCGAGAGGAAGTAGAGGTTCTTGCCGTCGGGGTCTACCCACGCGTCGGCCAGATCGGATGAGAAGCCTGTGAGGCGCACCACGCGGTCCTGTATCCCGTCGGGCTCCACCACCACGAGGGTGCTCTCCTCGGCGTCTGCGTCGCTCTCCTTGGCGGCGTCATCCTTTTTCTTGCCTTTCTTGGTTTTGGTGTCCTTTTTGGCGGCTGATTTTTTCTTTTTGGCGGCTTTCTCCACCTCCTGAGCCAGCTCGAAGTCTTCGGGCGAGAGGCGGTAGCGGTCATAAGCCTTGCGGTTGGTGAACACGATGAGCACATCGTCCTGCGAGCCCCACGAGGCGAGATTCTTCATGCCATAGCGGTCCGAGAGGAAGATGACGGCGTCGCCCCCCATCACCCAGCGGGGGTTATGGTTGGTGTAGGCATCGTCGGTCACCCTCACCATCTCGCCGGTCGAGACGTTGTAGAGGGCTATGTCAAAGTATGGGTCGCGCTGATGGGTGTCGATGGTGGCTGCGAGCCACTCGCCGTCGGGGCTCCAGTCGAGCTGTATGTCGGCATCGTTGGCTGTGTAGGTCTCGCCCTCGGTGAGCATGTGCACGGCGCGTGTGTCGAGGTCCATCACGGCTATCTTGCGGCGGTCCTGAATGAAGGCTATCCGCTTGCCGTCGGGCGACACCAGCGGGGCCGAGCGGTCTATGCCGTCCGTGGCGGGGAAGAGGGCCGTCTCCTCGATGATGGTGGAGTTGGCAAAGTTGGGGTCCTCCTTGCGTGCTATGCGCGCGCGATAGATGTTATCGTGTCCGTCGCGGTCTGAGGTGTAGTAGAGTGTGCGGTTGTCGGCGCCCCACGAGGGTTCGCGCTCGCCCTGCGGGGTCTCGGTGACCTGCTTGGTGGTAGAGTAGTCGGCGGCGGTCACGAAGATGTCGCCGCGGTGGGCGAAGGCCACCTGATTGCCGTCGGGCGAGGGCACGGCCCCGGCGGCCCCTGTCGAAAACCGCTTGACCTGAGGGGTCTCCGTATAGTCGTCGGTGATCTCCACCCTCACCTTCTCGGGGGTGCCTCCAGGGGTGAGGGTATAGATCTCGCCGTCATATCCGAAGGCGAGACGGCCGCTGTCGGCGCGTGTGAGGAAGCGCACCGGGTGGGTGGTGAAGTCGGTGAGGCGTGTCACTGCCGATGGCGAGGAGAGGGGGAACGACCACACGTTGAACGAGCCCCCGTCGCGTTCGCTCAGCATGTAGACGGTGCCTGTGGCGGTGTCCACCACCGGGTCGCGGTCCTCCCCCTCGCGCAGGGTGAGGTTGCGGTGCGAGCCAGTGGGGGCGTCATAGAGCCACACGTCGCGGGTCACCGACGAAGTGTGGTGCTTGCGCCACTCGTCTTCCATCCCCTTGACGTCCATGTAGAGAAACGACTTGCCGTCGGCCATGAACGCCGGGTGCTTGACCGGTGTGGCCATCACCTGCCGAGGTGTCCCCGTGCCGTCGGGGCTCACGGCATAGAGCTGGGTGAGGCGCCCGGTGGGGAAGAGGCGGCTCTCTGCGGGGGCCTGTATGGCGGCCGAGTAGAGCACGGCGCTGCCGTCGGGGGTGAATGCCTCGGGGGTCTCGGCGGCCGAGTGAGAGGTGAGGCGCACGGGGCATCCGCCCGTGGCGGCCACTACGTAGACATCCATGCTACCCTCGCGGTCGGAGGCGAAGGCTATGCTGCGGCTGTCGGGGCTCCACACGGGCGAGGCCTCGTAGGAGGGGGTGGAGGTGAGGCGCACGGCACGGCCTCCCGTGGCGGGCACGGTGTAGATGTCGCCCTTGTAGGCGAAGGCTATCGTCTTGCCGTCGGGGGCTATGGCTATGTCGCGCATCCACAGGGGCGACTCTCCCGGCGCGCTCAGCGCGGCGGCTATCAGCAGGGGTAACAGGGTCATGGTTTGCGGGGGATGTAGTTATTATATTATTATAATGTGTGTGGGGGTCAGAGGTAGAGCTCGCGACGCTGCATATAGTCGGCCAGCCACACGCCGGCCAGGATGAGGGCACATCCGGCATAGCCCACGGGGGTGATCTTCTCGCCGAGGGCTATCATGGCCACTATCATGGTGATGACGGGCTGGAAATACATGTAGTTGGAGGCGGTGACGGGGCCTATCTTGACGATGGCGAATGCCCACATCAGGAAGGCTGCCGCCGAGCACATCAGCGCCAGAAAGAGGAGGTTGAACAGGCAGACGGGCTCGAGGAGCGTGGCCGGGCCGGCTATCTCGGGCTGGACGGCGAGGAAGGGGATGGCCGTGAGCACGCCATAGAAGAAGACCTTGCGCGTGATGAACATCTCCGTATATCGGGCGTTGAGCGGCTTGAGCATCAGGCCGTAGATGGCCCAGCAGAATGCGGCCAGCAGCGACAGCAGGTCGCCTATGGGGTTGAGGGCCATGTTGAACGAGCTGTTGAATATCACCAGCCCCACGCCCACGAAGGCCACGGCGCTCCCTATGTAGGACCATCGGCCGGGGCGGTTGTTCTTGTAGACCAGCCCCACCAGCAGCACGGTGAGCAGGGGAGGGAGCGAGGTGATGAGCGAGACGTTGGAGACGAGGGTGTATTCGAGCGCCACGTTTTCGGCGATGAAGTAGACGGACCCGGCCACCAGTCCGCACCCCACGAAGAGCAGCTCGTCCTTGATGGAGTCGGCGAGGATCTTCTTGTGGCAGAAGGAGAGGATGGCCAGATAGGCAAGGATGAAGCGATAGATGTATATCTCGATCGGATGCAGCCCGTGGTCAAGGAGAATGCGGGTGGACACCAGCGAGACTCCCCAGAAGGTCACCGTGAGTGCTGCGCACAGATGGTAGACCCACAGATTCCCTTTCCCTTTAGAGCGTTGAGGTTTCATCTTTTGGATACGAACGGTGGAATGGTGCGGATGTAATCACTGACAAAAGTACACAATTTTTCCTCAACGAGCAAATCATGTGTCACGCCCTCCCGTGCTCCCGAGGCTCTCTAAGCCTGATGGAGCGCCCTATAGAGGGTTTTCTGTACGAAGTCGTTTATCGTAGTGCCCGAGTTGTCGGCAGCCGCAGCAAGGTCGCTGTGGAGGTCTGAAGACATGCGCAGCAATATGCGGCCGCTGTAGGGTTTGGCGGGCTTTACGCCACGCTTCGCACAGCTGTCGAGGTAATAATCGACAGCTTCTTCAAAGTCACGGCGGATGCTGTCCACCGAAGTGCCCTCATACGAGATGAGAGTGCCTTTGAGCCCCAGCACCTTGCCATAGAAACAATTGTCTTCGGGGCTGAACTCTACCGAGCCCTGATAGCCCTTATATTTCAGATGTCCCATATAAAATAAGATAGTTTTAATATTAAATTAATCCCTGCTCTGTCAGGAAGTCGACGAGCTGAGACACTTGATATGTCTTAAGGATTCCGGATGGATGAGGTTTGTGCATCAATATGGATTGATCGTCCTTTACAAACTCTACTCTCGATCCCGATGTCCTCCCTTTGGAGAGTTCTTCAAATCCAAGGTGGAGTAGGATCGTTCTTGCTTCATCATACTCAAAATCCTTTGGCTTACTCAGCAACCTCTCGACGAGCTTTTGAAATTTTGACATGTTGTTAATGATAGAATCTATTTGCAAAGATACTATTTTTAGTATCACTAACAAAATTTGTCGAGACAAAGTTTGTTTTCGTATGGGTGGTGTTTTGTGACATCACCGGGGCTGAGGGTTGAACAATCGCGGGGGTGTGGGTGTCTATATTACATATCGGATGAGAAAAGGAGTGAAAAGTCCGTTTTTTTCACTACCTTTGCCCGATAACTCACGTGATTCACTCAATTACTTAACTCATAAAATATTCCCGGACTATGAAACTTTCCAAGAAATTAGGCATCCCCGCGCTGACGCTCTGCGTGCTCGGGATGGGTATGACAGGCTGCTCGTCGATGACCAACACCGGCAAGGGCGCGGCCATCGGCGGCGGTAGCGGTGCAGGCCTCGGCGCAGTGGTGGGCGCGCTCATCGGCGGCGGCAAGGGCGCGGCCATCGGTGCAGGCGTGGGCGCGGCTGTCGGCGCAGGCGCCGGTGTGCTCATCGGCCAGAAGATGGACAAGCAGAAGAAGCAGCTCGAGGCTGAGCTGGCCAATCAGGCCAAGGTAGAGCAGACCACCGACGTCAACGGTCTGGCTGCCATCAAGGTGACATTTGACGGTGGCATCCTCTTCCCCACCAACGGCACTTCGCTCTCGGCCTCGGCCAAGACGGACCTCACAAAGTTTGCCTCCTCGCTGCTGTCCAACCCCGACACCAACGTGCAGATCTATGGCTATACCGACGACACCGGCTCTCTCGCGGCCAATCAGAAGGTGGCCACCGGACGTGCCGATGCCGTGCGCAACTATCTGCTCAACTCGGGCGTGTCGGCCAACCGTCTTTCGGCTGAGGGTCTGCCTATGCAGGACTACATAGCCTCCAACGCTACCCCCGAGGGCCGCGCGCAGAATCGCCGCGTGGAGATCTACATCACCGCCAACGAGAAGATGATCCAGCAGGCCAACGACGGCACGCTCAAGTGATCTGATCCCCCCTACATTTCGTCAACACCATACCTCCCGGCCCGGGGCTCATGCCCCCGGCCGGGAGCATATATA
>CAZAWC010000037.1:0-20733 GCA_964488595.1 uncultured Staphylococcus sp. | reverse complement strand
GAAAGCTCATTAGTTCCGCGTCTGGACGAGGGTTCGAATCCCTCCAGCTCCACAACCCCCGCTGATTTTCAACCATATACTAAATATTGGGGCAGAAAGTGGGGCAGAAATTAAGAAAACGCCCTTTGCGGGGCGTTTTCTTATTTAAAAGTCGGAGCGTTTCCCAACGCACCGACTTTTCTAAATTAACCAACATGAGAAAGTTTGCTATTATCTTTTATTTCTTATCCTATTGATTAGCCATATCACTGCTATCACTAAGATTGAAACAAATACACCTATGAAAATACTCCCGGCTTCGATTTTAAGCTCTTCCCATTTCGACAAAGGCTTTTCTACCGGCAAAGGCACTTGACGAGATTCTTCTATCAAAGCCTTTAATTCTGATTTCTGCTCTGTCAAGAGGCTATCGACATATTGATGATTTATTTCAGAGGTCGTTTTGTTTTCCGTCGAAGAAGCTCGGTCGCTTTTATATGTTCGGTCGCGGTATCGTTCCATAGATACGACATCTCCGGCTTCATTGATATGAAGCACTATGCTATCCCTAACTGAGACACTATCACTGGAAGAAATACTATCTCGCCTTTGTTCCCACACTTTTATTTCATTCATGAGGCTCTGTACCCTCTGCATAAGAAGCTCTGAGCGTTGAGAAATACTATCTACCTTATATGATTCCACCGGAATATACTGAGCTCTGGTGCATCCCATTAGGCTTACGCCGATTATTGCCAAAAGTATGACCTCTATCTTGGTTGACATTTTCATATAACTATTCGTTAGTATCTATTGCCGATTATCACCATCATGTAGAATTGATTCCTCAATACTCTCTTCTTCAATGATTGGCACCTTCTTTTTTTCTTCAGTTACATCATCCAGAAGCTCTTCCTTACCTACGAGTTTATAGAAATTGAACTTCTTCTTGATGCCTTTATATTCAAGGTAGTTATTGACACATGAATTAATCTCTATACCATAAATAATAAAAAGCATACCCATACTGATAATAGGCACACCAATAGTAATCTCAAAAGTCATACTGCAAACTTCCGCAAGCGTGACCCAGCATAGGTAATCAATCATCTTATTAATGGTACGCCGGATGGCTCGCGAAAATCTTATTTTCTCGCCTCGCGTCCTCGCAGCTAAGATTCCAAACCTTAAATCTGCTATAACAAGAATCATTCCTAATAGAAGCCATGGAGCAAGATGGGCATAGAAAGCCGATATAGATGCGCCTAAAACTGCAAAAACCGAGCTAAATAGGTTGTTATCATTCATGTATAAGTTTCCTAAACTGATTATTAATTCATATCCCAAACTTACCAATAATATATAAGTAGGGCAATCCCACATCCATTACTTTATACGACTTCATTGTAAGGTCGTAAAAAACAAGTCCTAAAAAGAGTCCTCACCCATATTCATTTAATAATATAGGTGAGGATAACATTGTCAAGGTGAAGCGTCACCACACCTCCTCCGTATCTGACACCACCACGCCGGAGCCTTTGCTGCTTGTAGCCGTCAGCTGCGCGTATGTCACATTCTCAATATCCTTCTCCGGCACTTTCAGGTCTTTCCAATAGCCGTCCGAGGGGATATTGAGGGTCACGCTTCCGTTGGCCGCAATAGGCCATGCCCCGGTATAGGGTATCCACACCCCTTGTGTAACCGGCGCATCATCTACGTATCTCACGAAAGTTACCTCAATATTGGTGAGGATAATTTGGCTCGTTGTCAGGTTGCTTATCTTTATCGTTCCCGTCGGCACTCCATTTACATAGCTCAAGTTGAATGTAAAAGTCTTCTTAGTGTCGTCGCCACCAAGGTCTCCCGAGCCATTCTTGTAGCAGTGCATCTTGAAGCTCATGCCATCCGACGGTACTACAAGAAACGAATCTCCTTGTTCCTTGTAGAAAAACGGATAGCACGTATAATCAAATCCGGCTGAAAGCCCTGCCGATTCCACCGTTACCGAATGGCCACCCTCTTCAAGCGTCTTTTCGCTAAGGTAGCGTTTCGCTCCTACCGTAGGACTATTATCCTGCTTCACTGCTATGGCCAGCTTAAATTCCCCGAGGTTATTCACAAGCCCCGGGCTAAACTTAATTTCGCTTAACTTCACATTATAGCTATCTATCCCTACTACATCAGGGTCGGCCTCATCCACGGGAAAATCAAAGTAAATCTTCATCTTGTCGTCAGCAACGTTAAACTTCACGTCACCCGTGCGATATGGAAACGGAGGCGTAGCATTGTGATAGTAGTTTTCAAAATCAGTCATGCGATATGGCGAATTTCGCCCGCCTTTAGGGGTCACGTATCCCCACTTGGTTGACTCATCGCCATTGACTATCTTCTGAATACAGCTTTCAAACGGTCCGGCCAGAACGGGCACGCTGAGTCCATAGCTCACATCCACCATATCAGCTTCCGTCACACGAAAAAGCGGATAGCACGCCACAGGCTTCCGTCGCGACCACTTGTTTATCTTCTTGTCAAGCGTGCACAGCGTCCCCACATCCGAGGCCGGAGTGCCGAGCACCGCCTGAATATCGGCGATGCTCACCGGCGCTGTTATTATTCCATTAGCATATGCCATCGTTAAACCAGCAATTTTGCCACAAGCGCGAGAAATGACCCCGCGGGTTCATCAAACTCTCCGCCCGCTGTCTTTATGCGCACGCTGTCCTGCACCCCGATTAGCCCCACTATATCTTCAAGCTCGGCGCGGGTGAGCTTATTGACCTCTATAGTAGTCTCTACCTCAGCTTGCTTGTCGCGGGCTGCACCGTATTCCCGTGTCAGTTCATCAAGCATCTTTTCATACTCCCCGCTCTTGGCAAGAGCTTCATCCGCCTTAGCCAATTCCTCCTCCGAGGGGCACACAGGACGCTCCTCAGCCTTTCCCGCCCACTCATCATAGGCTTTCTTGCGAGCCAACACACGCCTTGCCTCCTCTATAGCAAGCGTCATGGCATCAAATCCCGCATACTTCTCCCCTTTCTTAATATCGTCGAGCATCTTGCGGCAAAGCGTCTCATATTCCTCCAGCTTACTCTGATAAGCCACGCGCATCAGCAGCAGCGACGTAGCCGTTCCTGCCTTCAGAGCGCGTTCCTCATTGCGCGTAGGAATATTGACAAGTACCTGATTGTGAAAAAATAAGTCTTTGTAAGTAATCTTCATAGGTTAAAATAATTAGAAAAAAAGTGATAAATTGTACTGTGAGCGAAGCGAGCAGTCGGAGCTCCCGCTGCATTAATCATTTTGCTCAGTCGTGAGCTTCAGCGAAGCTCCACCCACATATTCCCTCACGGCCATAATAAATCCCTGCACCGCTTCAAGTATCGCACCCTGCTCCGAAGCCACCACATTCTGATAATTAATCGAAAGATGATTAGAGTTCTCAGCAGCATTGTAGCAGTTGAAGCCCGCCACATACACACCATCCTTCATCACGTCACCGCTGAAGTTGTTGACTATGCCGTATGCGATTTCCACGTTGGCCGCCATATCCATCACTCTGTTGGCGTCAGCCGAATTGTCGATACGCACATTTGCCGAGTTTACCCTCTCGATGCTTAATAAGTTGTTTTCTTTTGCCATAATTGTTATTAAGTTAATAGTTTAAATTTTGGTGTTACAATATTTTTTTTGAAAAAGCCGCGAGCTTCAGCCAAGCGAGCAGTAATTACTAATTGCTAATTACTAATTGCTAATTCCTCCAGCCTCTCCACCCTCGCCTCAAGAGCCACCGTCCTCCGCGCTATAGCTATGGCCGAAAGTAGTGCTGTCTTTCCATAGTCAAGAGCCAGCCACTTCTCCCCGCTCACCACCTGCGGGATTACGCCCTGCCAATACTGAGCCGAGCTACCCGCCCACTCCCCTTCGGCATACCTCTTTGCATCCTTCCACCGGTGGATAAACGACGGAGCATCCGCTATCGCCTCAATGTCTATCGTCACCTCGCGAAGCACCTCCTTCAGTCTCATGTCCGAAGTCGACGCCGTACCCAGAGCCGAAATTCCCTTTGTGGAATAGAAGTTTGATGTGCAACATATCGCATCCTCTTCGCTATCCCACTCCATGTACCCACCGTCGATATACACGCGATTAAGGAACGTCGCATTATTGTTCACCTCCAGCGTGTCAGTATATGTCTTACCATTTACCGTCAGAAGCGACGTAGGAGTATCAGTGCCTATACCCACATTCCCGCCCCCGAGCATCGTGAGCTTACCAAGGCGAGTAAACAGCTTTAAGCCGAAATATCCCCCAAGCGTCACATAATCCTTCGGATTTCCCACGCCCAGGCCATACCAGTATGCCGTAGAGTTTGCCGCCGAGTTAATATCCGTCGAGTTACACGTCACACCTTTGCTCGTCACGATATGCGCTGCTCCCGTTATGTCGCCGCTTATCGCCGCTGTTCCATTGAAGCTCTGCCCCCATATTGTCCTTGCTGTCTGTAGCTGTGTAGCCGATGCTACGTTGGAGTTAATCGTAGCAGCTTGCACATTATTTATATATACCGTCCCGCCGAGCTTGTTGAGATGTAACTTTCCGAGGTATTGAGCATACGCATTACTGTAATGCCCCACCTGAATCATCGCCGCGCGCTCATTCGCCACGCCTGTTACATAGAAATTAAGTGCATTATTCTCGTTTACAAGCGACAAGGTATAATGTTTCAGCCAACTGTTATCGCTGTCATTCACCGCGTTAAGCGTCTCGTATGAAGTGGAATCCGTCTTAATGTTTTGAATATTCCTCTGATAAAGCCCCGACGAGTGCACCCCATCCACCATATCGGCGTTAAGATTACTTACCACCGTGGTTGATGTTACATTGATGGTCGTGGCATAGACATTCTTCCACCGGGCACTTGCATTGCCAAGGTAAAAAATGTTGTTATAGTCATTCCCCGGTCTCACAGAACCTTCCGCGTTGTTTATCACAAGCGGGATGCGACTGCCCACATTCAGGTATATATTGTCAGACCCGTTTGCCGTAATATAAGCGTCGGAAGAAGCTGACCCTACGATGTTAATGCGAGGCAAGGTCAGACTTCCGCTCATCATATCACCGCTTTTATTGACGTAAGAAGCATCGAGCACCGTTGAGAAGTTATTGGAAGTCAATACATCATACCACGTTCCTCCGTTTCCGTTCGTACCTCTGTCGTTAAACACCTTCATCACGCCATAGCCGTTCAGCGCAAGCCTCGGCCTGCGAATATCTCCCTTGCTGTCGTTATAGCATGTGCCTGTCAGCATCATAAAGCAATTATCAAACGGACGGTTAGCCATCGTCTGAGTTTGGCTATCCGACGGCGTGTAATACAAGCCCCAGCTCGTAATAGCATCAATATCCGAGTTGTCCGCAATTAGCGTAGGTGCAAGGTATTTATTGGCATCCACGCTTCCATCAGCCTTTAAGAACTGCGCCGCCGTACCGCCCTGTTTTATGAATGATGCAGCCGTGATTCCTGCTTCGGTTATCTTCGCAACAAGAGTATCAGTATTGCTCACGCTCTTGTAGAAGTTCCACACCGCGCCATACTCATAAAAATCCTGATGATTGTTCGACGGATGCCCCACGTGTATCGCATGATTCTTATAGCTGTTATCCTCTCCGTATAAGAATCCCGTACTCGTAGTGACCTTGGCCGTGAAAGTCTTTGCCGCCGTGATTGACTGAGCAGTGTTGGTGGTGACATACCCGGTGAGGGCCGATTGGTCTACACCACCCACATTCTGATTCACCCACTTCTCACCGTCCCACACCAGGGCCTGCCCTGCCGCGGGATTCGTCAGCAGCACATCATCAAGCATCGAGAGCTGACTTACTCCACCGCCGCCCGAGCCGCCACTTCCACTACCCGCGCCCAGCGCTGTAATCCCTCCGTCACTATACAGCGGTTTCGAGAAGTGAAACGCATCATTCACCGCATCATACGTCAGCTCACCGTTTCCTATTCTCAGCGCCGTCACCCGCGCAGTGCCGTTCACGTCAAGCAGATAGTCTGCCGCGAGCTTACCGATAGCCACCCTGCCGCCGCGAGGCTGCAAGGCTATTACCGTGCGCGACGGCCACGTATTTATAAGCGTGCTCGTCGTCGGGTCTTGCGCATCAAAGCCGCTCTGTATTGCAAGAGTCTCCGCGCCCCATGCTGACTGCGAACTCGGATTTACCGCCGAATACATAGCCAGCGTAGCATCCTCAGTAATGACACGGAAAGCACCCGATATACGAGCGTCACCATTCACATCGAGCAAATAAGCGGGGGAGGTTGTGCCTATTCCTACATTTCCCCCTTTTGGATTAATTAATAATGGCCGTTGCCCAACAGTAAGATGAGACGATTGAATTAATCCATACCCATCATCTGAGACTCCAAACCCTAAACAATATGGCTTAGATGTTGCTGCCGACTGTGCTCTAAAATGCCCATAATCAGACGCCCAGGTATCAGCTTTAGGCATAAAGCTACCTTTTACTGTATTTCTTCCGCTCGCCGTTATACTCCCCACTCCGGTCATATCACCGCTCACCGGTGCGCTTCCGTCAAAATCCTGGCCCCATATCTTCTGCGCCGAAGCAAGTTTGCTTGCCGAGGATGCAGTTCCCTTATGACTCATTCCATTGGCATCATATACTACCGATAGTCCCGATACCGCACCGTTGGCGTCGCAATCAAGCGAGATATACGATGCAAGCAATCCGCCACGGTCGCCTATGAAATAATGACTTCTACCCGACCCTTTCATGAACAGCGCTATATAATAGCGTCCCTGATAAGATACGATTCGAGGAGCTACCCACGTATCATCATCTGTCTCTTCCTTATGATAAGAACGATTATATGACACCTTAGCGACAATCTTTTGCGCACCCGTTCCCGCCATATTTCCGCTTCTTACTCCGTACATGTAACCTACTATTCCGGCGGTTTGGCCACCATCCCCGCTTGTAGTATTATACCATGTTGTCACATCGGCAATGAGCAAGTAAACAGGCTTGCCCCCATTATCCGCTTTTCCGAATGTCAGGCAATGGTAATTCCCCACCGTATTAGGAATTAGCGTCCTGTTAGTGCCACCTATGGTGATTGACACTTGGTCGGAAGCGTTATTACTGAAGTTTGTAAACAAGCCGCTGGCATGTACTCCGTCCAGCGTGTCCGCGTCAAGCCCGCTTCCCGCGCCGTCCACTCCCTTAATCTTCGCCAATACATCAGCAGCCGTATAATCCGAAGCTAAAAGATAATTTCCCGCCGCCGCATATCGGCTGTCTGCCTCAGTCTTGGTGTAGTAATTCGCAAGCGAAGCCTCCGTCAGGCACTTCCCCGCCACGTCGGTCAGGCGCATATACAAGTCATAGCCAAGCGCAGCCGAAAGCACGTCCCCCGCTCTGTCCTCAGTATAAGCGTCCCACGCATCAAGCCGCCCATAGGAGACTCCGCTTCCGCTGCCATCGCCCCCATTGCCCTTACCGAGTGCCGACACCGCCCCCTCACTCCAAAAGTCCACCACGGCTTTCACACTTTTGCACATCTTGCCGCCCTTACCGTCGCTCTGCACAGCCTCCGCCCACGAAAGCTCCTTGCCGTTCACATCACACGGCCTCAGGAAATACCCAAGCCCCGCATTGAAATTCAGCAGGCTTTCCAGCGTCTCCTTAAGCCCCGCCTCCCCGGAAATCAGGTCTACTTTAATACCGGAACCAAAAATCATCGAGCCATTCTCGAAAGTAATGACGTTTCCGGTTGACTTATCGCCAAACCAACCGCTGCCATCGGCCTCAAATCCTACATTCCCACCGGCAAAATAAGCCGAGCCATCCATACGTATAAGCGCTTTAGCATAATCAACAGGGATTTTATCTGTGTCCCAAGGCTTGCCATCACTATTATAGAAGCGGTCAACCATACCACTTCCACCCCAAATAAACGGTGACTTTTCATTTAGATAAATACCATTCATTCCGGCTTTCTCGGTGCGGATGCCGAGATTATCGGTAGAACCTAAAGAGATATAGGATGTAAGAAATAATCCACCATCAAGAACTGAAGATTGCTTCAGTGCTTTTTCTACATAACTTTCCTCCGGCTCGGGGATTAATGAAAGAAGATATTCTTTTATAGGTGTATCATTGATAGTAGATAGCGCATGTATCTTAGCCTTTATTTCGAGATTATCGCTTGCAGAGTCATATTTTATCCAACTATTTCCGTCACGCGCACCATAATAAAAATCGCCATAACATACCATATAAGCACGTCCTTTAGC
This sequence comes from uncultured Staphylococcus sp., assembly GCA_964488595.1. Classification (GTDB taxonomy): domain Bacteria; phylum Bacteroidota; class Bacteroidia; order Bacteroidales; family Muribaculaceae; genus Duncaniella. The sequence goes on along the minus strand of CAZAWC010000037.1, from coordinate 12,430 downwards.
GTGGTCATAGCCATAACTAATTATATCACGACCCTCAACAGAGTAATGTTCCGCATTAGTTGTACCAGAGCCAATCCCGGTGAGTAACTTCATAGATGGCGCATCAGTTGCAACCGTACTTATCACGATGGCAGACTGGCGGGTCGCATCAATTCTATTTCCAAAGTGAATGATTTCATCACCGGCCTGTGGAATATCGGAGTTAACCTCACAATCTGCTTTGCTAACCTCAATGTAACCATAATGGTTTCCGACATCATCAGTCACGGCATCTTGCTTTACATCTGTAACGAGCCTCCACCAGCGTCGATTGCTAACCTGCTCCTGCGTGCCGACGGAAAGAGTGAAATCTTCGCTGATTACTTGGTCTCCAGCCTTAATGAAAGTCTCCCGCTTTTCTCCGGCTTGTTCTGATAGGAAGAAGCACCTGTAGGCGAATACCGATGAAGAATTAATATCCATCAGCACTTTACCTTTGGCATCCACAGCTACTACGAATGTACATTTGATACCACCGCCGGGTGTTACCTGCTGCTCTCCTGTCAGAGCCTCCCTTTCCACAACAGTAAGACTTTCAAAATAAGCCTTAACGCGTACATATAATTCATCAAGTTCTGCCCTTGTGCGACCGGACTCTTTGTCTATTGCTATCTGAGCGCCGGATATGCCCGCGAGAAAATCCCCTACTTCAAACCCTACGTCAGAAGCGAGCATCCCTTTGGTACGGTCATCGGCCTTTTTATTGAGAAATTCCTTTAAAGACCTTAATGCGGAAAAGGCATTTCGATTTGTGGCCGCAGCTGTGCTATCTGTAGATATAAGGTATATTGAGGCACCTCCATTCCCTCCCCCCAAGAAAGTCTTACCTTTCAGGGTTAAGGAATCAACGCTTTCTTCCAACGCCTCCAGTCGAGAGGTTGATGCGGTCTCTCCCACCGTGAAGACCGGAGAGTCATAGGGATAGTCAAGAGGGCACTCATAACCTATAATTCGAGATTGCCTACTTCCTTCTACAAAATAGGCATCGCTAATGAGGTTGACTCGTTTTCCCAAGCCGAAAGGCAAATAGTAACCGGTAGGCGTTATACCCTGCTCCTTCATCCAGTCGGACATCATCGTACAAGGATAACTATTGGGGTCAATCTTAGTCTTATCTATGTATTCCTCAGCGCGTTTCAGGAGCTCTTCTTCTGCCTTTTCAATCAGTCCAAGTGAAGCTATTTTGGTTGCGTCCCAGCCATATAGCACATATCTATCACCCTCCTCCGGCTTAAGCACAGTATCGGGGAGCTTTCTTCCATAATTTTCATTTGCCACAATCTCCCATAGTTGTGCATCTGGATTCCAAGACCCGCCAGACAACTTTTCTGGCACACCAAGCGGATTGAATACGACACCGAAATCCATTCCGTTCAATTTGCCAGACTGGAAGATAATATGCAATTCTTCGTTCTCAAGTATGTAATCTTGCGAGAAAATTATGCTTTCATCCTTAAAGCGATAGAAAGTTTCAGTGTTAGTTGTACCATCTTCATTGGTTACTGTATCAGTATAAGAACTTACAGAGTCAATGTTACCATCAGTGCGAGGATATATATCATCAAATATGACTACTTGCTCTACTGCTGCCTCAACCGGCATATCGGGATACGCATCAATGTAGGGTGTTCCGGCTGGCAACATCAAACGTCTCTGAACGATTCCGTTAACCACGATTGATTCGTCAACTGGACGATAGTTTGCCGGAATGTTACGAGTAGAGCCGAAAGCATATATACGCGTTGCATAAACATTCTTATTCCCCGAGCTTGAAATGTCGAAAACATTCACTCCTTGCTCAAAATCAATCGGCTCTCCTGCCTCACACCGGCCGAAGTAGATTATATTATCTTCAATCCACCATTCACACTCCCACGCCTCTGCCATCATATTTAGCGCGGAAATCATGTCAGTATTATTATACGTCAGTAGTTTGGCGGATTGTGTTACGGTATCGTCTATTGAAAACGTGAACTCAAGCTCATTGAACAAGTATCCCAGAGCTTTCAAATTACGCACGAATATACCTAAATGAACATCAAGAGTAGCGGTTAAACTCCATGATGCCTCTCGACCGCCGGTCTCAGGTGTATACTTGAAAATCTTATTGCGCCATTTACAATAATACGATTCAAGCTCTAATTCATAGTCATAACCGCCTGTTGACTTGTTATAAGTAGGATTATATAGCTCAACCAATTCAAACCGACCGAAGCCCGGTACAACGCACCAATCTCCCAACTGAAAGTAAATTGGTTTACTAACACTAAATTTTAGCAAGATATAATCATCACCCATTAGCTCGGCGACGCGTTTAGAGCCTTTATTAATCGGGGTCTGAAATCGTATATTATTTGAAATGTCGTAAATGGTCAGCATACTGCAAATTACATATACAAAAAGCGAAGCAACTTTAATGTCACCTCGCTTAATTGCTACCTTTAAAAGGTAGTCGTAATTTCACCCAAATCAGGATGAAGCATAGGTTATAACCCTATGTCTCTATGTAATCAATAACCTATCGCGTAAGACCTGTGACGAATACCTCGCCCCCATCCTACATAAGGCATAAAGCGCGTATTTGAATAATAGCATCCATCATCGTATTTAATGAAGTCGCCATATAGTTTCAGCTTATCACCCTGAAGAAAGGCGAATTTTGAATAACCTATAATGCTTGCAACAATGCTATCCATCTGAAAAGACCCATAGCCATATTTTTCAATCACCGGGTATATAATATTCTGAAAAGCTGTCTCGCTGTCGGTCATATCGCCTTGAGGTTTCAAATTAAGGATTCCGTTGTGGGCAAACCATACATCGTCACGATTAAAGGGGTGACAATTTGCCCGCTTAATTGAGCCATGCGTAGCAAGACGAAAATGTATAATGCAAGGCTCATCATCTGACACCTTTTTTAAGTTTCTTTTAAAGCTATCAAAACTCAGCCCTTTATAAAAGGCCGACGGCGACACAAAACCGCATCCGTGAGGATTCGTATAGTAAGCTGCTTTGATAATGTCGTTCTGAGGCATTTTTACACCTGCCGGTTTTACTATGATGACACACATAATCGTATTCTTTATATAGTCGTTTTTTTGAATTTAGTTAATTTATATCAGGGGTGTATTTCAACCCCTGATATTGGTTGAAGGCTTAAATACTCGCAAAGTGATTCGCGCGTGCCGTTAAGAATGACTTCTCTTCGGCGTTAAGAAAGGGTATATCCTCGATGCTTGTAACCGGGGCAGTCAGGCGGTGATTCTTAGACCAAATGACGAGCTTGCCGCAAAAGCTAACCCAGTTGATGATTTTATCATAATTAGTCGTACCGGCGTGCTGGCGAAATTCTATCGTCTTGTGGCGGTCATAACTCATAGGATTGATTTTGTGATAGCGGCTGCAATGAAGAGCGTTTTGCATCTCACTTATAGACGTGGCACGCTCAATAGTATAGCTATGGTCAATTATACCACGTGCATATTCGTTATTTCGGCGCGAAGATGCCATGAAAGTATCAATGAGTGACTCAAGATACATATAGTTGACAAATACGTTGCAATACTGCTTATTTGTCAGTTTTGCTGCGCCGATGTGAACATGAAGCCCGCAAGTTGAATTAACCTTTGCATTTGCTGCATTGAGAGTCTTGCAAGCATTTTTAAGCATCTTTTTGCCGTCATTGCCCGCTAATACCGGTGAAACACATTCTATGGGGTCAGCCATACCGCCTAATGAACCATCGGTAGTAAACTTGAAGTAAGAATGACCATCGCGATGATTGTAGCCCTCATACTCATACTCCATGCCAGTGCGCTCTGCGGCGGCTCTGATTGAGCCATGATTAACAAAGCACTCTATCTCTACGCCAAAAGTAAAGCGGCCTCTAACCTCGCCCTCTACACCTGAGAGAATGATGCTAATCTCATAAGGCGTGATGCCTAACTTTGCAAGGGCAGCTTTCTTAGATGCCATGCTTGTTTTTGCTACCTTGATTTCGTTCACTTGTTCATTAAGAGTCTTCATAACCTGTAGAATTAAAAGGGTGAATAATTATGTTATTGATTACGATGCAAAGTTAAACCGTATAGTTTAATTTACCAAATACTTTGTCAAGATTTTTCTACTTTATGGTTATATTTAACATCAATTAACATAGTAGATAGTTTAACCCATCTCACCACATTATTAATATACAATAAGCATATAGTATAATCGCATCTCACATCACCTTTATTGATTTTATAGGTGGCATCATCAAACATGAACTAATTACTATGATTTGAATTACCTATCACCAATAGCCGACATTGTATGATAAAATTGCGACCCCGGATTCCTCCGGAGTCGCTGTAATCAATAACACAATAAGCGTATGAAGACTTATCGCGGTCAGCCGTGGGCTTCCCAGCTTTGGCAGACAGTGCAAAATTACTAAATATTTTCCACTATTCTACAATATTCATCAGGTTTCGGCGCAATCATTTTCTTCCGCCCTTGCCTGCAACGTGGCTTGGGATACCAGCAGATTATGATGGGCATTACCCATGGCAACTTCCGTACGCGATAATGATTCGATTGCTTCTTCTATCTCGCTTGCAGCAAGTTCAAGTTCCATATCTTGCTTGGACAGCCACTTTAATGCTTTCATAGCTTTAAGCCTGATAACAACAATCTGCCGAGTGGAATCACATACAGACTGCATCAACTCACTTATCTTATTTAAGATACTTTCTTTAGTTTCCATTTTACTATAAGGGAATAGTATATTATTGGGATAATACGTTAGCCATCTGCAAACTCAGACGGCTAACGCCAGCGGGGATAACTCTTAAGCCAGTCCGGCTAATTTAACCGTTTCCTTTGTTATTGTTAAGAGACGTCTGTACTTGTCATCCAGCTCAAACCACATTTTTCTATAAGTATCGCGGTCGTTTTTGGTTTGGCTTAACTGAGCTGCAAGGTTTTTATTCTCCTCGACCAGCACTGCGATTTCATCCTTAAGGGCGGTGAATGATTCCGCGCCCACGTTTGGCTTTGAATGGTCTACGCCGAGACCATCCGGATTTAAATCTTCTTGTTTCAGTTTCATTGCTTTAATAATTTTACTTGTTAGTATTTAGTTGGGATAGTAGATGCTTCAGGCCTCTACCGTCCTTGATGCTTGCGCCGGTTGCCCATCCACTGTAAGGATAGAAAGTTACTGTTTTACCATTGTGAACAAATCTGAAAGACGCGTTGTCCTTACCTGTTATGGTATAACCAAGAGCCGTAATTTTCTCTATTGCATAACACATTCGTTCCGGCTCTAACTTTTTTTGTCGGTCAATATTTAGACGTGCCATATCATATATTCTTTTTTCGTTGTTTCCTTTTTAATTCATAGCCTTTACGAAAACCCTCTTTAAATGAATCGCCACATACTATAGCCATTGTCAGGCAGCAAGGGTGAAATGGGCATTTTACACATCGGTGGCTTCTGCCATCAGCGAGTATGGCTGCTTTAGATATGGTTTCTTTCATACTTAGCATTTTATTGAATCCATCAAGTCCAGATAGACTATATGGGTGTAATGTTCAGAATAAAGACCCTCAAGAATAGATTCCGCTGTTCTATTACCCAACGTAACGAAAAGAAACATCCGGTCTTTATTTCCTGCATCATTGATAAGGATGCCATTCTTTACAAGTTGGTCATAGGGGATGATGCGTGTAATTTCTTCCCATTCCTGCTTATCGGCAAGCACTTCAAGATAATCCTCAAGGCTTTTCAGGGATTGTTCGACACGCTTCTTAAAATCCGCATCTGAATCTAATAAATAAGCGAAACTCCTATTGCTCGTCTGCGTCCATCTGAATATAATAGGCTTCATTTCTCTTTGTCATTTGTAAGGTTATTATAATCACGCCGGTGCATAGCCAGCTTATAGATTTATGCGTTAGCAATACGCATCAGATTAGCTTTCTTGAAGCAACGCCATTCTTGCTTCTCAGTATCAAAGTAGGTCTGCAAAGTATCGTTTGCCTTGCGACCTGAGCCCTGCGTAGTCGGCAAGAGGCTTTCTTTAAGTGTGCCGTATGCCTCGCGAAGAGAGCCATCTACCTTCTGAAAGTAGAACTTAACGATTCTACCCTGCATGGCCATTTTCAACTTAAAATTACGCCATGCTATTTTGAGAGCTTCACCCATTGAGAAGCCGTTACGCTTTACTAACATCCATGCTTGATTCATGATGCCTGAGAGGGTTGATTTTCTTTCGTTGCTCATACTCTTTATTTATTAGAGGTTTAAGTAGTGGTTAAATTTCACATTGCAAATTTAAGTATCATTTAAATTATACGCAAATTATTCAGTATTAATTTTTGTTAAATATTAAATTGAGAGTTAAATTTTTGGCGTATTATCAAAATATTAGTAACTTTGCAATACAAAACAAATCAAACAATCGTTTAAATGAGAATTAAAGCAATCCTTCAAGAAAAAGGAATGACCAGCAAAGACCTCGCCGAAAAAGTAGGACTAACACCCACCGGGATGAGCCTAATTATAAGCGGGAAGGGGAACCCACCACTTAAACGACTTGAGCAAATTGCTTCAGCCCTTGGTGTTGGCGTACGAGACCTCTTTGACAAATCTCCCCTTGTGGAAACTTTAGAATGTCCTAAATGTGGGGCTTTAGTCAAAGTGGCAGTTACCAGAGTTCACATAAATGTCGTAGAAGAAAAACCTCTAAAAAACTCATAATAAAAGAAATGAAAGCATTTTCGATACAGCAGCCGTGGGGGTCACTGATATGCGCCGGAATCAAGGATGTAGAAAACCGCAAATGGGCATTAAAGACTACCCCTTTAACAGTACTTATTCATGTGGGTGCTAAACGTCATAACATCGACGAAGAAACTATGCCTCTGGTATGGGCAAACCCAATAGAAAACGCGCAAACGATGGGAATGATAGGCCGAATCAAGGATATGCCGACATCTGCCATCATCGGCGTGGCGACCATCGAGCGGTGCGAAGAAGAAAATTATTCTATCTGGGCACAAGAAGGACCCGGTGCGGAATATAAATGGGTCATGCGTGATGTGAAGCTGTTCAAAGAACCCATTCGTAATATAAAGGGTAAGCTCGGTATCTTTGACATACCTGAAATTACGCCTGACAATCTGCCGGAGTGTGTTGATGTGCCACCAATCAAGCGCGATGGAAAACACCTCACAATACCTCTTTGCCAAGATTTCTTTGACCAGATTAAAGATGGGGAGGCTGATACCATATCATTTAACCTCACCGATGAGAATCTTTCGCTATTTGGTACAAAGAGCCTTAATCCCAAATCAACGGAAACAGTAACATTCATCTGCGGCGATGAAAGAATTGATGCCGACGTTGCCAAGTATACTATTGAGCCGGTATGCGATGAAAAGACAAATCAAGTCATAAGATTTAATGATGCTTTTGACCGCGAATATGATTGGTATCGTGTCTATATAGAAATTGAATAATAGAATACCTAAGTAGCTAATATGCCCGGTAGAGGACTCTATCGGGCTTTTAACACTGGGACAGTCCGGCCTTAAAATCGAGTAAGATTATTCCGTAAGTACTAAAGCATCAAATCCTGCATCTCGCAGCTCTTGGAGCCGATACTCCTGCAATGGGCGAGGTTTCTGCCCCGGTCGCTTCACTTCCACAAATGTTGCTTTACCATTCTTTAGAAGCATAAGGTCTGGGAAGCCATTGAGATTTGTGAGGCTTAATTTCACTACGATATAGCCTTGTTTCTTATATCTATCAATTATTCTTTTTTGGATTTGAGATTCAAGTGGAGACAACGATAAACTTCTCATACAATTAAAAATCAAAATCTTCCATGTTTAGTCTTGTAATATGCTGATGTGAAATCCTGCTTGCTATGAACTGCCTCAAGAATATCCTGCTCAATTCCGCAATCAGAACAAATAAAATACACCTGTGCTGGTACAGTCCTTTCTTTTGATGAAAGACGATTCTTGCCCTGTTCGTATGAAAGATAGGAATATTCAAGATTGTAAAAGATAAGGGCATCTGCGGTGTCAAGGCGAACACCCTCCCTCGCGCTTCGTACTTGACCCAAATAGACCATATCGTTACCTCTGTGCTGCTGAAAGATTTCAGGAACATCAGTCCAAAGCGGAAAAGCCTTTTTCAAAAGGTCTAATTCAGTCTTATAGACATAGAAAATGGCAATCTTCTTACCTGCAAAGTAATCCCTGATATATTTTGCCTTTGAATAGTCAGTGATGATATGTGTTCCTACTTCATCAATCACGCTACCGGATGACAACTGGTGCATTTTTGACATCAATTTGGCAGGAGTATCGCCTAAGATATTGACATCATCCCAAGAAAGAATCTTATTCTTCTTGAGTCTTGTTAACGCACCCTCAGTCCATTTAGACATCGGCACTATCAAAGTGTTTTCCACAATCTTTGCGTCAAATCCGGCTTCCTCTTGAGAATAGTCAATGAAGAATTTCTTTGCCACTTCATCAATCTTGTCTTTTCGAGCGTTGCTATAATCATTCAGGATATGCCCCCCAACTTTCTTTAATCCCGGTTCAACATACACCTTTGCCCATTTATAGAAAGTGCTAAATAGATTGAAAGGAGAAAAGGAACTTACCCAGAATTGATGATACAACTGAGAAAATGATTCAGGTGTCGGTGTTCCGGAAAGGTAGATGATTGGCAACCCTTTGCAAAGTGTCTTTACCATCTTGGTGCGTTGACTCGGCTTCGGAAATGCGCCGAGACTATGCGCCTCATCAAGAATAACGAGGTCATAATGGTTGCCGAGGCATTTCTGTGCGGATTCATAGTTGATGGCATCCATCGTAAACGTAGGACGCATAAGGTTGTAATCTTTGTAGATACTTGGCAATGCTTTGAGCTTGGAAACGACAAGCACGGATTTCGCACCATACTTTAAGGCTGCTGCTAATGCGGTCAGAGTCTTGCCAGTGCGACATTCCATCGCCATATAGCATATTTTATATTGTTCAAGCAACTGCGCTGCTTGAGTGGATATTTGGTCTTGATAATCGCGTAGTTCCAACATATTTGTTTATCTTAGTTTTGGATTGGAGCGTGTTGGTTACTATTGTCTGCCCTTCTTTTTACGGTGATACGTTTCAATCTTTTCTTTATGTCGTTTGTCGTTTTTGTGTTTCGCCCGATGTCGTTGAAACTGCGTGTTAATGTAGTCAGCCGAGCAGCCGTCTACTTCGCAATCAGCCAACAATTCTTCAGGCGTAAGTAAGTCATATCTTCCGTGTTTTTTCATTCCTCATAAAAATTCTTAATCTTCTTCCGGGTGAAAAAGAGATAGCAAGCGTCAGATGCTCTTTCGGTCGAAACAAGCTCATAGCCGTTGTTTGATGCCCACCATAAATGATAATTTATGTCATTCTCAGTGTCGCTATCTTTTGCAACTCTCACTATATTCTCCACCTCGCTCGGAGCGCAGTAATGGCTTTCAAACGCTCGCTTCCCCTGCCTAACTTGCAGGAATATCCGCACTCCCAAAAGCACGGCGATGATGATTAAAAGGATGTTGTTCATAACTTTTTACTTTCAAAATATTGTTTCTCTTTCTTCCATTCCTCTATTTCGGCTATCTTGCCGACTACCCAAGCAAGGGCATCCCACGCTTTCCAAAAGGCTATGAAAAAGACTGCATAGGCAAAAACATACTCGCCTATTCCTATCCATTTACCTAAAAGTCCAAGTAATACCACTGCACCAATGCCGAGGGCAATTACTAAGCATAAAAATATGGTAAACGCAATGCTAAGGAGTAGCCCATTACCGATAAATCTCAGAATTTCTTTTGCTTTCATTTCCTTTTCTTTTTATGGTACTTATCAAACTTGGCGTAGGGGCTGACAAAAGATTTGCGCTGCTGAAATGCCTTTGAGAGTTTCCCCATTGCTTTAATCCTGTCAAAAAGATTATTTGCTATTGTCATTGAGGCATTAAGATTATCCACCGTCCTTTTAACCTCATCCACCGTCTTTTTAACCTCAACTATAGTCAAATCAAAGGCGGTCGCAACGGCTCTTATCGCTTCATCTTTTGTCATTCCTCAAACATTTCTTTGCCGAAAAGTCTCTTTGCTCCAATTTTCATCATCATAGCGGAACGAATATCGGGTATAGCGAATTCCAGAGCGTTAACCCAATCGGTTACTTCGCTTTTCTCCACAAGGCAATAGTGTTCTGCGAGCCACCCTATAACCTCTTCCGCATACTGAGCTGCGAAGTCAATGTGCGGGTCAAGCGCATCGCCGTTAGAGGTTTCCTCAGAAAAGCGTCGGGCTATCTTCCTTATTTCTTCTTTGGTTAGCATATTATTCGGGATTTACAATTATCATATTAGCGTCACGGCTTTCTTTAGCATAAAGTCTTTCGACTTTTGCACACCACATATTCTGTTCGAGAAAGCCCACCCAATCGTCAACTTCGATGTTGACAATCTCCGCATCTTCGGGATATTGGCTAAGTGCCTCAATCAGTTCTTTTACCGTCATATTTCTTCCTATTTAGTGTTTGCAATTCTTGTTCAAGTAGTCTTATGCGTCCGCGTATCGCCCCACAAATGCAAACTTTACCAGTAGTTGTAGGTTGTAATCTATCACAATAGTCAAAATCCTCCCACAGCTCTGCTATCTCCCTTTTCAGGCGTTTCTTTGTCTCGCGGATGGAGGACATAGTTATTTCTTTTCAAAGTTCATTATGTTGTCGGAGGTAATGCTATAGAAAGGAGAATATTCATCCAATCTGCAATATATACAGCTATCTCCAACTTTCAAACATACTCCTCCCGTTTCACATCCATAAGTCTCAATCTCCGCATCATATTCTTTCAGTAGCGCACCTAACTTTTGCAGGAAGTCTTTGCGCTTATCATACGGAGGTTCATCGGATAGCACAATCATATCAGCACTAATCCATTCCTCGTCTCCGTTGTCAAACTTGACCTCATAGCCATTGTTTATGCCTTTGCCCTCATCAATGTCTACGAAAGTCACTACGCCGAGGTTTCCGTCATCGGTACACATCACTCGGTCGCCAATCTTTATCTCTTGGGTCATATCTCAGTATCGTGGTTAAGTTTATTCTGCATCTTGACAATATGGCGTATTAACTTGTCGTATTGTTCCCTCGGCAAGCAATCACTCGCACAAGTCAGTACAAAGTTGAATCCGTAGTTATACGCATCTCTTACCAAAGACGTTATCTCGGTATCAATGTTTGAGCGTATAAGAAACATATTCCACGCATCCCGATTTATCTTACTTAAGGTCATTTCGTTTGCGTATATCTGCCTTTCACTTTTGGAGAGGGCAAACACCTTGTCAGCGTCCTTTGTCATATCGTCAAATCAATCTTAAAATAGTCCTCTAAAAATGCTTTCGCGTCTATCGCGGTTTCGGGGAACAGACCGCCGGTTATAGCGTTGTAGTAACTCTCGTAAGAGTCAAAGAATATATCTTGCAGTACCATATTGTAGGCATTACCGAATTTCTCAACTGCCCTCACATGGGGGTGTGTAACTAAGTAAGTCTGTCCGGACTTAATAAGTTGTTTCAGCATTTTAGGGTATTTAAGATAGTCGGCTTTTCCTCTATCACTTTGTAGCGGACAACCGATGCAACCCAATCTACGCTCAACGTGGAAGTCCCCTTGCTCGTCATAGTAAAGTGGATGGCACTTAATACCTCGCTCGGCGATAAATTCAGCAACGTCCTCATTAGTCCATTCAAGGATTGGCAAATAAATACGCGCCTTTTCTTTCTTGGGATAAGTTCTGCAAATTTCGGGTTCGTGGTATCGTTTGGCTCTTTTTGTTGACTCGCTCCTGCGAATACCTTGTATGGCGCTATCCAACACCTTGTACTCTTTAAGCACCTCACAGCAGAAACGCGCTCTCATTGTGGGTACGCCTTTCTTCTCCACCAACTCAAAGAAACGCATTTTCGGAGCAAATACCTCAACACCCTTGTCCTTGCAGTGCTTAATTGTTCCCGGCGGGTCAATAGTCGTGTTCTTATAGATTGCCCGATAGGGTATGCCCGCCATCTTCGCAAGTTCGAGGATAACGTCACTGTCCTTACCGCCGGAATAACTTACCTCAATCTCTCCACTATCCGCAGGGATAGATTGGAGCAACTTGATAGCAAAGTCTACTTTCTTTTGGAGCTGGTCAGTCATTACTTTCTTTGATAAGAGTTGTATTTGCGATTATTTTCTCTCTGATTTCGGCTGCAATTTCCCTTATCACCTTATGCGTTGGAGCAACTGACAAGATTGTACACTGAGCCAACACCAGTGCGTCAAGAAACTGCCC
>CAZAWC010000036.1:0-20885 GCA_964488595.1 uncultured Staphylococcus sp. | reverse complement strand
CATAGCCCACGCCACCGGCCAGCATGATCACCTTGTCATAGGCATACATCTTGCCATTCTCGTCATGCTCGAATGTGAGGAGCGAGCCGCAGATGAGGGGCTGCCCAAACTTGTTGCCGAAGTCTGAGGCTCCGTTTGATGCTTTGATGAGGATCTCGGCGGGAGTCTGATAGAGCCATACGCGGGGATTCATCATCAGCTCCCACGGATGCTCGGCCAGACGGGGATAGGAGGTCATATAGACAGCCGTACCGGCGAGGGGGAGCGATGCACGTCCACCCCCGAGACGGTCGCGGATCTCGCCTCCGCTGCCTGTGGCTGCGCCGTTGAAGGGCTCGACCGTCGTGGGGAAGTTGTGTGTCTCGGCCTTGAGCGAAAGCACTGTGGGGAGAGGACGCACCTCGAAGTAGTCGGGGCGCTCGGGATGTGTGGGATAGAACTGCTCCACCACGGGACCCTCGACAAAGGCCACATTATCCTTATAGGCACTCACGAGGGTGCCGGGATTGACCTGCGAGGTCTTCTTGATGAGCTTGAAGAGCGACATGGGCTTCTCCTCGCCGTCTATCACGAAAGACCCGTTGAAAATCTTGTGACGGCAGTGCTCGGAGTTGACCTGCGAGAATCCGAACACCTCACTGTCGGTGAGGGGACGGCCGAGGCGCTCGGAGAGGGAGCGGAGATAGTCCTCCTCCTCGGCCGAGAGGGCGAGGCCCTCGCGCTTGTTATACTCGGTGATATCCGAGATGTATTCGATCGGAGCGGCAGTGTTGGAGGTGGTGAACACCTTGGAGTTGAGGCCGTCAGGGTAGAGACGCGAGAGCATCTTGTCAAACACGGGCTCTGTGCCTGCGGGCACTCTCGTGAACTCCTCTATGCGGGTTATCCCCTCGAGGCCCATATTCTGGGTGATCTCTACGGCATTGGTACTCCACGGGGTGATCATCTCCTTGCGTGGACCGATGAACGATCCTTTCACTGAAGTAGACGCCAAGGGCTGTGCGCCGTCAAAGAGCCATGTGAGCCTCTCCGCTTCCTGCGGAGTGAATTTCCGGGATGTCTCCACGGCATACACCGTATTGGCACCTTTCTTGAAAAATACTACCATGCTAAGCTGAATATGCGGTAATGTGATAATTAGCTTTGATACGCGATTTGCGGCCTATCGGACACAATAGGTCCAATAAACCGCTACAAAGTTAAACAAAATACATCAAAAGGCCAAAATAATGTTGATTCTCACCAAAAACGGCTATCAATCATATCTGGCAAGGCTCGCGAGGAGAGAGTGATACTCAAAGAGAGTGTCGAGATAATCGCGGCGTGCCGAGATGAAATAGTTTGACTCCTCGATATATGTCAGATAGGTGATCTGTCCGGCCTCGTAGGCCTTGCGCAGCAGACGCACATTCTCTGTGTCATGAATCACGGGAGCATATTCCTCGATCACCTCACGCAGGTAGGCGGCGCGCCGCAGATCGCCCCTCATGCCGGCAGCCACCTTGATCACCTGCATCTCCGCGTCCAGCATAGCGGCGTCGGCCTCGAGGCGTGCGGCCCGCGCCTTCTTGCCTGCCGAGAAGGAGGGGAAGGTGATACCTATTGAAAATCCGTCAAAATTCCCGCCAAGCTCTGTCTCATGCACATAGCCTACGGAGAATCCGGGCCATTTGGATCTATTCTCGACCTTGGCAAGCGACTTGGCGGCATCTGACTGAGCCTTGGCCGCTGCATAAGCCGGATCGCGCTGTCTCACCACCTCGATGCCGGGCGCTGAGGGAAGCGCCGGAGCGGCGGGATATTCGTCGCCCACCATAGCGAGAATCCCGGAAGGGTCTTTGCCTCCGTTGAAATCCTGCAGCCGCATCTCGAGCTCGGCCTGCTGAGCCTCGAGAGTGTGAAGTTCCTTGTGTATGGCGATACGTTCAAGGACTGTCTTGTTATAATCGAGCCGTGTCTCGGTCCCCTCCTCGGCCCCCTTGCGATAGAGCACCACCATCGAGTCGATCCTCGCGGCCAGCTCGCGGTGCATATCGAGCACCTGACGCAGGTGAATCACCTCGAGGAGCAACTGCCGGGCCTCGGCACGGGTGTCGAGCAGGGTAGCCTCGCGGATGTATTGTGCCGCGGTGCGTCCGTTGCGGGCTGCCTCGCGCCGGGCCGCATAGACCCCGGGCCAGTCAAAACTCTGACTCACGGAGAGGGCCCATTTGTTGCCCACCTCGGCATTTGATCCCCACACTCTCGAGAACTCGGCCTCGGGAGACGCAAGGATATTTTCGGCCTCCTGATTCAGGGCTTCGGCCTCGAGGCGGAGAGCCTCGGCGCGAGGCGCGAGATTGTTGGCCACGAGGGTCGTCAGGGCTTCGTCAAACTGTCCGGCATACGACGCCAAGGCCAGCAGGCCACACAGGGGGGACAAGAGATGGCGTTTAAGGGTCATTTCTTTCTATAGACAAGTGAATTAATTATCGGAACGACGTAGATGTTGAGGAGTGTGGATGAGAGCAGTCCGCCCAATATCACCACAGCGAGGGGAGATTGTATTTCATTGCCCGGCTCGTGGCCGTTGACGGCTATGGGTATCAGTGCAAGCGCCGAGCTGAGCGCAGTCATCAGGATGGGATTGAGTCGGTCTGCCGACCCGGAGAGGATGGTGTCGCGCAGACTCATCCCGCTCTGCCTGAGTGTGTCGTAGCGCGACATCAGCAGCATGCCGTTGCGAGTGGCTATGCCCATCAGCGATATGAAGCCGATGATGGCCGGGATGTTGAGTTCGCCCGAGGTGAAGCGCAATATCAGCACACCTCCTATCAGGGCCAGCGGCATGTTGAGCATGATGATGAGCGAGCGCGACACCGACTTATACTGGCCGTAAAGGAGCATGAAGATGATGAGGATGCTGAGCAGACTCACCAGCGCGAGGGTTCGTGAAGCCGATTCCTCGCTCTCAAACTGGCCGCCATAGGTCACGTAATATCCCTCCGGCAGGGTCACCTCGCGGCCCACACCGGCGCGGATGTCGTCCACCGCTCCGCGCAGGTCGCGGCCGTCGACGTTGGCCGAGATCACGATGCGCCTGTTCACATTCTCGCGGCTTATGGAGTTGGGACCGGCATCTGAGACCACCTCGGCGAGGGCGCTCAGAGGCACTTTGCCTCGGCGGGTATCCACCGGGAGGGCGGCTATATCCGCGGCGGTGCGGCGGGCGCCCGGCTCCATGCGCAGCGTGAGGTTGTAAGGGAGGCCGTCCTCATAGACCTGCGAGACCTTTTCGCCAGCGAGGGCAACCTTGATAAAATCGGCAAACTCAGGCATCGTCACGCCATAATAGGCGAGCATGTCCCTGCGGGGACGGACTGTGAGCTCAGGACGCTCCATCTGCTGCTCGATGTTGACGTCCACCACTCCATCCACCTCAGAAGCCACAGTCTTGATCTTATGCCCGAGGCGGTTGAGGGTGGCGAGGTCGTCGCCAAACAGCTTGATTGCTATCTGGGCCTCTGTGCCCGAGAGCATGGCGTCGATGCGGTGAGAGATCGGCTGGCCCACCTCAATGTTTGCTCCGGGGATGTGCGACAGCCTGTGGCGCAGATCGGCCACCATCTCCGCGCGTGTACGTTTGCCGAGCTTGTAGGGGGCTTCTATCTCGCTGACGTTGACACCCAGCGAGTGTTCGTCGAGTTCGGCGCGGCCCGTCTTGCGGGCGGTGACGCTGATCTCGGGAGTCTCGAGAATGATTCTCTCCGCCTCGCGCCCCACGCGGTCACTCTCCTCGAGCGAGATGCCGGGGAGTGTGCTGACATTGATGGTCAGCGACCCCTCGTTGAACGACGGCAGGAAGCTGCGCCCGAGCGTGAAGAACAGCCCCAAACACACCAAGAACAGAAGCGCTGTGGCTGCGATCACTGGCCGGGGATGACCGAGGGCGCGGGTGAGCGATGAGGCATATCCTGAGGCGAGATGGCGCGACACCCATGGCTCCTTGGCCTCGGATTTGAGTGCCGATTCGCTGCCGAGAAGGAATGAACACAACACCGGTGTCACCGTAAGCGCCACGACTGTCGAGGCGAGCAGGGAGACTATGAATGATATGCCGAGCGGCCGGAGCATGCGTCCCTCCATGCCACTGAGGAAAAACAGCGGCAGAAAGGAGGCCATGATGATGAGCGATGAATTGAATATCGGGAGCCTGACCTCGCGCGAGGCGTCGAAAATCGTGTCGATCAGTGCGCGCTTGCCCTGCGGGCGGTTGCGGCGCAGCCGTTTGTGCACGTTCTCCACATCGACTATGGCGTCGTCAACCAGCGACCCGATGGCTATCGCAATGCCGCCGAGGCTCATCGTGTTGATGGTGAGACCCATCATGTGGAGCGCTATGAGGGTGACAATGATGGAGAGCGGGAGCGCGACAAGGGAGATGAGTGTGGTCCTCAGGTCCATCAGGAAGAAAAAGAGGACTATGATGACGAATATCGCCCCGACAAAAAGCGACTCGCGCAGATTGGAGATGGAACGATCTATGAAATCAGACTGACGAAATATGTCCGTCCTCAGGCTCACATCTGCCGGGAGCGTGCGCCGCAGATCGTCGAGGCTTTTCTCTATACGGTCCGTGAGCGTGATGGTCCCTGCGCCGGGCTGCTTGGTGACGGTGACCAGCACCCCTTCCCTACCCGACACTGAGGCGGCTCCAAGGCGTGGCTCCTCGCCACCCACATGCACCTCGGCCACATCAGACAGGCGCACGAGCCGTGTCGAGTCAGCCACAATGATGGTGTTGGCCAGCTCGGCGACATCCGAGGTGGAGAGTTCACCTTTCACCAGATACTCGTTGCCGTGCTCATAAATCACACCTCCGGACGCATTGGAATTCATGCCGGTCACGGCATCGCGCACCTCGCCGAGGCTCACGCCGCTGCGCTGCATCTTGGCCGGACACAGCAGTATCTGATACTCCTTAGCCTCACCGCCGATCACTGAGACACTCGCCACTCCGGGAATCGATAGCAGGCGCGGAGCCATGCGGCGGTCCGCTATGGTGCGGAGTTCTCCGGCCGTGGTCAGAGAGTCGGCCGTGAGACCGATAATCATTATCTCGCCCAGAATAGACGACTGCGGCCCGAGGGTCGGGGCTCCGACGCCGGCGGGAAGCGAACCATCGAGCGACGATAGTTTTTCGGCCACTACCTGCCTCGCATGCCACACGTCCGTTCCCCAGTCAAACTCCACCCAGACCACAGAGAATCCGGGAGTAGACTGCGAGCGCACGCGCCTCACACCCTCGGCGCCGTTGACGGCGGTCTCTACCGGATATGTCACCGACATCTCTATCTCCTCGGGAGCCATGCCGGGCGCCTCGGTCATCACCACCACGGTGGGGGCATTGAGGTCGGGAAATATGTCGACCTCCGTCCGCAGTGTCAGTATCATGCCGAGGATCAGCAGTATCCCGGCTATCACAATCACCGCCATACGGTTGGCGAGCGAATGTCGGATTATCGAGTTAAGCATCGTGAGGCAATGACGATTAATGATTGTGCGAATGTCCCTCAGGCACCACAGTGGCCTTCTCGGCGAGGCGCACGAATGTCGTGCCGCGCGTCACCACAGAGTCGCCCTCGGCCACACCGTCGGTCACCATAACTCTCTCTCCGTCCGAGCGTCCTATCGTGACAGGGCGCTTCTCATAGCCATGTTCGTCGGTCCTGACATAGACGAACGTCTGCCCCATCGACTCCGACAGAGCCTCTGAGGGCACCGAGAGGCAGGAGCCCGTCGGGGCTGAGGCGAGATAGACCTCGACCGCACTTCCGGGCACGAGCGAAGGATCGGTGGAATCAAACGTGAAATAGACCGGCACATATCCCGGCACGGAAGCTCCCGCAGCCGATGAGGCCGAACTGATGCGCCCGCCGAGAGTGCTGAGGCGGATCGGCTCGCCGTCGTGAGGCGTGACGACCGCGTCGGTGATCATCGGGAGAAATCTGCTCTCCGATGCCGGGAGCAGCGCACGGAGAGTGAGCCGTGTGGGTGTGGTGATCTCGGCCACAGCCGCCCCTGCCTCGACATATGAGCCGTCTGACACGAAAAGCTGCGTCACCACCCCATCCTTAACTGCAGATGCGGTGCCTGAAGCGGCTGCGGGCGAGAACTGTGCCTTGGCTATCTCGTAGGCCGTGACGGCGTCGTTATACTCTTTGACAGTGATGAGTCCGTCGTCAAGCAGAGGTTTGAGTCTCTGCACTTCGCGCCCGGCTGTCTCGAGAGTGACACGGGCGGCACTGACGGCATCTCCACCTGCCACACTGCCTCCAGCCACGGTGGCGATGGTCTGTCCGGCCCTGACGGCCGACCCCTCGCCTATCCCGGAAGCCAAGCGCACTATGCCTGAATTGCGGGCGGACACGACGGTCCTCCCGGTGCCCGACGGGAGTATCTCGCCGCTCACCTTGACCACCTCAGCAAACGGGGCTCGCTTCAAGGCCTCGACCTCTATTCCAAAACGGGCGGCATCGTCAGGCGACACCACTATCTCGTCCTCGGCATGATGATGCTCAGCTTCCCCGGCATGGGTGTCATGTCCCTCATCATGATGAGAGCAACCACTCAATGTCACGGCAACCATCGCCGTAAGTATCAATCTGAAATGCTTCATAATTCAAGTCTCTATCTGACGGCAAAGTTACAACCGCCCGCCTTTCACCATGTTACACAATTTCGGAAAAGTTTTTGCAAATTTACGCAAAAATCCATTCAGGATAAAATAATTTCAACGAACGGGATTGATAGATTTTTTAACAATCGCGCCCGAGGTGTATTGGAAAAGAATCTGTAACTTTGTGTCTTTCCACACCCTGCCGCCGCATTGAGCCGTCGGCAGGGGGAGATGCTAAAAATATTTAACATTGCCGATTTACAATCATCTATGGCGACTCACTCCGGGTTTAATATTGTTATAGATTGAAACATCCGGAGGAAATTATATTATGAAACGTCCTTTAACCATACTGCTCCTGTTGCTTCTTGTATCAATCTTCGCAGCCGAGGCAGCCCCGCGCCGCAAGAAGAGCACCAAGAAGAAGGTGGCCAAGACCACAAAGGTCGTGCCCAAGGCAGACCCGCGCACGACGGGTCCGTTTGTGGTGCGCACGGATGCCCCCGAGGCTCCCGACGGACTGCAGGGTGACATCATCGCCCTGTGGCAGAGTCACGGACGCTATTGGGACAACAACGAGGGGCGATGGTCGTGGCAGCGTTCGCGCCTCATGGGGACTGTAGAGGACCTCTTTCCTCAAGGATTCGTGATCCCATACCTCATCCCTATGCTCGAGGATGCCGGAGCCTATGTGCTCACTCCGCGCGAGCGCGATGTGACGGATGTGGAGGTGATAGCCGACGGGGACGGTGACCGCGGAAGCTATACCGAGAAGAACGGCCGCCACAAGTGGGAGGAGCTGAAAGGGACTCGCGGCTTTGCACCGGTCAAAGGTGTGCTGCGAGGCACCGAAAATCCTTTTCAAGCAGGCACGGTGCGCTCCGTGCAGACTGTCACCGACCCTGCCAAGGAATCCAAGGCTGTGTGGAGCGCCGATATACCCCGCTCGGGGGAATATGCTGTGTATGTCAGCTATGCATCGCTGCCCGAGAGTTCAACCGACGCGCGCTACACCGTCCGCTCGCTGCGCGGCGAGGAGGAGTTTGCGGTCAATCAGACTATGGGCGGGGGCACGTGGGTGTATCTCGGCACTTTCCCCTTTGCCGAGGGCACAAGTCCTGTAGTAGAGCTGAGCAATCTCAGTTCTGCCGAGGGCAAGACTGTCACCGCTGACGCTGTCCGCATAGGCGGAGGCATGGGAAATGTGGCCCGTGGAAACGATGGCGAGGTGAGCGGCTATCCAAGATGGTGCGAGGGGGCTCGCTACTGGCTGCAGAACGCCGGCTTCCCTGCCTCGGTCTACTCCGTCACGGGTGGCACCAATGACTATGAGGATGATCTGAAAAGCCGCGGCAAGTGGGTGAACTATCTGGCCGGTGGCTCGCGTACTCTCCCCGGCGAGCCGGGGTTAGGAATTCCGGTAGATCTCTCTTTTGCATTTCACACCGATGCCGGCACCACCTCCGACCCTTACACTACGATCGGCACCATGCCTATCATCTCTACCTCGGGCGACCCTCTCGGCACAGGCAAAAGCCGCACCACCTCGCGGCGCTATGCCGAAATAGTGGCCGATCAGGTGGCCAGCGACATCCGTCGCCTCCACGACCCGCAGTGGAATCTCCGCAAGTTGCGCGACAAGGGGTATCATGAGGCCAAGGAGCCACGTGTGCCTGCCATGCTCATCGAGCTGCTGAGCCATCAGAATTATGCCGACATGCGCCTCGGACTCGACCCTCAGTTTCGCTTCGACGTGAGCCGCGCCATCTATAAGGGGATGCTGCGCTATCTCCACGAGCAGCAGGGGACTCCCTATGTCGTGACTCCGCTTCCGGTGAGCGACTTTGCCATCACTGGCCGCAATGGGGTCTACCATCTGTCGTGGAAGCCTGTGGAAGATCCCATCGAGCCAACAGCCAAGCCGGATTACTATATAATATATGAGAGGATAGACCGGGGTGCGTTTGCCGAATATGCCGTGACAGACCGCTGCGACATTTCGATCCAGCCGACGGACAGCCGCATCTATTCATATAAGGTTGTGGCGGCCAACAAGGGTGGCGTATCGTTTCCCTCGGAGGTCCTTGCCTTCTGCGACCTCCCGTCAGGGGGTGAACAGGTAACCATCGTCAACGGCTTCACCCGTATCTCAGGGCCTGCCGAGGTGTGGCGCGACGGCGTGGCCGGATTCGACTATGCCGAGGATCATGGAGT
This sequence comes from uncultured Staphylococcus sp., assembly GCA_964488595.1. Classification (GTDB taxonomy): domain Bacteria; phylum Bacteroidota; class Bacteroidia; order Bacteroidales; family Muribaculaceae; genus Duncaniella. The sequence goes on along the minus strand of CAZAWC010000036.1, from coordinate 12,013 downwards.
GCCATATATCCGCGATATACATTTCACGGGTGAGCAGACAGAGTTTCGCACGTCCAAGGAATTTATCAACAACGACGCTCCGGGTCACGGATCGAGCCGCGCCACCCACGAGACCGAGATCATAGCGGGCAACACGTTTGACTTCGTGGTGACTCACGGTGAGGCCATCCGCGCCGCAGGCCACGGGTTCATCTCGTCGAGCCTCGGGGCATTTGTAGAGCGGACGCCCGACACCCCGGTGGTAGATCTCATCTTTGGCAAACAGAGGGAGGTGCGCGTGCCCGGCATGGGTGGGACACGCTTCAAGCCGTTCGGGGCAGTCCTCAAGGAGCGACTCACCGAATACTGCGCAGCCGGAGGATCACTGTTTGTGAGCGGAAGCTATATCGGCGAAGATCTGTTTGATAATCCTGCGAGCGACCAAGACACCCGCAACGATGACAGGAGATTCGCCCGCAACACTCTCGGCATAGAGTGGCGACAGTCAAAGGCTGCCGCGAAAGGTGGGGTGAAGGAAGTGAACGGCAGATTCGCCCAGTTTAAGGCAGGCCTGAAATTCAGCTTCAATCAGACCCTCGGGGCCGACTGTTATGCCGTGGAGTCGCCCGAGAGTTTTGCTCCGTCGTCGGCAGGGTCAGGTACTCCCGTGCTGCGCTACATCGAGAACGACTTCGTAGCCGGAGTGGCCTCAGAGCTTTCCACCCACAGGGTCGTTGTCATCGGATTTCCCTTCGAGACCATCATGGGAAATGATGCGAAAAACAGCCTGATGGGGAGCATAATGGAGTTTCTCACGGCACGTAGCGGACATTACACAGCCGGGCGTGTCACCGTTTATCCCGAGACCATTATTGCCCCGGACAATGAGGACGCCTTGGCAGCCACCACACGTGGAGACGACGGTCTCGACAGCGTGGCCCGTGAGGAGGGGACACTCCCCGACAACGACCGCAGACAGCGACGCCGACGCGAGCACTCCTGACCACCGACTCACCAAACACAGACTCAATACAAATAATAATATCAAATGGATTCATCACATATACGACACATAGCCCGCGAGGCCACCGGAGACTTTACTCTCATCAGGCTTACCAAAGCCCACATAGAGTTTGGCCCCCGGGGCATGCAGCGACTCGAACAGGTGGCCCGGAATACAGGGGCACCGATAGTCTACTGCGACTATATCGACGGCGAGGAGGCGCACCCGCTCACAGACTGGCAACCCGGGTCGGTGCGCGACGACTTCGACTTCGGGCACGCGGTATTGATCCCTACCCCGCTGCTCAAGGAGACTGCCGAAGAAATGACAGGCGACTACAAGGCAGCAGGCTGGTATGACCTGCGTCTCCGTCTCTCGCGCCGGGGCCGGCCGTTTCACTTGGCCGAGAATCTCTACACTGTTACCTCGGCAGCGGAGGAGAGCACTGGCGAAGCCCAGTTCAACTATGTGGATCCACGCAACAGAGCCTCGCAGATAGAGATGGAGGAGGTGTTCACATCCTATCTCAAAGCCATAGGTGCTTATATCGACCCCTCGCGGGTGAAGGAGACAGATATCTCGCAGGGGGAGTTCCCGGTAGAGGCCTCGGTGATCATCCCCGTGCGCAACCGCCGTCTCACCATCAGCGACGCCGTGATGTCTGCCCTTTCGCAGCGGACTGATTTCAGCTATAACGTCATTGTGGTGGACAACCGAAGCACCGACGGCACATCCGGGATACTTGCCGCTCTGGCTGCCGCTAACCCTTCGCTCCATGTTATTGACACCACGACGGCGGGATACGCCCACCTCGGCATCGGAGGATGCTGGAACATGGCAATAGGGTCGGAGATGTGCGGGCGGTTTGCCATACAGCTCGACAGCGACGATATCTATTCGGGCCCTGACACGCTGCAGCAGATTGTCGACACATTCCGCCGCGAACGGTGTGCCATGGTTGTAGGATCCTACACTCTGACGGACTTCGACCGCAACGTCATTCCTCCCGGACTGATAGACCATGCGGAGTGGACAGACTCCAACGGCCGCAACAACGCCCTCCGCATCAACGGCCTCGGAGCTCCGCGCGCATTCTACACACCCGTGGCGAGGGAGATAGGTTTTCCTGACACATGTTATGGCGAAGACTATGCCATGGCGCTGGCCATTTCGCGGTCACACCGCATAGGGCGCATCTACAAGTCGCTCTACCTGTGCCGCCGATGGTCTGACAATACGGACCATGGTCTGAGCATAGAGCGTATCAACCGCAACAATCTTTACAAAGACTCGCTCCGCACCGTTGAAATACTGAAACGCATCCATGACAATGAAAGATAATCTGCCGCCAATACATTATTATACAAATGATCTGATCGAGTATTGTAGGGATCAGAGAGAGGTATGGCCCCTGTATGATAAAAATATTGGTCTCTGTTTAGAGGCTATCAGGAATCAGAGGGAGTTTATTCTTGACAAAACTGAATGGGGAATAACGGTCAAAGTGCTCAACTATAGGAAAGCCTCTGCCACGGCCGATGTGGAAAAGGCCCTCAAAGGGGAGCGCGCCTGTTTCCTATGTGCGGAGAATCGCCCTGTCGAGCAATTCTCTCTCAAATGGGAAAACTATGAAATTCTCCTCAACCCATATCCACTGATGACGGAGCACCTGACCATCGTCGCCACTGATCATCGTCCGCAGCTCATATGTGAGTCAATACGCGACATGGCCCGCCTCACCCGCATACTCCCAGAGAGCATGCTGTTCTACAACGGACCGAGGTGCGGAGCCTCGGCGCCTGACCACTTTCATTTTCAGGCGGTGACAGATGTGGCCAATCTCGATTTCGCAACTCGTTGGTTTGTGCTCCCCACGCTTTTCAAAATAGGTAAAAGCGAAGTGCGTACAGCATTGAGATACCATGCCCCCTACCCTTACTTCCATATTCTCTCGGCCAAGGATTCGGACCTTATCCCCATCTTCAGGCGCATCATGAAAGCCCTCCCGGCGGCAGATCCCGAGCCAATGGTCAACATATTGGCATGGAAAGCCCCTCGGGGGACCTCGGTGGTGGTAGTGCCGCGCAAGGCCCACCGCCCGGAGTGTTATGGCGAGGGTGAGAATCAGATACTGGTGAGCCCTGCCTCGCTCGAGATGGCCGGAATCTTCACGGCAGTGAGCGAGTGTGATGCCGAGCGCATCACCGAGCCTATGGTGGAGCGGATTTATGACGATGTGTGTCTCACAAACGAGGAGATGGAAGAAATAATGGAGCGAATATGATGGTGCCTGAGATAAATGTCGGAATCCTATCGGCCGAACGGATAGAATTCACCCTGACAGGGATATTCTCCACGCGCCACGAGGCTGTAGTGACCGGGAGGCAGAGCGTGGGAATCGCTGCCGGTGACGACGCACTCGAGTGGGATGGAAAGAGATATGAGAGCCTTACCTTCGAGCCCACGTCAGCAGGAGGTGATTCGTTTGAACTCGAGGGGGTGACGATCGGGGTCAATTTCCACTGGGAGAGAAAGGAGAACCAGAGTTTCCGTGGAGCACTCCGTCTGATCCCTGCCAATGGAAAGGTCGTGGCAATAAACCGCGTGCCAGTCGAGGAATATCTCGTGTCGGTGATCTCGAGCGAGATGAGCGCCACCTCATCGCCCGCACTGCTCAGGGCACATGCCGTGATATCGCGCTCGTGGGTCATGGCACGCCTCGACGACCCGCAGCCCGCGGTGCAATCACCCGCACAAGACGAAACAGACAGTCGTGAAATAATCCGATGGTGGGACAGAGAGGACCATGACCTCTTTGACGTCTGCGCCGACGACCACTGCCAGCGTTATCAGGGGATAGCCCGGGCTGAGGGAAAGGAGGATGTGAGGAGCGCCGTCGAGGAGACCAGAGGCATGGTGCTCACCGACCGTGACGGCGCACTCTGCGACACGAGATTCTCCAAATGCTGCGGAGGGGTTTTCGAGCGATTCGAGAACTGCTGGGCAGACACCCCTAAGAAATGTCTCGAGCCGAGGAGAGACTGGGAGAATCCCACGGATTATCCCGACCTCACACGCGAGGAAGAAGCGGCGCGGTGGATAGAGGGTGAGCCGGAGGCATATTGCAAGACCGTCTCTCGAAGGATACTCGCTCAGGTGCTCAACAACTATGACAGGGAAGACACGGATTTCTACCGATGGACCGTGAGCTACACCACAGATCGCCTGAGCGCCATAGTGCGCGACCGATTGGGACGTGACCTCGGCACTGTGAACGACCTAATTCCTCTGCAGAGAGGCACGTCGGGCCGCATCGTCAGGCTCCTCATCAGAGGCACCCTCGGCGAAGTGGTGATAGGAAAGGAACTGATGATAAGAAGAACACTCTCCGAGAGTCACCTCCGCTCGTCGGCATTCACTGTCGCAAAGACAGAGGATGGATTCGTGCTGCGCGGAGCCGGATGGGGACACGGTGTGGGTCTCTGCCAGATAGGAGCGGCTGTGATGGGCGAGAAAGGATTTGCCTGGCAGGAAATACTCGCCCGCTATTATCCCGGATCAAAACTCAAGACCTTATATTGATTATGAAAAACAAGCCAGTAACTCGCTCCCCATGGGCATGGATCCCGACGCTCTATTTCGCACAGGGACTCCCCTATATCGCCGTGATGACAATCTCGGTGATAATGTACAAACGGTTTGGATTCTCCAATACCGACATCGCACTCTACACCGGCTGGCTCTATCTGCCGTGGGTCATCAAGCCGTTCTGGAGTCCGATAGTGGACATATTCTCTACCAAGCGGCAATGGATCCTCACCATGCAGTGGCTCGTCACCATAGCCTTTGCCTGTATAGCGTTCACCATTCCCGGGCCTATGTTTTTCAGGCTCTCGCTCGCAGTGTTCTGGGCCGTGGCATTCATCTCGGCAACCCACGACATAGCCGCGGACGGATTCTATATGCTGGCACTCGATGAGCACCAACAGTCGTTCTACGTCGGCATCCGCTCGACATTCTATCGCATAGCCTCCGTGGCAGGGCAAGGTCTCCTCGTGGTGGTGGCCGGGCTCATGGAGGAAAACACCGGCTCGATCACTACGGCATGGCAGACAGTCTTTTTCATCCTCTCGGGGCTATTTTTGTTCTTCGCGCTCTATCATTCGTGGGCTCTGCCCAAACCTGAGCGCGAGTCACGGAGCGAACAGCGGGCCACTATGGCTGAGGTCACAAAGGAGTTCGGACAGGTCTTTGCAACCTTTTTCAAGAAACCGGGCATCGTCACCGCCATCCTGTTCATGCTCCTATATCGTCTTCCGGAGGCTCAGCTTGTAAAGCTGATCAGCCCGTTTCTCCTCGATCCGGCAGAGGCGGGAGGCCTCGGGCTCACCACGGCAGAGGTGGGCATAGTTTATGGCACCGTCGGCATCATAGGCCTCACCGTGGGTGGCATCACAGGCGGAATGGCGGCGGCCCGGAGGGGACTGGCCTTCTGGCTTAAGCCAATGGCGTGGAGCATGTCGCTCACCTGCCTGACATTCGTCTATCTCAGTCTGGTGCCGTCCCCCTCGCTCCTCACCGTCAATATCTGTGTGTTCATCGAGCAGTTCGGCTACGGATTCGGGTTCACGGCCTATATGCTCTATCTCATCTACTTCTCGGAGGGTGAATATGCCACCGCCCACTATTCTATCTGCACGGGCTTCATGGCCCTTAGCATGATGCTCCCCGGCATGGCGGCCGGTTGGATTCAGGAACAGGTGGGCTATCTCAACTTCTTCATCTGGACGATGATATGCTGCGCAGCCACTATAGCCGTGGCCTATTCGCTGAAAATCGCCCCCTCTTTCGGCCTTAAGGCGAAATAAACCGTTATAATGAAATGAATGTCATGTCACTGATAACAACAATAATCGCCGGTGTGCTGATGGCATCGTGCACAGCACAGCCGGCCAATGAGGCGACCCCTGAAACGGGTCAGGCCGATCTTATTATAAATGAGCGACCCGCCGTGAAACCGGGCATCGAAGTGCTGTCAGCGCAGGAGTTTGCCCCGCTCAAGGGTAAACGTGTGGGCCTCATCACCAACCCCACGGGGATCGACAACTCCATGCGGTCTACCATCGACATCCTCGCCTCGGCCCCCGGGGTGAAGCTCACTGCACTGTTCGCGCCCGAGCATGGCGTGAGAGGGGACTATGTGGCCGGGGCAGCGGTAGCCAATTCGGTAGATAAGGCGACCGGGGTCAAGGTCTTTTCACTCCATGGCACAACAAAAAAGCCCACACCCGAGATGCTGCGCGATGTGGACGTGCTGGTCTACGACATTCAGGACATAGGATGCCGTTCATACACATTCATCTCCACGATGGGGCTGGCCATGGAGGCTGCGGCCCGCGACGGCAAGGAGTTTATGGTGCTCGACCGCCCCGATCCCCTCGGGGGCGAGAAGGTGGAGGGGCCGTTGGTGAGCAAGGGATTCGAGAGCTTTGTGAGCCGCTATCCCATACCTTATATCTATGGCCTCACGCCCGGCGAACTGGCCCGGATGCTCAATGACGAAGGGATGCTGACAGGTGGGGTGAAAGTCAATCTCACGGTCATCCCCATGGAGGGATGGAACAGGCGAATGACCTTTGCGGACACCGGGATGCCTTGGGTGCTCCCCTCGCCTCACATTCCGACGCCCGAGACGGCACTCCTCTACCCGGCCACAGGCATCATGGGCGAGCTTGACTATGTGTCGATCGGCGTGGGCTACACTCTGCCTTTCGGACTGACGGGCGCCACATGGATTGACGCCGACGCACTGGCGTCGGCACTGACGGCACAGTCGATACCCGGCGTTGAGTTCAGGCCGATACACTACAAACCGTTTTACGCACTTTTCAAGGGTGAGAATCTCCATGGCGTTCAGGTCTATGTGCGCGACGCGTCAGTGGCCCCATTGTCGCTCATACAGTTCTATATCATGCAGGAGTTGGCGGCTCTCTATCCCTCGCACAAGGGATTTGCAACCGCTACCAAGGCACGCCTTGACATGTTTGACAAGGTGACGGGCTCGGCTGAGGTGAGGCGCCTGTTCGGCAACGCATACCGGGTGGCTGACCTCGAGCAGTATTGGAATAAGGATGCTGAGCCATTCAAGGAGATGTCAAAGAAATATTATCTTTACCGCTGATGATACTGATAGCCGACAGCGGAGGGACCTCGACAATGTGGGCCCTCGCGGATGGGAATGGGGACATGACCCTCCACAAGACCGACGGATATAACGCAGCTCACGGCGGGGATGATACCCTCTCACGGACAATACGCCTCTCCGGCCTCAAAGACAAAGCTCGGAGCGTGACAGAGGTGTGGTTTTATGGAGCCGGATGCGCCGGCGAGGCTGCCGTGAGGCGTGTGGAGAGGCAGTTGTCCGATTGTTTCCCCGGGGCTGCGCTCACCATCGAGTCAGACATGACGGGAGCGGCGCGGGCACTATGCGGCAGGGAGCCGGGGATAGCCTGCATACTCGGCACAGGGTCAAACTCGTGCTTGTATGACGGCGAAAGGATTGCGGCCAACACTCCGCCGCTCGGATTCATCCTCGGCGACGAGGGGAGCGGGGCCGCGATAGGCAAACGCTTCCTGAGCCTCATGTTCAAGGGACATCTCCCCGCTGAGGTGAGCGAGGCTTTTGCAGCCGAGCATCCCGGGCTTGACCGAAGCGCGGTGATAGAGAGAGTGTATCGTGGTGAGCGGCCATCGGCTTTTCTCGGCTCGATCTGTGTGTTCATCGGGCGTCATTGCGACATCCCGGCCATAGATAGCCTCGTGACCGAGGAGTTCAGACGCTTTTTCAGGATGAACCTCGCTCCTTATGCCGGCGCCAAGACGATGCCCGTTCACTTCACCGGCTCGGTGGCCTCACACTTCGGGCCGCAACTCTCGGCGGCCGCCGCACAGGAAGGCTATACATTGGGGCGCGTCGTGGCCTCGCCAATAGAGGGACTGGTGAGATATCACACCGGCCGCCGGGAGGGCTCTGATTTTTAACACGGTTTTCTTGGACGTTTGGTGTGCGGAGTGTATCTTTGCATAATAAACCCACTCTTTGACAAAATACAATGCTAATAATAGGTATTGCCGGGGGCACCGGCTCGGGAAAGACTACCGTCGTAAACAAGATCATCAACTCGCTGCCGCCGGGTGAGGTGGCCGTGTTGCCACAGGATTCCTACTACAAGGATTCGAGCCATGTGCCGGTGGAGGAGCGCAGCAAAATCAACTTCGACGAGCCGGCTGCCATAGAGTGGACACTGCTGGTGGAACAGCTGAAAGCCCTCAAGGAGGGGAAGACGATCGAAATGCCGACCTACTCTTATCTCACCTGTACCCGCCAGCCCGAGACCGTCACGGTGCAGCCGCGCGAGGTGGTGATAGTGGAGGGGATCCTCGTGCTCACCGACCCCGTGCTCCGCTCGATGCTCGACGTCAAGGTGTTTGTGGACGCCGAGGCCGACGAGCGCCTGATCCGCGTGATAGCCCGCGACTGTGTGGAGCGTGGACGCACTCCGCAGATGGTGCTCAACCGCTATCAGGAGGTGCTCAAACCGATGCACGAGATGTATATAGAGCCGTCTAAAAAGTCGGCCGACCTCATCGTGCCTCAGGGTGGCAGCAATGTGGTGGCCATTCAGCTCCTCACCGACTATATCGAATCGCGTCTGCGCCGCAACTGAACACACAGAATAGAGAGATGAACGAAGAAGTAGCCTCATATCCCGTCGGAACGCCAGAGAAGATGGTGCTCAGGACCGACAATCTTGTGAAGATCTATGGCAAGCGTACTGTGGCCAACCATGTGAGCATCAATGTGCAGCAGGGAGAGATCGTGGGTCTGCTGGGGCCAAACGGAGCGGGCAAGACCACCACGTTCTATATGACCGTCGGGCTGATCACCCCCAACGAGGGCAAAATATTCCTCAACGACCTCAACATCACCAAATTTCCCGTCTACAAGCGAGCCAAAAACGGCATCGGCTATCTGGCTCAGGAGCCGAGTGTATTCCGCAAACTTTCGGTGGAAAACAATATCAAGTCTGTTCTGCAGATGACCGGCACGTCGCCTGAGTATCAGAGGGAAAAACTCGAGAGCCTGCTGTCGGAGTTCCGCCTGCAGCATGTGCGCAAGAACCTCGGCGACCAGCTGTCGGGTGGTGAGCGGCGACGCACCGAGATAGCCCGCTGTCTGGCCATCGACCCCAAGTTCATAATGCTCGACGAGCCGTTTGCAGGCGTTGACCCTATAGCCGTGGAGGATATCCAGTCGATAGTCTACCGTCTCAAGGAGAAGAATATCGGCATCCTCATCACAGACCACAACGCACAAGAGACACTGCGCATCACCGACAGGGCTTATCTGCTGTTTGAGGGAAAGATCCTTTTTCAGGGCACCTCGGAGCAGCTGGCTGAGAATCCCGTGGTGCGCGAGAAGTATCTGGGACGTGACTTCATGTTCTATCGCAAGAAATTCGACTACCCGACGGACAGATGAGCTCGGGACCTGTCACAACATCACTCAACCCCCAGCAGGAAGGCGCCGCGACCTATGAGGGGCGCAATCTGCTGGTGCTGGCCGGAGCCGGCACTGGCAAGACCCGCACCATCATAGCCCGCGCCAAGTATCTGATAGACAAAGGTGTCAACCCGGCGCGCATACTGATCCTGTCGTTCACCCGCAAGTCGGCTCACGAGATAGTGACGCGCCTGCAGCTATCCACGTCAAAGGACACGCGGTCGCTGCGGGGACAGACATTCCACTCATGGTGCATGTCAATGATCGAGGAGAATCCAGCCGTGTTCAACTTCGGGCGGTTTACCGTCATTGACGAGGACGACCGCATGAGTGCCTTCAGGCTCGTGTGCGGACGCCACTTCCGCAAGAGCAACTTCATAAATCCCGATCAGCTCGCCGAGGTCTATTCATATGCCGTCAACGCGCGCTGTAACCTCTCCACCGCCCTGTCGCTGCGGCTGTTTAACGGGAAGATGGATGACGCGACACGCGAAAAGATATTGAAGCGACTCCCTGTCTTTCAGGAGGTGATCAAGAAATATCTCGCTTTCAAGGCCGAGCGCCGTTACCTCGACTATGACGACATATTGCAGAAAGTGGCCGTGGGCCTGTCGAAGAATCCGGCTGCGGCAAAGTTTGTGGCCTCAAACTATGACCATATCCTCGTCGACGAGATGCAGGACACCAATCCGCTGCAATATCTGCTGCTGTCATCGTTCTGGGACACTTGCAACCTGTTCTGTGTGGGCGATGACGCACAGTCGATCTACGGATTTCGCGGAGCGGATTTCCGCACCATCCACGATTTTGCCTGTGTAGTGCCGGATGCCGAGGTGATGAAGCTGACGATCAATTACCGCTCGACACAGCAGATACTCGACCTCTCGAATCTGCTGCTCGAGAGGTCGCCGCTGAAATATGACAAGAAACTCACCGCCGACCGTGGAGATGGTGAAAAGCCGGTCATCTACCACTTCAGACAGGAGTGGGACCAAGCGCGCGACATAGTGATGCGCATCAAGGATTCGCAAGGGATGGCCGGGTGCCGTTTTCAGGACAATATGGTGCTGTCGCGCTCCAACCGCGGACTGAAAAGCGTGGAGGCAGCGCTGGTCGAGGCCAAGATACCGTATGTCATTTTCGGAGGGACGAGCCTCATGGCCTCGGCCCATGTGCGCGACATAGTGTCTGCGCTCCGCATCGTGTCCAATCCGCGTGACGAGCTCGCATGGCAGAGGTATCTGTGTCTGTTTCCACGCATAGGCGAGATAACGGCGGCGAGAATCATCGACCGCATCATCGATAAGGAGACTCTCGAGGAGTGTGTGACCGAGATAGAGAAAGACCCGGCGATAGACCAGTCTCTCACGGCTACGCTCATGGATATCCGCGAACTCGAGGCCGAGGTGAATCGCGCCATCGAAAGCGCCCTCAAGGGGCTGACGAGGATATTGCGGGCCAAATACAAGGACGACTGGGACCGTCGAGCACAGGACATCACCCTGTTGGCCCGCATAGGCGAGGCTGCCGAAAGCCTCTCGGCATTCATCGCCGACTATATCCTTGACCCTTTGCTGGAGACGGGACTGAAAAACGAGGAGGACCCGCAGGATTGTGTGGTGCTTACGACCATTCACTCGGCCAAGGGACTCGAAGCCGAAAACTGCTACCTGCTCAATGTCAACTACAGCCAGTATCCGTCGGCCAAGGCCATCGCCGCCGGCGAGGAGGCCATCGAGGAGGACAGGCGATGTCTGTATGTGGCCATGACCCGCGCGCGCACGTCGCTCGTGATATATCGCAGCGACAAGGCGACACACGTGGAGCATCGAGACCCGACCGACCACTCGGACGCTGAAAAATATTATTTCCTCAACGATCTGCCTGCAGATCTCTACACCACGGCAGGAGAGATATCGCCGGCGAAGTTTTGGGCACAATATCGAGGCGAGGGGCTGTCGCTCACCGACTGTGACGACTTCGACTTCTCCTGAGTATTTCTGAACACTAAATAAATATTATCCGGGGGTGTCGGCGCTATGTGCGCGATACCCCCGGATGATGTTTTGAGTGAGACGTCAGTCGTCAGTCGAGTGTGTGGATGATAAGCCCCGAGCGCAATTTAGGCTCAAACCATGTGGTCTTGGGGGGCATGATGTTGCCTGAGTCGGCTATATCCATGAGTTGCTTCATGCTCACGGGATAGAGAGCGAGAGCCACGGCCATCTCGCCTGAGTCGACACGACGCTTCAGCTCCCCGAGGCCGCGGATGCCGCCTACGAAGTCAATACGCTTGTCAGAGCGCAGGTCGTGAATGCCGAGGATGTCGCGCAGGATGAGGTCGCTCGATATGGTGACGTCCAGCACACCGATGGGATCAGAATCATCATAGGTGCCGGGCTTGGCGGTGAGTGAATACCACTTGCCTCCGAGGTAGAGCGAGAAATTGTGGAGCGAGTCGGGACGAT
>CAZAWC010000035.1:0-21162 GCA_964488595.1 uncultured Staphylococcus sp. | reverse complement strand
AACCCAGGACCCCAACATTAAAAGTGTTGTGCTCTACCAGCTGAGCTAACGAATCAATGCTAATTCTTTGGTAAGGTGAGGCTTGGTAGATCACCTTTCTTGAGAAGTCTGTTGCGGAGAGAACGAGATTCGAACTCGTGGATAGGATTGCTCCCATCGTCGGTTTAGCAAACCGGTGGTTTCAGCCACTCACCCATCTCTCCTTGTCGAGGTTTTCCAGCGCCTCGCTTGGCGCTTTTTGGTTTCGGCACTGCAAAGGTAGAGCGTTTTTTTGGATTTTCCAAATCTTTTGTATTATATTTTTCGTAATTTTGCGGAGCGGCATGTTTTGTGTCTGCCCAACAGCGGAGATGGAATGTGCCGGGCTCCTTGTTTATCTCACCGGACTTTGGTCCGAATCAAATTATTAGATCTATGCTATCAAGATTATACTCTGACGGATGTGCGGCGATGCGTTGCTGCGTGGTGGCCGCTATCGGGTTGATGCCGTTCGCTGTGGCGGGGGCTGTGAAGAATAGTGCCGACCGGACTGCTGCGGCCGACTCCCTGATGAGGGTGGAGAGCTGTTTCAAATCGCTCAGAGGAGGCGACCGGCAGCTGTTCAGGGACCTCGTGGAGCGTGCCATACAGGGCAACACGTTTGCCAACATGGTGATAGGCACCTGTTATAAAGATGGTGTCGGTGTCGCAAAGGATGAGCCAAAGGCTATCCCCTATCTCACCGCGGCGGCCGAAAGCGGCAGCCTCGATGCTTGCCGCGAACTTGGCTTGCTTCTCCTCAAGTATAATAAGACGACAGAAGCGGCCCGATGGCTAAGAATCCCAGCCAAGAATGGCGACACGTCGGCTATGTATCACTATGGGCGCCTCCTCGTCAAGGGTGACGGCGTGGCTCAGGATACGAAACAGGGTGTGACCCTCATCCGCGAGTCTGCCGACAGGGGATTGCCTCAGGCTATGTATTATGTCGGGGTGTGCTATATGGCCGGCGACGGAGTGCCGCGCGATCCTGCTCAGGCCATAAAGTGGTATAAACGTGCGGCAGCCAACGGGGAGACCAACGCCATGTGGGCGCTGGCAGAGTGTTACCGCACCGGATCGGGTGTACCCGTCAACTATGACGAGGCCCTCTACCGATATGCCGAGGCTACCACAGGCTCCCCAGACAGATTCGGCAGACTCATCAGTGATTCTATCCCCTCGTCGCCGTTCGTGGCCTATCTCAACGGGCTCAAGGCCTACCGTGCCCACAACTTCGAGAGGGCAGCGAAAGAATTTCAGAACGTCGAGAACACAAAGATAGCTGACGGCAAGGTGATGCGCGGAGTATTGCTTGCCGACCCCACAAACCCTGCCTACGACATGCCACGTGCCATCAAGCTACTCAAATCAGCCGGTCGCACCCATCCGCAGGCACTCTATGAGCTCGCAAAGATCTGCACCTCGAGCAGCGATGTGACTCCTGATGCCGCAGCGGCGATGGAATATCTCACACTCGCGGCCGATCAGGACTATGCACCTGCCCAATGCGAACTGGCCGACAGGTATTATGAGGGACGAGGATGTAAACCCGACTATTCAAAGGCTGTGAAGCTCTATGCCAAAGCCGCCGAGGCCGGCCGCCTTACCGAGACGTCAGCCCGCAACTATGCCGACTGTCTCAACAACGGTCGCGGCACGTCGCCCGACCCCTCGAGAGCAGCAGCTGTTCTCAAATCCGTCCGCACCCCCGATCTCGACCTTCTGCTCGGGAAGAAGTGACCCATCCACCCACCCTACATCAAATTTCAGTCTTACCAACATAACCACCGACGCGGAGCAGGGCCTCAGGCCGTATTCTCCGCGTCGGTTGTCATTGCGGATCTCACATGGTGAGGAGTCGCCTCCTCGATCACTTCTGCACGATAAGCACCGAGACCGTCTGTTCGTCAGCCGCCAAGACTATCTCGCCCTTGCGGCCGCTGTTATATTCGTGGGTGCCCTTGGCGATCTTATCAACATTCACCACCAGCGTATTGGTCACCTTCATGCCCGACGACTTGTCTTCGCTGAGACTGCTGATGAGGTTGCCGCCTATCTGCTTGGCTTTGCCCCAGAGGCCACCGCTGCTTTTCTTCTTGGCCTGCTCGGTCTCCACCACTACGTCCACCCAGTCGGGCTTGGAGACAATCTTCCAGTTGAGATTATTGTTCTCCTGATACTCAGTCGTAGAATTGGTGTACAGGTCAAGATTCTTCTTGCCACCCTTGTTGCCAAACTCAAGGAATGAATCGCTCACCAGAAGTTCGACGGGCTGACCGTCCTGAACCACACGCACCGTGCGTTTGATCTCCCCGCCGGTTATCGCCACCTCCTGCGTGCGCCGGGCGGTGGTGTTGTTGGCGTCACACTCTATCGTCACCATGTCATTGCCTTTCTTCACCGTGAGAAACGACGATCCGTCGCTGTTGCTCACAGGCACCGCCGTCCAGTCGTCGATATTGATAGCAGCCACCGTGACGGTGAGGGTCTTCGAGTGGCAGTCTATGGCAAATTCTTCGGGCGTTATGTTGAGTGCCTCCTCTTTTACCGCAACATATTCTTGAGAGGTCTTCGAGTTAGGAGCGGGTACCGGGCCAAGTTTTCTGATTATCTCATTGCTCACTTGGATGGCCTGATCACACTGAGCCTTCTTGGTCTGAGAGTCATAGAGCTTCTTGGCAGCCGTAAACTTGGCGATGGCATTGCGCTGTGCCTTGACTGTCATCGTCTTCTGAAATTGAAGGCCCTGATTGTATAGCTTGTCGCCCGAGGTCTGTGCGCTCACTGCCAGTGCCGATATGACAAACATCACCACCGACACTATCACACGTATCTTAAAGATCGAGTTCAGTTTCATGACTACTTATCTGAAAATTAACACAATAATTTGCTATTCAACATTGTTCGGCATAGGATCATTCCGCTACGGCGACCGTCTCCACCACGGCCTCATCAGGCTCTGTGATGTTGGCTACCTTGCTGATGGCCTCCATTCGTGCACGAATGAACTGCACCTCCTCCACCACCTCAGGGTCGGGGTCTGTCTCAAGTATGTCAGCCTTCTCCTTGAGTTCATAGTAGGCGGCATTGAGCGCCTTGTTCAGTTCCTCGGTCTCCGACTTGTATGCCGGCACGGTGATCGACTTGGCGGCGAGGAGTGCGGCGGCTGAGTCCACACGGGCATACTGCTTCATGGCTGCCACAAGCGCCTCGTCATAGTTCTCGTCATGAGCCATACCTACCGCCGCCTGTTTACGACCCTCTGCGAGCCCGCGGGTCACTATCGAGTTGAGCGAATCCGTGTATTGTTTCTCTATGAGGGCCTGCCTGCGCTCCTCGGCACGGGTCTTGTATGCCGACACGCCCACCAGCGAGCCGATGATGCACAGCAGAACTATCACGCCCACCATGATATACAGGCGACGCTTGCGGGGATCTGCGGCGCGCTTCACGTCAAGACTCTCCACATCCACACGCATCTCGGCCGACGTCTGATAGCGCAGTTCCTGACGCTTCTCACATGCCTTGCCGATGATGCGGCGCATCTCCTTGTCGTTGATAGCCTTGAGGGGTACTTTCTCCTTGACCTGCTTCTCCACGATCTGATAGCGAGTGCCGTCAAATGGCACATGGCCCGTGATACACTGATAGAGCAGGATACCTGCAGCATAGATGTCGGTGGTCTGATTGTGATGCTTGATATCGCCGAGGCAGAGCTCGGGCGACGCATATTCAGGCTTTCCCATAAACGTGTTGGCCACCGTCAGCGCCTTGTCGTGGGTAGTGAGATTGTTCATCTGCTTACAGATGCCGAAGTCTATGAGCTTTATCTTCCCTTCGTCGGTGATCATGATGTTAGACGGGTCGATGTCGCGATGGATATAGCCCGCATCGTGGAGAGCCATCAGACCCGACAGCACCGCCTTGATTATCGTCTTGGCAAATACCTCGGGAGTCTTCTGGAAGTCGGTGAGCAGCTTGCGGGCATAGGGCACCTCGTTGCCATGGGCATCGTTGACCTTACCCTCGAGCACATCTGCCAGCGACACGCCGTTGAGCAACTCGCTCACCACGTGATAATGCTTCACAACATTGCCGTCGCCACGCACCTCCTCGGTCTCGATGAATCCATACATCTCCACCAGATTGTCGTTGCGCAACTGTATGGACGACTCTCGGCGGGCACGCTCGATGGCCTGCTCGGGGAGCTCCATAAACATGAATTTTATGGCGACCTTGCGAGTGAGGCCTGTCTTGGTGTTGACGCTTTTTCCGACATACACCTTGCCCATACCACCCTCGCCTATCGGAGTGCTGGCGGTGTCGACTTCATAGTAAACGCCTTCGGCCTTTTCCTTTGCGCCTTGTAATCTTACTATTGCCATTATATATATTTTCTATCTTTTTATCTGTATTCAGTTCTTAATCAAATTTTCTTTTCAGTGCGTTAAGCCGCTGTATGCAATGATTCAAAACATTCACCGCTGCTATAGTAGGGTGACAGCGATCTTTGTCAGGGATCACAATATTATTTCGTTCCTGATTCAGAACCGCGATAATATCCTGAATTTCTGCTTCTTCATTCCCTTCACACTTATCATGAATTGACTCAAGATTCCTTATGGCTTGATTTAGCTTCTTCAATCGCTCGTTCTGTACACGATTCCACTCTTGTCTTTGCTTGAGAAAGCTATACATGACAACTCTTCCCTCCCGGTCTTTAGGCTTTTCGGTAAGAGTTTGCAGATACTTCTCGGCTGTGTTTAGAGCTGCATAAATCTGTATGTTGATTTCTTGCTCTTTCTTGCCTTGGGCCGTATTCTTTTGAGGCTGATCCTCCTGAGGCGCAGGTGTTTTATATTCCATCGCCTTGCGGGTGGCATTTTTGTCTTTCAGTCTCATCTGCTCCGGGGCTTTTTGCTCAGTCTTGACCGGCATGATCGTATTATTGACTTCCGGGGGTAAGGCAGCCATCTCCATAGCACACCCTATCACGCTCAGGCCCACGACAGCGGTCACACGCATCCACTGTCGAGACACTTTGGAGGAGATTTGTTTATACATCATTTTCATCACACGTGAAATACACAATTACTCATATTTTCTCTTAAGTGCGACCAGCCGCTGTATGCAAGGATTCAGCACATTCAAAGCATCTTTCGTAGGATGGCAACGATCTTTGTCCGGAATCACTATGTCATTTTGATTATGTTTGTCGTTCAAAAAATCGATAATACCTTGAATTTCCGAATTAATTTTTCCTTCGGACTTACTGACACTCTCAAGAGTTTTTACTGTTGCTTTTAATTGTTTTATTCGCTCATCTTGAATTTTATTCCAATCCTTTCTGTGATTGGCAAAACTATAAGAAACGTCTTTCCCGTTTTTGTCTTTAGGCTTTTCCGTCAGGGCTCGAAGATATGTCTCTGCTGTGTTCAGGGCAGCATAGATCTGAACATTGATCTCATTGTTCTTCTTCTCCACCTCATTAATAGTTTCCTTTGCAGTTTTATTCCCTTCGGTGGCTTTAGCGGGCTCGGTTGGAGTGGACGGGGCTTCATCTTTTGTGGTTGTGGGGGTCTCAGGCTTCAGTACGCCAACCACATCATCAGGGTTATTTTTTTCGCCATCCTTAGCGGCATCTTTCTTGGCGTCCTTTTTATCATCAGCCTCAGACGACTCCACATCCGCGTCGTCATCCTCAGGTTCTACAGCCGGGATGAATTCATTGCTCTCGACAGGAGTCTCGTCCTTGGCCAGCAGCTCCGCGTCCTCCCTCTCGGTGCTCGTGGCCGTGACCGGCTCGTTGGAAAAATGTCTGTATGCCGCAAAACCTATTACGCCGGCCACACACAGCGCCGCCACACCTGCGAGGATCCCCTTCCATGGCAACGATATGGGCGCCCCGCCGGGGAGTATATCCACCACCGCCAGCGTGAGGTTGTCATGATGGCCACCCGAGCGCATGCCGCGGCTGTCGGTGCGCTCCACCATCTGCATCACCTGCGAGTCGGGCGCGGAGACCTCGCTGAGCTCAGTGACGAGTATAGGCTCTGCCACAGTACCCCAAATGCCGTCGGTCATGAGGGCAAAGCGGTCGCCTGAGTTATATCTCACCTTGTCGATCTCCACATCGACCATCGGGCCTATGCCGATGGCGCGGGTGATGATGTTGGAGTATGGCGAGATGCGTGCCTGCTCCTCGGTGAGAGTGCCCGCCCTGACAAGATCGGCCACCTGAGAGTGGTCCTGAGTGCGGAATTTGATCTTCTTGTCGCGCAGAAGATAGCAGCGGCTATCCCCCACATGGGCTATGTAGGCTGTGCCGTTGCACAGCAGCAGGCACACACAGGTGGTGCCCATGCCCGTGAGGCTGCGGTTGGCTACCACCGCATCGTTGAGAGACTGATTGGAAGCCTTGACAGCGGCATCGAGCACCTGTGCCGGGTCGTCCGTCGGGAGCGCCGACGCCACACAGCTCACTATCGTCTCGGCGGCGAGCGACGATGCTGTCTTTCCGGCCGGGCCACCGCCCATGCCGTCACACACCACCACGAGCATCCCCAGCGGGGTCTCGCGGATGGCATATGAATCCTGATTTTCCTGACGGCCGCCGATGCGCGAATCAACGGCTCCAAAAATCTTGTTCTGTATCGAGATCTGTTCCATCTGTTTTCTCAGTAGCGGTATAAGGTCTGCGGTGGGATTATTTTGCCAATGCCTCTGGCGATATGGTCAGCACCACCGAATCTTTATCGTTGTAATACACATAGCGGAGCGACACACCGGCAGCCACGGCCACCTCGCGCACCTTGCGCGACGTGAGATTGGTGGCAAGATTCTGTATCTGTGCCGAGGTCAGCGTGTCGGGATTAATCTTGGCCAGACGTGCGGCGGGGATCCTGATGCGGCTCGTGAGCACGTGGTCGGCCAGCGTTATCGAGGTGAGTGTCGTGGTCGAATCGACTTCATAGGGCACCTTGACCATCGCCACTACGGCCGCAAGCTGCTTTTCGGCTTTCTGCTGCGGGCTATCTTTGCAACCGGTGGTCGCCATCATCATCGAACCGCACACGAGTAACAAACCCAACTTTTTCATAAACGAGATATTTTTCTTAACGGATGGAAGTAATATCGCTCTGTCCTGACGGAGGTGAGCTGTGAGAAAATGAGGAGGGAGAGGAGAGAGGAGAAAGGGATGTGGTGGAGCGACAGGCGTCAGAGGATGTTTATGGCATCTGTATAGATGAGGGTGTCATCCTCGTAGAACTCTATCTTATATTCGCCGGGAGCCCAGTCGTCGGGATTCTTTGATCCAAACTTCAGCAGGTCATATTCGGCCTCCTTGTTCCCCTTGGCCACCTTGATGGTCGAGATAGTCGTGAAGCGCGCATCCTTGGAGGGGAGGAGCAGCTTGTGGTTGGGGGTATAGAGCTTCATGCCAACCTTATACATGCCGCTCTGATCGGCCTTGAGGGTCACCTTGGGCTGGAGGAACGAGGCCTTGCTCTTGCGGATGCCCTGATCATAGTCAGAGATGATATTGTCGTTGACGTCGATATTGCGCACAGAGATACGCGAGATCTCGAGATTGCGCGCGGGGGCAGCGGTGAACGTTGCACGCTGTTCCATCACCACGGCGGCGGTGTCGAGGTCATACCAATAGCGGTGGATGGAGTCGACCTTGGCCTTGCAGTACTTATAATACTTGTCAAAGTCGTCCTTGACAGTGGAGAGGGCCCTCATCTGCGAGGCAAATGCCTCCTGAAAGGCCGTGGGAGTCTTGGCATACATGCTCATGCAGAAACTTGCGGTGCCTCCGCGCTGATAGGCCTTGACCACACCGTTGGTGTTGATCATATTGGTCGCCATCATGGCCACCTCGCTCTTGTGCGACAGTTTGGGGTCGTCCGGCTTGGCATAGTTCACACCGTTGCGGTAGAGGGTATAGAGCATCATGTCGGAGTTGCCTTTGAACTCTATCCAATAGAGCACACCGTCCTTCTTGAAGCAGACGGACTGGTCGTTGGCGTCGATGCTGGGAGCGAACTTACGCGAGCGGAGAAACTCCACAAGGCTCCTCTGCACTTCCTTCTCGCTGTCATTGAGTTTGACGGCATACATGTCTGCCACCCCAAGCAGGGAGACGAGTGCGAGTGCCACAATTAATCTGAGGGTTTTCATGTGTAGTTAAATATGAGTTATATTATCTGGTTATCGTTTTGTCTGGCCGGTGGGAGGAGGGTCAGCTCCATTTGCCGGTCTTTTTGTTATATCTCTCCGTGAGGATACAAGCGCCGGTGTTCGAGTAATATTTGCGCGACACGGGTGTGAGGCCGTCGGCCTCATACTCGAATTTCAGGCGGTTGACTATACGTTCGGGATGCAGTTTGCCCTTGCTGTTGAGAATACATATCTCCACCACCTGATTGTGGTCGTTATATTTCGACGCATACTCAAAATCCACTTCGCCGTTGACCTTGAAATATTTCTCCGACGTATTGTTGCCCTTGTCGTCATATTTATACTCCACGGTCGCAGCCCCGTAGCTCTTGCTCTTCACGGGCTTGCCGTCCACACCGGTGAATGAACGCTTTGTCAGGTGATTGTGCTTGTCATACTCCATGGTGAGCTTATGGTATCCGTCTGCGCCGACATAGGGTTTGCCATATCCGTCATAGGCAGCGACCATCGTCATATTGCCACGCGAGTCATACTCCACCCTACCCTCGGGATAGGCATTGTGGCCTTGAGCCGGCTTGTCATCCTTGCCATAGTTTTTCTCGGTGACTATGCGGTTGAGATTGTCATATCCGCTCACCCTGCGGTGGGTCGACATCTCGTCGAGGGCCGGCTTGTCGCCCGCGTCAAAGAACGCCCTCTCCGTCGGGTTGCCGCGCTCGTCATACTTGATACGCACCTTCGAGTAAGGATGATCGGTGAGATTCACCCTCGAGCCGTCGAGTCTTGTGGCCCACATCTCCACCATGCGGTTATATTTATCATACTTATTGTTGATGACCACACCTTTCAGCCGGCCGCCTGCATCGAGGGTATAGTTTTTGATCTGATTGCCGTTGGCATCATAAGCATACTTGTCGGTGGTGAGCAGATTCGAGGTATTATAGCCCCTCACCTCAGTCAGCATATTGGTGGCCGGGTCAAAGATGCGTTCATAGCGGTGGATCCCGTCGCCGTTGACAGTCTTGTCATCCTTGGCGTTGAAAAACTCGGTTTTCTCACAGTTGCCCCGTTCATCATACTTATGGCGGATCACGGCCACATATCCGGGCACATCGGCAGGCTTACCGTCGAGACCGAGACGCACGAACTGTGAGAGGTTGCCGGTGACATCATATGTCAGCTCATAGCCTCCGAAGTGTTCCTCATCCTCCACAGGTTTACCCGACACGTCCTGATACAGGCGGCGTGTCTCGCGATGCAGGTCGTCATACTCTATCGCCACCTGAGGGTTGGCCCGTTTGTAACCGGTCGGCTTCCCCTTTTCGTTATAGTAATTGATCTTCACCGGATAGCCGGCGCTGTCATACTCCCACTTGATGGTGGCGAACGACACGCTCGTCAGGATCACAGGCTTGCCGTCGCTGTCTATCGCGGTCAGCGTCTTGGGCAGGCCGCGATCGGTGTAGTCATACACTATTCCGGCATACACATCGCCATCCTCGAGATATGTACAGGGGTTGCCTTCGGCATCCTCATAGGTCACCTTGACAGGACGCCCGTTATCATCAAACTCCTGAATCATGCAGGCTATGCCCTTCTCGTTGAGCAGCGGCTTGCTGTCTGCGCCCAGATAGGTCTGACGCACACGGTTGCCGCGGTCGTCATATTCATATGCGAATCCATATGACTTGGTGTCGGAGCGCACCACAGGCTCGCCGGTGGCACTCCTGTAATACTCAGCCGCGCGGTTGCCCCACTTGTCATAGACTATCTCCACGGCCGCCACGTTCTGCCCGTCGTGGCTCGGCGAGCCGTCCACGGCATAGTAGCGCACCTCGGTCCAGTTGCCATCCTTGTCATAGGCAAAGGTCTTGGTCCCCAGACCTATATGGTTGTTGCGTGGTGTGCCGTCGGGACCGAGAAACTTCATCATCGTCACGCGGCCATCCTTGTCGTGCTCGAATGCCATGCCATAGATATTGTCCGAGTCGCCGAGAGGCTCATTGTTGAGACCGGCGAAACGTATCTCTTGGAGCATACCTGTCTTCTCGTCGAATCGGAGCAGGTGGCGCACGATGCTGCTGCGGTCGGTCGATCCGTTCTGGGCGTTGGCAAACGTGTTGGTGGTCTCCGCGAGCAGACGCATCGGCGTGCCATACTCGTCGTCATACTTGAACGTTGCCGTCTTGAGATTCTCGTCATAGTCGAGCTTGAAGAGCAGGCGGCCATACTCGTCATACATCTTCTTATAGTCGATATTGCCGTCGTCGGTATAGAAATACTCCACGTCCGTGAATCGCGTAGCCGAGTTTTCGGTATCGGTGTGTCTCACCGGCACACCTTTTGAATTGACCAGCGTGAGGCGGCGCGGCTTGCGGCGCGACGACTCCATGCGGTAGGTGTGTTCGCGGTGTTTCATCTCGCGCCCGCTCAGGCTTCCGAGACCTACGGGGATGCCGAATTTCTCCGTATAGTCGGCATAATAGTCCACCTTGACACGGAAATAGTCCCAAGTCAGGAATCCGGCGAGCACCAGTATCAGGCCGGCGGCGATCCACGTGTAGAGCAGCTTGCGGTTCACCTTCTCGGGCTCGATGATGCGGCGTATATCCGAGCGCATGTCCGTGCATGACCGATAGCGCATCTCGGGCCGCTTGGCCGTGGCCTTGTCCACCACCTTCTGCATGCCGTCCGAGATATAGGGATAATACTCCTTCATCTTGGGGAGGGGATCGTTGATGACCCTCTCCTTGATCTCGAGCTGGCTCATGGTGGTGTTGTCATATGGCACACGCCCCGTGAGCATCTGATGGATGAGCACACCCAGCGAATAGATGTCCGAGCGGGCATCGAGCGGACGGTTGAGCACCTGCTCGGGGCTCATGAACTCGGGGGTGCCCATGGTCTGACGATTGCTTTCGGGGTCGGTCTCGGAGATGATCTTGGCTATACCGAAGTCCATCACCTTGACATGCCCATCGCGGGTGATGAAGATATTGCTCGGCTTGATGTCGAGGTGCACTATATTGCGCCCGTGGGCATAGGTGAAGGCATCGAGGATCTCATTGATCATCGGATAGGCCCTCTTTTCCACGATCAGACCCGTCTTCTTGTTGATATAATCCTCGAGCGTCATGCCGTCGACAAACTCCATGATGAGGAATACCCCATACTCGTTTTCCACATAGTTGAGGAATCTCACTATGTTGGGATGGTTGAGCGAGCTGAGGAGCACGGCCTCCTGCTTGAACTTCTGGCGCAGCAGCGGATTGCCGGCAAACCGCGGGTGGAGCATCTTGACAGCCACATACTGCTCGATGTTCTTATTGCGGGCCAGAAACACGTGTCCCATGCCACCCGAGCCTATCTGTCGGAGAATGACGTAATTGAGTATTTCAGGAGGTATCATATCACTGAGTTTTCAGCAGTTAAATGTCTATATTTGGTTTCTAACGGGTGAATATCACCGTGACGGGGGTTATCATTCTGAGGGAGATCATTTGCCGAAGAATCTCTTGATGCGGTCCAACAGCGACAGGGGCGCTTCCTCCGTCTCCTCGGTGTCTGATGCGGAGTTGTTATTGTCGGTCGTACCATCGGTGCCGGTCTCTTTGACGGACGAGAGCTTGGACTTCATGATCGTCACTACCTGATCCCAGTCGAGAGGCGACGAAGGGTCGTGGGCCAGCCAAATGGTGGGCTTGACACCTTCGGGGACATTAAACGACATCCCTCTCATCAGCTTGTTGCCGTCGATGGTGGTGCCGTTGCTCGAACAGTCGGTATAGACATAATAAGGCTTGCCATCGCGTACCTTATACTTGACATCGGCATGGTGACGGCTCACTTTCTGATTGTCGGTCCCCGCACAGATGTCGCACATCTCACGACCTATGCTTACACACAGTTCATCGGGGCTCATCGGCGGGTCAATCTTGGTGCCTCCATCCACTCGCTTGATATAGGCGGTGAGGTCCATTCCAAACTCGCGACACGACTGGTAGCGTAGCATCATGTTCTTGTTGGTGGCCTTCTCCATAGCCTCGTTGACCTCGGTCGGCACGCTGGAGATGAAATCCTTAAGCCTCGGGAACGGCTTGTTGACGATATCCATCATCATCTTGACATCGTTGCCGTCTGATGTATAGGCATGTTGGCCTGTGAGCATGTAGAAGAATACACACCCCAGCGAATAGATGTCAGACCGATGGTCTATCGACATTCCGTTTGCCTGCTCGGGGCTCATGTATCCGTCCGTACCGATGACAGTGCCCATCACCGTGTGGCCTGCCCCGGGACTTTGTCCGGCGTTCTTTGCAACGCCGAAGTCAAGGATACAGATGGTGTTGTCGGGGCGGATCATGATGTTGCCGGGCTTGATGTCGCGGTGCACGAGCAGCTCACCGTGCACATACTGCATGGCCTCGAGAATCCTCACCATATACTTCACCGCAGCCTTAAGAGGAATCTTCCCGTTGGCGGTGACGTATTGCTCTATCGACTGTCCCTCCACAAACTCCATCACTATATAGAGATGGTTGTTGAGCTCAAAACTGTCGTAGACATTGACAATCCCCGGCTTACCTCTGAGCTTGACAAGAAAATTGATCTCCTGCTGTATGCGGTATCGAAATTCCGAGTCTACCACATACTCGGGCAGTATCTCCTTGATGGCGACCAAAAGTCCGTTGGGAGCCCAGCCACGGAGCACACGCCCCATGCCTCCCTCGCCTACAGGAACATCGTCGACAGTATAATGTCCTATTTGTCTCATTTCAAGAAGCCTTATTTATCAATTCTTCCCATCAATTTGGGTAGTAATATCTTGTAAATCCTCCGCATCTTTATTTCCTTGTTCGTTTTTTCTAAAATTATCTTTTTTCTCACCGCCCTTTTTCCCACTGCTTTTCTTCAACTCATTCTTCAGATTGCTACCCTTATCAGCTTTTGCCGGTTTTTCCTCAATCACAGTTTTGGTTGTGACTGTCTTTGTGGGAGCGGGTGTGGTCTTGTGTTTTACGGTTTTGGATGAGGGTGTGCGGTTGTCCTCGGTCTTGACGGGCGCAGGCTCCGGCTGTTTCTTCTTGGTCCCACCCATGAGCAGCCACAACGACACGGCAAGGATGATGAGCGCGGTGACTATGGCCGCAATCAGCGACACAGGCAGGGCGGGCTTCTTCTTGGGCTTGTCATAAGCACCGGCAGAGGCACCAAACTCTATGAGCTGCACGGTGATATTGTCGAGACCGCCGTTAGAGTTGGCGAGCCCGACGAGCTTGGCCGCGCGCTGCGACAGAGGCATGGCCTTGTTGCTGACCGTGTGCTCGATATGGCGGTTGTCCACCATGCCTGAGAGTCCGTCCGAGCAGAGCAGTATCACGCTCCCCGGCTCGGGACGGAGGGGAGTGCCTATCTCGGGTGGCGTCATGCCGGCGAGTCCAAGAGCGTTGAGGATCTCGTTCTTCTGCGGATGATGTTCGGCCTCCTCGGGGGTGATCTCACCGCTGTCCACCAACTGCTGGACATACGACTGGTCTCGCGAGATCTGGCGTATGTTGTGGTTGGCTATATAATATATGCGGCTATCACCTACCCATCCGTAATACACCAGTCCGTCGCGGATTATCACCAGCACACACGTCGACCCCATCCCCTCGAGCTCGGGGTCCTGAGCGGCACGGTGGAGGATGCCCTGATTGGCCGCCATGATGGCCGTGGTGATGGCCTCGGCAGGAGTGTTGAAGGTGTTGTTCTCGAGAATATCCCTGATAATGGAACAAGCCAGCTGGCTTGCGAGGTCACCGGCAGCCTGACCTCCCATACCATCGCAAACGGCAACCACGCGGCCGTTGGGCGACTCAAATGTGACCATGCTGTCTTCGTTCACCTGACGGGCAACGCCCACGTCGGTGCAGTTTGCAATGATATATTGTTCCATCTCTCTTTAGCGAATATTGTGTGTGTTAAGGATTGGGTGGGTTGTGGAGGTGAGGTGAGATCAGTTGAGGAGGGGGATAGCCATGAAGATAAAGAGGGTATTGCCCACGCGGATGATGTCATAGTTCTTCAGCTCGCCCTCGTCAAGCAGCTCCTTGTTGACGAAGGTGCCGTTGCTCGACTGCTCGTCGCGAAACTTGAACTTGCTGTCGACGTTGCGGAAGAGGATAGACATGTGGCGACCGCTGATCTGATCGTCGTCGGCGATACAGATGCCACACGAGGCATCGCGTCCTATGTAGTTGCGCCCCTCATAGATATTGTAGGCCTTACCCATGGGGTTGCGGTTGTAGGTGACGAGAAATCCCACGAGGCGACGGGTCTCCGGCTCGCCCGCGGCCGCACCGGGACGGCGGATAGTGGTCTTGGCTGGCTTGGGGGCTCCGCCGGGCACTGCGTCGTTGGGACGCACGCGGGTCTCGCCCGAGGTGTCTTTCTGAGCCATTCCTCCGGGCATCCCCATGCCGCCGGCCGAGGGAAAAGGAACGCCGCCACCCGTGAAGGGAGCACCTCCACCGGTGAAGGGCATGCCGCCTGTCGGCGACACGGGATTGGCTATATGAGTGTGATTGTCGGGCGCCCCGGTCATACCGAACTGCCCGGGGTCTACCTGTGTTTCGCTGTAGGGCGACCGTGCGCCCCCTGCGCCCTGAGCGGGGCACATGGGGCACTGATCGCCATATATGGCTGTGTCATAGACATGGCCGTTGGGACATGTTTTCTTAGGCATATCTGGCTTGGATTATTGCATGGATTGGAGGTGTTGTCTCAGCATGATGGGTTATCCACCGCATCACACGAGGTCATACTGGCTCATATCTTCGGCGGGCTCGTCATAGGCGAGGTCGGCCGAGGCATCGAGCATATCATCGGCCACAGCCTCCTCGTCATATGCGAGGTCGTCGGCAGCTGCGGCATCGCCGGTGATCTTCTCGTCGCTGTAGTAGTTGTCGGCCACGTCATACTGCGACCCTGCGTTGTAGCCACCCTCGCTGTCTGTGCCGAGCGAGTACTGGTCGGGGTTCTCGTTGTTGCGATAGTCGCGGTTGTTGTCGGCCAGATCGCCATAATATGCCTCGCCTGTCTTCTCGTTGGTGAAGTCATTGTTGATGTCTGCGAAGCCGTCATCATCATAGGTGGGCTCGATGTTCCAGATGGGAGCGGAATCATCCTCTACCACCACGACAAGGCCCTTTCCGGGATCGCGCATGAGGATGCCTTCACCCTCGACGTTGATGATCTCGTCGTTCTGGAACACCTTGTCGCCGTTGGCATCATAGGCGAAATAGTCGGCCACACCGTCGCCGTCATTGTCATAGAGAGCGAATTTCTCGCCGTCTACGGTGCCTTGGTCCACACTGGCCACCCGGTTGCCATACTCGTCGACAAACGTTGTGGTGTCGGAATACTCCACACCCACCTCGGCCGGCTTCTCCTCTACCACATGGTGATAGACGTGCACCTCCTCGTTCTTTGCGGGCTCTGCGGGAGCCTCCTCGGTCTTCTCAGGCATGTCGTTCTCGCTCACGCCGTCGGTCACCGTGTTGAGCAGATCCTCGGGGGTGAGCTCGGGGGTCGGGATCTCATCATTTGTAAGCTGGGTTGCGGCAAAGGCTGCGCCTGCGCCAGCGGCGGCAAGCCCAGCTCCGGCTACTACTCTCTTGGCCATGTTGCTCTTCTTGCAGGCCTCGTTCTCGAGGTCCTCGATCTGATAGTTACTCATAGTTTTGGATTTTGGGGGGTTATTTGTGAGGTCTGTGCGGTCATCGACAGCACAGGAGGTTATTGTCTCTTTTATTACTTATTTTTCTGAACGTTGAAGTTCTCGGTGGGAGCTGCTTCCTCGACCGGAGAGATATCGTCCTTATTCTCCCGGCCATTTTTCTTAGGCTTTCGGGAGGGACCTTCGTTGTTTTTCTTCGGGAGGCGTTTTGCTGCCGGCGTCTTCTTCTTCTCGGGGACGGGCTTTACCTCGGTCTCCTGAGCCGGAATCACCTCGGCTGGCACAGTGTCCTTGGGCTCCTCTACGATCGTGGTAACAGTCTCTTGTGCTTGGGCCTCGGTCTTGGCATCACACTCCTCGTCACGTGTGAAATAGTAGACCAGCGCGGCACCCAGCACAACCACGGCCGCTACTACAGCCGCGAGGATGATGCGGGTGTTGCGGTAAGGATCTGAGACACGGCTCATGTCAAAGTCGCAAACCGACCCGAAGTTGACCGAATCGGTCCGCTTCAGAGGTATTCCGGCGGGTTTGGGCACACGCACGCCGTTGACAAACGTGCCGTTGGTACTGAGGTCATAGATGGTCATGTTGCCGAAAAAGTCAAACGCTATGGCGGCCTGACGGCGGCTCACCACATCCGTGGTGTCGTTTATGATAATATCGCAGTCGTGGCCGCGGCCTATCACTATTTTTTTCATGTCGGTATCTTGATTAATGAATGGGGTTAAGCTGCGGTTTAGTCCTCGACAACGGTCTTGTTCGAGAGATGATCCTCCTTCTTGGCCTTGGACGGCGCATAAAACGAACGCTCATCCTCCTCGGCGATGGTGTCGCGGTAAGTGGCGGCCTGTCCGTAGAGGGCAGAGACGGGGTCGGTGCCCACTTCGATGATACGGTCGTGGACCGACTCCTCGACGGGAAGGGCGTCAAAGTCGGGACTGACGGTGACTCCGTGAGTCTCGGGCGACAGCAGTTGCAGACTCAGAGTGTAGTTATCACCAACCCTGATAATATCACCGCTGTGACAATAGATGCGGTCTTCGTCCACCTCCTCGCCGTTGACGCTGAGACCGACTCCGGCCATCGAGCCGGAGATGCTCACCGAGGTGTGGATCTTGCCACTCTCGTCGGTGAGCTTGCGCACCAACAGGGTGGCGTGAAGATTATAGACCGAAGATTCGCGCAGACAGATGTCGCAGTCAGAGTCGGAGCCGATAGTGTTCTTGCCCACATAGAGGGGATATATCTCGCCCATCAGGTTGCGCGACACGGAGTAGAGCACGCCTACTATCATTCGGCCCTGAAGCGGGATCATCTTGCGGTCTCTCAGCGTAACGCTCTCCATCGAAGGGGCTTTGGGCCTGTTATGACCGGGAGCACCGTCGGGGATGGCTATTATTGTGCGTGAATGTGCCATAATATTCAGGTTTAGAGAGGAGACTTACGGTATTATTTTGAGTATTATGATTTGGAGATGTGTGTGCTAAGTGATGTGGGCGCCGTCAGCGGTTGAGCTCGAGCCGGAAAGTCGTCATACCGAGGAGCACCCTGTCATTGGGTTTGAGTGCCTTGCTGCTCCCCTCCTCCACCGGGGCCGAATTGACCAGTACGGCATTTGACGATCGCAGGGGCTGGATCTTGCATATGATACCCTTTCCGGCACGCTGCACATCGAGCCGTGCATGGAGACGGCTCATGTATGGGTCGGGAGCTATCTTTATGGATGCACCGCTGTCCGAACTGTCTCGGCCCAACACATACGACCCCACGTTGACCGGGATACGCCGCCCGGTGCTCTCCACCACTATCGCCAAGGGGGCAGTGCTCACCATACGGGTTTTCTGGAAAGCCGGACCACCCGCAGGGGCACCAAAGGGCGAGTTGACGATATGAGTCTTGAGCGCTCCTGACTGCATGGCGGGCGTGCCGACATGGCCCGGAGCAGCAGTGGACGTGGGTGAAGATGTCCCCCCCTGAGCAGGCTGCTCGTCAGACAAAATCCGACTGAAAGGAACCTCATTCAGGCAATAAGGGCACTTGAAGATCTGAGACATCAACCCTTCGCGGCTCTGTGCCTTGACGGATATGTCGCGGTTACACTTTGGACATTTGAATTTTGCTCGAATCATGGATATTTCTAAGGTAGGGAGGATTGTTGTTGTTCAATTGAGGTTGACGACCACCATATCATCGTCAAATTTGCCATACATCTGTGGATGCTGCTTATAATTGGTGTCTTCCATCACTTTCTGATTGACAAAGTTGAAGAGTTCGCGGGCCGTGACCTTGCGGTCGCCATTTTTGTCGGCCCCGCCCTTAAGACCCTGCAGCAGACGGTTGATGAAGAAGGAGTAGGTATCTGTTGTGGATCCCCACGAGAACTCATTGGCGCGGCTGCTGACGTAGAGCATCACATTGCCGGCCGATGAGCTGTAGCCCCCTCGCCGGTTACGGTTGTTGCCGTTGCTGCCACCGTTGCCACCGTTGCCATACTTCTTGGTGAACGATCCCGAGTGGCAACTGCCGAGAAACATGATCTTGCGTCCGGCACGGCTCCGCTTCATGATGTTCTGTATCTCTGAGCAGTAGACCACGTCATCTTTATTATAGCATGTGATGCCGCCATCAAATCCATGACCCGAATAGATGAAGATGATCTCATCACTCGGACCGGCCTTCGAGAAACTGTTTTCGAGCACCCTCAATATGTGGGAGCGGGTGGCGTTCTTGTTGAGAAGCATGAATACATCACAGTCCCTGTGGTTGTTGAAAAACTTTGACAGGCCTTTGGCATCATTGGCACAGAACTCAAGCGGGTTACACCAATTGTTCTCATATGCGCCCACCCCTACACTCACCACATAGGTCTTCTGTCCCGATGCGGCAAATGCAGTGCCTATGAACAGACACAGCAGCAGTGCGATCTTCTCAATGGCCTTCATTGAACTCAGCTTTACATTTTGGATTAGGGCATCCGGATGCAAGAATGTTCTCGTAATACCGTCCCTTGAAGGGATAGTGACACTTCGGGCAACAGAACTTCACGGCATAGTTATGCTCGTTCTCCTCGCGTGCGGCCGAGACCTTACGCACGGATGTATTGATGATGATCATGAGCGTGGTCACCAACACCACGAGAAGCACACCAATGAGGATGCCTGACTGAACGGTATCAAGCCCCAGTGCACTCCCGAGGAAACCACCGCCGGCCGAGGCCATCACACTGGCCACGATGGTGAAACTGCGCATGCCGTTGAGGGTATTGAGCTTGCCTTCGAGCTCCAGTTTGCGCCGCTTATACTCTTCCGAGATCTCGTGGAGATGAGAGATATCGACCTTCTTAGGTGGCTTTTTCTCTTCTACCGGGGGCTTAGGGCCGCCATGACCTCCGGAGTGGCCGGGATATCCGTTCTGCACCAGCAGACGCGAGATGTGGAAACGTGTCTCGGGCCCGAGACGTATCATGGTGTCCGGACGCACGTTGACCTTCTGGTGAGGTGGGATCCTCACGAATTGAGTTCCGTTGTATATGAAGGTGCCGTTGGTAGACGAGTCAACAAGCGTCAACGTGCCGGTCATCTCGTCGATATACAGCGTGGCGTGAATACGACTTACATTCGGGTCGTTGATGGGAAACGGTTGGTTTCCTTGTTTTCCTATGACTACTTGTCTCATTATCAGACAGTATTGAGGCTAATTTAGATACTATGTATCTGCGTGTGTGTTTCCGCACAGACTCCATGAGCGGAAAACGTTATGATTCCTTAATTATACGCGGCGTGGAGTCTATACAGTTCATGGTCCGTTTTTTCGACCCTCGCCACAACGGGATAGAAAACTCCCTTTGCAGGATAAGATCGGCGTGTGTCGGACATGAAAGATATACGCCGGGAATATCGACCGAACTCTTTCAGCCGCCGTGTGTGATGTGCATGTTTGTCAATATTTCAATTGCAAAGGTAACATTTTTTTTATTATCTCGCAACTGTTGACATTTTTTTACATTTGATAACTTTTGCTCCCCCGATAGCTGATATTTCAGTCAGAATTGGATATGTAGATAATTTTGTGTACTTTTGTCGGCAAAACTGTAAACACTGTGAAAAAATACGATATCGCCGTAGCAGGCACCGGATATGTGGGTCTCTCTATCGCCACCCTTCTGGCTCAGCACAATCATGTGACAGCCGTTGACGTGATTCCCGAGAAAGTCAACCTTATAAATCAAAGGAAATCGCCTATTCAGGACGAGTATATAGAGAAATACCTCGCCGAGAAGGATCTCGATCTCACCGCCACTCTCGACGGAGAAGCGGCATATCGCCGGGCAGACTTCGTGGTGATAGCCGCACCGACCAATTATGACCCGGTAAAAAACTATTTTGATACATCGCATGTCGAGGAGGTGATCGACATGGTGCTTGCGGTCAATCCAAAGGCGGTAATGGTAATCAAATCTACCATTCCAGTGGGATATTGCCGGTCGCTTTATCTCAAATATGCCGCCGCCGGAGTCAAGGAGTTCAACCTGCTTTTCTTCCCCGAATTCCTACGCGAGTCCAAAGCTCTGTATGACAATCTCTATCCTTCGCGTATCATAGCCGGCATCCCCAAGATCATCTACAAACCCGAATTTGATGCTGAGAACGATGCTATTCTCAAAGTCACCGATTTGAAGCGACTCGAGGAGGAGGCACACGTTTTTGCCGAGCTGCTCACCCAAGGCGCACTCAAAGAGAATATCGCCGTGCTATATATGGGCATGAAGGAAGCTGAGGCTGTCAAACTGTTTGCCAACACATATCTTGCACTCCGTGTCAGCTATTTCAACGAGCTCGACACCTATGCCGAGGTCAAGGGACTTGACTCACGTGCCATCATCGAAGGGATAGGCCTCGATCCCCGAATCGGCTCACACTACAACAACCCCTCCTTCGGCTATGGAGGATATTGCCTGCCCAAAGACACCAAGCAGCTGTTGGCCAACTATGCCGACGTGCCGCAGAACATGATGTCGGCCATTGTCGAGAGCAACCGCACCCGCAAGGACTTCATAGCCGACCAAGTGTTGAAGATAGCCGGTTATTATGACTACTCACAACTAAATACATACGGTCGTGCGCCGGAGCGGGAGGTGGTGATCGGTGTCTACCGGCTCACTATGAAGTCCAACTCCGACAACTTCCGCCAGTCATCCATACAGGGTGGCATGAAGCGTATCAAGGCAAAGGGTG
>CAZAWC010000034.1:0-21200 GCA_964488595.1 uncultured Staphylococcus sp. | reverse complement strand
GACCCCTTTCAGGGGCCACCTGCGGGGTAAGTGGCTACGCCCATTCAGGGGCCACCTGCGGGCATCCGTGTCTGCGCGCGGAGATGCGGTGTACTCCTCACGCCATTATTATACACAGCGGCCCCGCGTAGTCGCTACGGGGGGCCGGTGCCGGCCTCACACGCGGAGAGGCCGTTAACTTTATGAATAAATCTAAATATTATGTTTTATTGTTTCACTTATCGTGCTGTGACGTTGGAGCGGTTGGGGTTGGTGCGGAACCATGTGTGGTCATTGGGATTGGCCAGCCAATCATAGAATCCGGGATAGGCGTCCTTGATGTTGACCATCTCCTGAGGCCACTCCCAGTCGCCGGGCACCACGAGCATCTGCGGAGCCACATCGCCCTTGTCCTCGTTGGGCGCACCGATGAAGTAGGTGGCGCCGATGAAGTGGTCGGGACAGTGCACTATACCCTTGTCCACATCATTGCGGGCATCAATGCCGAGGGTGTTATCCTTGTCGACAAGCAGCGCGAAGCCACCGAGTGCGACACCTTCGACGTCTTGAAGAGGAGAGTTGGTGCTGGAAACTCCGTGATAGTTAAGATACTGAGACACAAAAGGCTGATAATCAGTAGGTATCATAAACTGCACCTCCTCAGCCCCTCGGTCAGAGTGCTTGGCACCAACATTGATGGGGTTGGCGTGTGTCGATCCGCCCAGCCATTTGTGCAACTCCGTGCCCACGATATAGGTCTTGATAGTGTTGTCGGTCACCTCCTTCACGGCATCTTTGAGTCTGCCGTTGGCCTCCGAGTACAGGATGTCGCCTTCGGATGGCATATCGGGGAATTGACCCAAGTTAATGCCTGTATAGGTGATGTAGAGAGGCATCGTACCGCCTGCCGCCAAAGGTTTGACGGTGATCTTGCGGACATTGACAGCGTCAAGAGGTGCTACTGTATATGTCAGGGTAAAGTTCTTGTTGACCGACCCGAGATTTTCGATGACGTCAGTGAACGTAAAGACGGCGTCGTTGAAGTCCCAGTCAAAGCTGCCACCGAGGTCCTCGCATGCCACTACCCAATCGTATGCCGGATATCGGTCCGTATAACAATAGTCATAGTTGACATACCCTGAGCCTACGGGCACGAACAGGAGCAGGACATCCGAATAGTCGCGCGTCGATCTATCGGCGGCCGGCGAAAGGGCCGGAGTGTCAAATCCGAGGATGAACGGCTTGCTGTGTTCCTCGTTGACAAACTGGGTGCTACCTGTGGATCTGTCGGTGATGAGGTCAAATTTATGGGCCTGTATACCGTAGAAATCAGGCTCCCCGAACGGATAGATCTTGGTGCCGGCATAACAGTACATCAGGTTTGTGAGTGATTCGTCATAATAGTTCTCACCCCATACATAGTAGTTAAACGCAGGGGAGGAGTAAGTACGGAGAGGACTGGAGGTGTTTCCGCAATAGAGGACGAATCCGAGCGAGGAGTAGTTTTTGGGGAGTTTAAGGCGTGTGCCGTAGCTCACCACGGTAGCATCATCGCTGAGCGAGTTCACAGGATATGACTCGGTGAAAGATCCGTTGTCGGTCATGAACTTTGGATTCAGAGCATTGTCTTCGCCAAACACATCGTCCGGGTCCACGCTTTCGGCGGAATAATAGAGCTGAGGGAACGGTCGGGCGGCTGTGGGGGTGGAAGGATCAAAAAGATAGCCTTCCACGGGGTTGAAGCCAAACAATTCGTTCCAGTTGAAGCCCCTGACCTGATAGTTCTTATATCCGGCTTTATTCACGCGCCAATAGATGGGGAAGACATAGTAATCAGCCTTTCCTTCGGCGTCCCTGAGGACTGTCTCGCTATAGTTGGAGATAGTGTTGGAATCTTCGTCGGGGAAATACGTGCCATCCCACACCGTATGTTGATAATTGGTGTTGTGCTGTCCCTGAGGATTATCCTTGAAGAAGTCCTTGAGGAAGTCGCCAATCTTGAAAGTTATGATGGGCTGGTCGTTGAAGTTGTAGCTGAATAAGAATTCGCCGTACATATTCTTCGTGAAGTCGACGGAGCGGCTCGCGGGCGATTGGATGGCGTCGAGGTCTACGATGTCGTTGACGCCGGCTGTGATGTGGCCCGCGGGGGTCTTGATGTTGAGAGTGCTGACGCTGCGGGGGATGGTGACGGGCAGCTCGGTGGTGCCCTCGCTCACGGTGAGGTTGGCAAACAGATACTCCTTGCCCTCGACCTCGGCGGTGACGATCACCGAGGTGGGACGCGAGGCGGTGACGCGCAGTCCGGCCGACGTGGCCATCGAGTAGTCGTGGCCGGCGGCGGGGACGCCAAAGTCCTTGATGAACTGGCGGGTGTAGAGCTCGCCGGTGTCGGGACCCGACAGGGGATCAGAGCTACAGGCGGCGGTTGCGAGCAGCGTCAGGCCTGCGCACGTGATTCGGGTTATGATTGATGTTGATGTCATGTATCGGAGGATGGATGCTGTATTACTTCTTGGTGAATTTGCCGTCGTTCTTCACCTTGTGCCACTGATCGTTGTCGGGATTCTTCACCCAGTCGGTGAACGAGGGATAGGCGTCCATGATGTTGATCATCTCACGTGGCCATTCCCAGTCGCCCTCCACGAGGATCATCTGAGGCGCGGCCGAGCCGTTGGCGTCGGGCACACCGATCAGATAGTCGTCCTGACCGAGAGTGTAGTCGCTCATGTGCACAAATCCCTTGCCTCCGTCGGCGAGGGCGTCGACGTTGAGAGTGTTGTCCTTGTCAACGAGGATGGCGAAGCCAAAGAGTGGCTTGTTGGGTGCCGATCCTTGCGACATGCCGGGGAGGTAGCCCAGTTCATCCTCCTCGAGGATGTCCTTGTCGGTGGGAATTACGAACTGTACGCTCTGCTTGGCCGAGTGGGTGCGGCTGCTACCGGCATTGACGGGCGATGTACTGCTCCCTGCTCCAAGCCACTTGTGCACCTCGGTGCCAATTATAAAGGTACCCTCCTCGCCTGTGGTGGTGGCGAAGTAGTCGCTGAGGGCCTTATCGGCCTCACTATACATGATGTCACCTTCTGCTGGCATCTCGGGCATAGGCTTGAGGTCCTTGCCTGTATAGGTGATGTAGACGGGCATCGTGCCACCGGCAGCCTTGGGGGTGACGGTGATGACACGCATGGAGGTGAAGGATGCGGGGCCCGTGGCCATGGCCACGGAGTTCATATGGTTGGCCGATTTGAGATTCTGAATCACGTCGGTGAATGTGAATACCACGTCGTTGAAGTCCCAGTCGAGTGTGCCGCCGAGGTCCTCGGCTGCTATGGTCCATTCGTAGGCATGAAGTTTGGTATATGTATATTGCCAAGCTACGGATCTCTCATAGTGGGGCGTAATGAGGAATATCACGTCACAATAGTCGCGATCGTCTGTCTGACCTTTCTGGGTGGGTGCGCTATTGAATCCTAAGAGGATCGGCAGGGAGGATTGGAATTTTGAATAATTCTTATCATCGGGGGCCGGGGCCTCTATCTGTCTGAGCCATGAATGTCCGGCATATCCGTCTGTCTCCAGACCGCCATTGGTGTTGTGTACGGCATCCACCGGTTTGTAGGGAAAGTTAGCACCGTCCCTGTCATAGTCATAGAACTGAGTATCGTAGATGTAGGCGGGAATATTGGGATATGAGATGCTCTTGGTGGCTGCGCCGGCGAGATAAAGCTCGTTGAGAGACATGTCAAAATAGTTGCCATTCCATTCGCGTGTATTATACCAAGGACAGGATGAACTGAACGATTTTTTGCCGTCCTTACCCGTGTGTTCCACGGCAAGGCAGAACGCGGGGTGATAATGAGGGTCTATGTCGGGATACTGCTCAGGATCAAGAAGTGAAGATTTGATACGGATTTTGACGCCTCGGCTCATGAGTTTCATATTCTTTATTTTGCCTGAGACAACCTGCGCTTTGGGATATGCTTCGGTAAAGGAGCCGTCATCAGATTTAAATGACCCCATGGTCAATTGGTTCTCTTTCCCCGGAGTAAGATATTTCAGATTCATAGGAAATGATGATTGGTCCCAGTATGTCAGATAGGGGAAAGGCTTGCCTGCCTCATCATCGCCTGCGTCATTGAATGGCAATCTGATCTTTTCCCTCACGATAGAATAATCGCCCTCATTGAGGCTATGGACATAGACCTTGAAGTCTTTCTGGTCCAGTCCCGCACGCCAGTAGATGGGGAAAATGTAGTAGACCAGCTCGCCGTTGTGACAAGTGAATGTCGTCTCATGTGAGGCAGACGAGAATGTGTATATGTCGGGGTCAAAGATGGTATTGATATTGGTGTTGTGAGTGGATTCAATGCCGGGAGTGAAGTATTGGCTTATGAATTTGTTTACCGTCGGTTGCTCTCGCGTCACTGTGCTTGTAGAGGGACCGTATGGGCGTGAGGCAGCCAAAAGATTCATGTACAGATATGGGTAATCGCCCTCATCGTCGATTATCAAGTTTAGATTAGAGTCGGGGGTAGGTTTGTCAATATCAAAGATGCCTCCGCGGCTGTCGAGGGGGGCTTTGTCGATGTCGACCACGGCATCGAGGGCCACTGTGTGGACGCCGAGATCGGTCACCACCTGAAGCTCTTTGACCGAGCGGGGCAGCGTGACGGGGATGGCGTGGGTGCCGGCGGGAACGTCAAGATCGGCAAACAGATAGTTTTCGCCCTTGACGTTGGCAGCCACGATGACATGCCCTCCCTTGGAGGTGGTCACCTTGAGGCCGGCGGTCTGTGCCATGGCATAGTTGTGATCGTCAGCGGGCACTCCAAAGTTCTTGATGAATTCGCGTGTGTAGGTCTCGTGTGAATCTGGTACAGATTGTATCGGCTCTGAGCTACAGGCTGTCGCCAAGAGGCAACCCCCTGCAACACCGATCACGGTGTTAAAAAATTTCATAAAAAAAATTCCGAATAGTTTTTGCAAATTTACGGACCAAAATTACCCCCCCCAAATTTTTTAACACCCTTTAAGAATGTTTAACTATTCGTTTTCATAGACCCCTCGCATATCCTTTTAGCCTCGCTCATCCCGGCGAAGCCAGTGCCATGTGGCGGACACGGGGGATTATTTCTGCATCACGCGGGCGAGGTCGCGCTTGCTCTCGCGCTCCTTGATGCTCTGGCGCTTGTCAAACTCT
Organism: uncultured Staphylococcus sp.; assembly: GCA_964488595.1. GTDB lineage: Bacteria > Bacteroidota > Bacteroidia > Bacteroidales > Muribaculaceae > Duncaniella. The sequence continues at coordinate 16,018 of CAZAWC010000034.1, read as the reverse complement.
TTCTTGCCGCGTGCCACCCCGATGACGAGCTTGGCCAGCCCCCTATCGTTGATGAACAGGCGCAGCGGCACGATGGTGTAGCCCGCCTCCTTGCCGGTCTTGGCCAGCTTGGCTATCTCCTTCTTCTGCAGCAGCAGCTTGCGGTCGCGCCGCGCCGAGTGGTTGTTGTATGACCCGTAGAAATACTCGGCTATATACATGTTCTTGACCCACACCTCGCCGCGCTCTATGAAGCAGAACGTGTCGGCCAGCGAAGCCTTGCCGTCGCGGATAGACTTGATCTCGGTGCCGGTGAGGACGATGCCGGCCGTGTAGGTGTCGGTGATGGCATAGTCGAAGGTGGCGCGCTTGTTGCGGATATTGACCTCCTTCTGCTTGGTGTTGTTGCGGGCCATAGGGTCGTCAGAGAATTATGGAGAACAGATAATAGAACACGTAGGGGGGCATGAGGATGCCAAAGATGGCAAGGATCATGAAGAGCCCCGTCTTCTCGGGGCGGATGTGCATGTAGGCCACTCCTTTCCACTCGACCAGCGCCACATAGCATGGCAGGAAGAAGAGCACCAGCGACGTGACGGGCAGACACTGGCACAGCAGGGTGATGAGGGCCGACAGGCCGAGGATATAGACCACGAAGGTGCGGCAGCGGTTGTCGTCATAGCCGTCGGTGGTCATCGGCTCGACAAAGACCGAGAGCATGAAGACGCCGAAGAAGTAGCCGGCGAAATAGGCAACAAACCACACGATCATCTCGACAAAGAGCTTGAGCGCCTCGGCATGGGAGTGGAACAGCATGCGCACGAACACGCTCATGGCCGTGAGGGCGATGAGGGGATAGTAGCCTCCGGCGAGGAGGGGCTGCACATCCTCGTCACCCTTCTCGATGTCTTCCCACCCGTGGCGGGGCGAGAGGATGAGCTGAAACAGATATTTGAGATATGACTTCATTGCTGAGACGGTGGTGTGGAGGGGCGGGTGATCAGATCACTTGAGGCGGAGGGTCTTGCGGCCCTGACGGATGATGAGGCCGCGGCTGTCGGGGCTCACACGCCGCCCGTTCAGGTCGTAGGCGGGAGCGTCGTCACCGGCGCCACACGTGATGGCGGGCACGAGGCTCTCCTCGCCGGTGAATCCCGGCTGGCGGCTGCTGCGATAGTTGGTGAGGGCGGTCTTGAGGGGGACTATGACGTCGGTGTTGGCATCCTCCGTGGCGTTGTCGAATGTCCACTTGAAGTCGCCCTTCTGACAGCGGCCTGCACCATACTGTCCCGTCACCATGGCGGGCACGGCGTCGGGGGCATCGGGCGAGCAGGGATAGATCATCCCCTCGGTGGTGTCAAAGTTGCTATAGGTGGTGGGGGTCTTGACCAGCTCGGCCTTGAGGGCCTTGACAGTCTCGGGGATCACCTCGTCGCGCGCGTCGACCATATAGGCGTCATAGAGGTTGGCGCCATATTGGTCCTTCTGCGTGATGAACGACTTGGCGCCCTCCACATGGTTGTTCCAGAACTTGCAGACGCCCCCGTCCTCGCCCGACAGGAGCCCCTTCTTTGAGGTCTTGGCGTCGACGAGATTCTTGTCGGTGCCCTGACCGGAGTTGATGACGGGATAGCGGCAGTTGCGAAACCAGTTGCCCTCGACAAAGGCACACGCATTGCTGGCGAGGCCTATGCCATACTCCCCGTTGCCGTCATAATAGTTGTTGTAGACATGAAACGCCTTGCCGTGACGACAACGGGGCAGGCGCGAGTCGGCGTGGTCAAACCAGTTGTGATGATACGTGAGATAGTCGGCCGGAGTCTCGCTGCCATATGACTTGCTGGGGTCGATGAGACAACACTTGCCGTTGTCGAAGAAGTGGTTGTAGGCCACGGTGCAATAGGACGAATACTTGATGTCGATGGCGCCGTCCCCCTTCACCTGATCGGCGTCTGAGCCCACCTGACCATAGAACACGTCGAGGTGGTGCACCCAGATGTGTGAGTTGTGCTTGTTCATCTCCACGCCGTCATCCTTGCAGAGCATAATGCCGATATTGCGCATCTCCACGCCGGTCACCTGACTGAACTGCACCCCGAATCCATAGATGGTGGCGTCGTTGCCGATCCCCTCGAGGGTGAAGGGAAACTCGGTATACTCCTTCTCACCCTTGATGTCGAGCCCCTGCCCGAAGCGCAGGTTGTCCATATCAGCGTCGGTGACGGTGCCGATGAGGCGTATCACGAGCGGACGGGTCATCCCCCCGCCGTTGAGACACTTGCGATAGCCCTCGATGATGCCATAGAGGCCTGTGTAGGTCTTCTGCTGGGTGGCGGTATAGGGCCACGTGACGGTGATGGTCTTGGCATTCTCGGCGCTGACATAGAGCACTATGGCATCCTCCTTGAGGGTGCCGTCGTTCCTATATCCGCCCACACCCTCATAGAGCCCGTCGGCGGGGCGGCCGAAGTGGGCATAGCCTGTGCGGTCGTGGGCACGCACATGGAGATCGGGGGTCTCCACAGCCTCGGATGTGAGCTCGGCGCCGTCGGCCACGGGCACTATCCTGAGGCGGTAGGTACCCGCCCTGAGCCCGGGGGCGTCCACGCGGCCATAGCCGCCGTAGCTGCGCACCAGCTCGCGGTCGAGAGGGGTCCACACGGCGCTCCCGGCCTCGGCCACATAGGCATTGTAGGCCTTGATGCCGGGCAGCACATACCACTCGGCCCAAGCTGTCTCGAGCCATCCCTCGGCATCCTTGAGAGTGACGGCGGCCGAGGCCGTGAGCGACACTATCAGGGTGGCGACGAGTGCGGAGATTCTATATGAGAGATTCATAGGGGAAAAGACAGAATAAAATACTGTCGCAAAATTACCCAAAAATTCCGACATGCGGCTCATCAGAGCCCCAAAAATCGTCGTCCACCGGCCCGAATTGACAGATATATGGCTGGATTTTTTTGGTCAAACGGGCAGAAATGGCTACCTTTGCAATCACCCCCGCCAACGGGGCACCCCGCACTGAACAACAATACAAGATAAGAATAACATAATGGAAATAATCGGAAAGATCATCGTCGCCCTCCCCGAGACCGGCGGTGTGTCAAAAGCCGGCAACCAGTGGAAGAAGCGCGAGTATGTGCTCGAGACTCAGGAGACATATCCCAAGAAGGTTGCCTTCAACTTTTTCGGCGAGCGTGTGGACCAGTATCCCCTCCAAGTGGGCCAGATGGTGAAGCTGAGCTTCGACATCGACAGCCGCGAGTTCAACAACCGCTGGTATGTCGACATCCGCGCTTGGAAAGCCGAGCCCGTCGATGCCGCCGCAGCCGCCCAGCCCGCCCCCTATGCCCAGCCGGCTGCCCCCTATGGAGCACCCGCGCCCCAGATGCCTCAGGGCTATGCCGCTCCCACCGGAGCGGTGCCCCCGCCCGCTGTCGATCTCGCACCCTCGCCGACCGACGACCTCCCCTTCTGATGCCCCGCCGCCACTCCCACCGGCGCGGAGCTCGCCACACAGCCTGACTATAATCGTGTGGTCACTCCCACATCACACCATACTCTCCGGGGCGTCGGTCGGACAGCCCCGGACTTTTTTTTGTATCAACGTTACAATCATCATTGACTCATCGACATGAAACGTGCCAAGATTTCCGATCACGTATATTATATAGGTGTCAACGACCGCACCACCCACAAGTTTGAGAGCATGTGGCCCATCCCAGCCGGCGTGAGCTACAACTCATATCTGGTCATCGGCAGCGAGAAGACCGCCATCATAGACGGTGTGCACGAGGGGCACGCCCTGAGGCAGATCGACGAGATCCACGAGATACTCGGCGGCCGCAAGCCGGACTATCTGATAATCAACCATATGGAGCCCGACCACTCGGGTGCCATACGCATCCTCAGGCAGGCGTGGCCCGACCTCACCATCGTGGGCAACGCCCAGACCCTCTCGATGGTCAAGGGATTCTATGGCGAGGGTGGATCCACTCTCACCGTCAAGGACGGCGACACCCTCACGCTGGGCGACGACGCCACTCTGCGCTTCGCCCTCACGCCGATGGTCCACTGGCCCGAGACGATGGTCACATATCTGGCCGGGGAGGAGACCCTCTTTTCGGGGGATGCCTTCGGGTGCTTTGGCGCGCTCAACGGCGCCGTCCTCGACACCGAGATGGACACCTCGCGCTATTATCCCGAGATGGTGCGCTACTACAGCAACATCGTGGGCAAGTATGGCGCCTTCGTGCAGAAGGCACTCGCCAAGCTGGAGTCGCTCCCCATCGCCACCATCTGTCCCACCCACGGCCCCGTGTGGCGCGAGGAGATAGGCCGTGTCATCGACCTCTACGACCGTCTGAGCCGCTATGAGCCGCTCGACAACGGCGTGACCATCGTCTATGGCTCGATGTATGGCCACACCGAGATGATGGCCGAGGCAGCCGCCGAGGCGCTGGCCGCCGCAGGAGTCAGGGATATAACGATGCACAATGCGGCCTACACCGACCTCTCCTACATCCTGGCCGACATATTCCGCCACCGCGGGCTCATCATAGCCTCGCCCACCTACTCAGACACCCTCTTCCCGCCCGTGGCCGCCGTGCTCGAGGCCATCTCCGTGCGCGGCGTCAAGGGGCGTGTCACCGCCCTGCTGGGATCGCACACATGGTCGCAGAAAGCCGTCGGGGTGATGAACGCCCACCTCGAGCAGCTCGGCCTCACACCCGTGGCCGACCCTGTGACCGTCAAACAGGCCCCGACGGCCGACCATCTCGAGCAGTGTCGCGCCGTGGCCGCCGCCGTGGCCGCCGGGCTGGGCGAGTGATAGAGCCTCAATCATACCACTTTCATTAAAATGTACCACCTGAAAAGTGGTACATTTTTTTGGCTTATGCCGGATAAAAAACTCAATGGGCTGTGTCGCCGGATCGGTGACACAGCCCATTGGTTTATACTGGGTTGTCGGGGCAATGCCTTACGGCATCAGCCTCAAGCTGCCTTCTTGGAGCGGCGGGCGTCGATGATATAGGCCACGGGAGCTGCCACAAACATGGTGGCGAGAGTGCCTATGATCACACCCCAGATCATCGCGAAGACGAACGAGCGGATGGCATCGCCGCCGAGGATGAAGATGCAGAGGAGCACGAGCAGGGTGGAGCCCGAGGTCATGATGGTACGGCCGAGAGTAGAGTTGATGGACGAGTTGATGGTGTCATAGAAACTCTGCTTGGGATAGAGGCCTACGTTCTCACGCACACGGTCGAACACCACCACGGTGTCGTTGATCTGATAACCGATCACCGTAAGGATGGCGGCGATAAACGACTGGTCGATCTCCATGGCGAAGGGGAACACGCCTTGGAAGATGGAGTAGAAGCCGATGATGGTAAAGGCTGTGAAGGCCACGGCTGCGAGAGCGCCCACGGAGAATGCCACGTTGCGGAAACGGACAAGGATGTAGAGGAACATGGCCAGCAGGGCGAGGAGCACGGCGATATAGGCATCGGTGCGCATGTCGTTGGCCACGGTGGGACCTACCTTCTGCGACGACTGTATGCCCACGGCCTCGTTGGTGGTGGAGAAGTCCTCCATGCTCATGCCGTTGAGCTCGTCGGCGAGACCCTTGTAGAGGATCTCGGTGATCTCGGTGTCGACACCCTCCTCGTCGCTGTCGATCTTGTAGTTGGTGGAGATACGCACCTTGGTGTCGTCGTCGATGGTGATGACGCTGAGCTGGGCGCCGTCAAAGAGGGGCGACAGCTTGGCCTGCAGCTCGTGGGTCTTGACGGGATGATCGAACTGCACCACATAGTTGCGGCCGCCCGAGAAGTCGATGCCCTGATTGAGGCCGTTGAAGATGAGGCTGCAGATCACCACCAGCACGATCACGCCCACGGCGATGAAGCTCGTCTTGCGTGCGCCAAGGAAGTTGAAGTGAGCCTTGGTAAACATCTTTGCCGAGATGGGAGTGGTGAATGTGAGATTCTCGAACACCTTGGTCTTGGCAAACATGTTATAGATGAGGCGGGTCAGGTAGACTGCCGTGAAGAACGAGCAGATGATACCGATGATGAGCGTGGTGGCAAAGCCCTTGATGGGACCTGTGCCGAACAGCAGCAGGATCACGCCTGTGATGATCGAGGTGAGGTTGGAGTCGAAGATGGCCGAGAAGGCGTTGGAGTAACCGTCGGCTATGGCCGAGCGCACGCTCTTGCCGGCACGCAGCTCCTCCTTGGCGCGCTCATAGATGAGCACGTTGGCATCCACGGCCATACCGAGCGCAAGCACGATACCGGCGATACCCGACAGAGTGAGCACGGCTTGGAACGAGGCGAGGATACCGAATGTGAAGAAGATGTTGAACATCAGGGCCACATTGGCGATGAGGCCGGGGACGGGACCGTAGATGACGCACATGAAGATCATCAGCAGCACGAGGGCGATGATGAACGACCACATGCCGTCCTTGATGGCCTGCTCGCCGAGCGACGGGCCGATGACGGTGTCCGAGATGATGTCTACCTTGGCAGCCATCTTACCGGACTTGAGCACGTTGGCAAGGTCCTTGGCCTCCTCGGTGGTGAAGTCGCCGGTGATCTGCGAGCGGCCACCCTCGATGACAGAGTTGACGCGGGGAGCCGAGTAGACATGATCGTCGAGCACGATGGCCACCTGCTTCTCGATGTTGGCGGCGGTGATGCGGGCCCACTGGCGGGCGGCCTCGGGCTTCATGTTCATGCTCACATAGTTGCCGCCCTGCATGGCGTCATAGTCTGAGGTGGCGGTGGTGATGACGTCGCCGCTCAGGGCTGCCTTGCCGTTGGTGGTCTTGAGGGCCACGAGCTGATAGATGGCCAGATTGCGGCGTCCGCGCACGGAGTCGTCGATCTGCACCACCTCGGGCTTGAACTCCCATGCCAGCTTGACGTTGCTGGGGAGGATGCGCTTGGCGGCGGGCGATGCGAGGATGGCGTCGATGGTGTCGCGGGCTGTCTCGGAGGCTGCACCCACGCCTATGAGGTTGCGGGGATTGCCCACTTGAAGGAAGTAGTCAAAGAGACCCTTGCCATTGCCCGTGGTGTCGGTGCGCAGGGTGTTGTCGAGCTGCTGCAGGGCGCCTGAGATCTCGTTGAAGGGGGTCGTCTCGTAGAACTCGAGGTTGGCGCTCGACTTGAGGAGCTCGCGCACACGCTCATGCTCCTTGACGCCGGGCAGCTCCAGCAGGATCTGACCGTCCTTCTCGAGCTCCTGAATATTGGGAGCCACGACGCCAAACTGGTCGATACGGGTGCGGAGCACGTTGGTCGACGAGCTCACGCGGTCCTTGACCTCGCTCTTGAGCTGCGACTTGACGGCGTCAAAGTTGTCGCCGCGCTTCACCTGATCCTTGAACACCACAGAGAGGTCGCCCTGAGGATCGAGCTTGCGGTATTCGTTGCAGAATATGTCGATATAGTCGGCCGACTTGTTGACGCGGGCCACCGAATCGGCGTTGGCCATGGCTGTCTCGAAGTAGGGATTGCCCTCGGCATTGGCCATCGAGCGAAGGATGTCGGGCACAGATACCTGCAGGGTGACGTTCATACCGCCTTTGAGGTCGAGGCCGAGCCCTACGGCCAATTTCTGAACTTCATTGAATGTGTAACCGAGATAGACCTTCTCGTTGGCGATGTTCTTGATGTAGTCGCTGTAGGCCTTACGTTTGGTGTCCGGGGAATTGTTGTCCTTGGCTGCTTCGGCGGCTGCATACTCCTCGGCCTTCTTCTCGTAGTGGTTGGTCACCGCGGTGAAGGAGAGATAGAATGCGCAGATGAGCACCATGAAGATGGCTATCACGCCTGCGACAACACTACCCAAAGATCCTTTGCTTTGCATTGTGTTAATTAAATGTTGGGGTATTAAAAGAATTAAGTATTTGATTCACAAGTATAAGAGGGCAGAGCGTAGAACACTCGGCCGTTTCAAGGGGCAAATATACGAAATTTTTTTCAATCCGCACATCATTTCGCCCCCGACGGGGCAAAAAAAATGGCCGTCCGGCCTTCGCGCTGGGCGAGAGGGGCCGGACGGCTGTGACGCGGGGGGGCGAGGGGATGGTGTCACCCCCGGGGGATGGATCACTGGGGAGTGAGCACGGCGCGGTAGGGCACGGCGGTGAAGTCGATGGTCACCTCATATGTGCCGGCAGCCACGGGGATGTCCGCGCCACCCTCCGAGAGGGCGTCGAGATCGCCGCCGAGGTTGATGTCCCAGTTGTCGTTCATGCGGAATTTAAACTTACCGTCCTTCATCACCACGGTGCCGGTCCAGATGAGGAAGTCGGCCGAGGGGGTGAGGTTGGTCTGGCCGTCCCAGCCTGTGGGAGTGGCGTCGCCGATCACACCGAGCGTGGTGATCTCGTGGAGGGCATACTTGAGGTTGGGGATGTCGACGGTGACATAGTAGAGCGCGTCGGCCGGAGCGTTGAGGTCGCCGCCGGTGGCCGAGATGGTACCCTCCTCGTCGCCGGCGCCATAGTTAGTGCCGTCCCAGTTGGGCTCGGTGGTAAACTTGAAGCCGCCGTTGAGGTGAACGAATCCGCTAAACCACTTGTAGTCCTTGGTGGTGAGCACCTGCGATGCACCCTGATTCCAGCCGTTGGAGTTGCCGGGAGTGTAGAGCGTGGTGACAGCCGAGGCATAGCTGTAGGAGAGGGTCTCCATGTTGAGCTTTATCTCATAGCTGCCGGCATCGTTGATGATGAACGAGGCGGGAGCCGAGGCGTCGGTCGAAGCCACGAGGAAGCCCGAGGGATCGGTGAATCCGGCATACTCGCCGCCATAATATCCGGCCGAGAGCGACCCTGCGGCCACTGTCGAGGCGGGCACTATGACAAACTCATATCCGGCGCCGTCCACCGTGAAGAGCGTGTGGAAGTTGGGATCGTCATAGGGATCATAGCCCGACTGCTGGAGGGCTATGCCCTGCGAGAGGTCCCAGTTGCAGAACGAGCCCACCAGATAGTAGGCATCCTCGATCACGTGGTCAAACTCATTGAGGGGAGTGACGGCCACTCTCTCGGCGCCATACCATGTGTCGATGCCACCCATGCGCACACGCTGTGTGCCGTTGACGGCATAGACGGGAAAGCGCAGATAGACGGTGCGCTCCGAGGGATTGCGCTGATAGGCTTTCTTCCATGCGCCGTCCCACACGTCAGCATCCACGAGGATATCCCCCTCGGCACCCATGAAGGTGGTCACCTCGCAGGGGGTGGCGAAGTCTTCGGTCAGCGACATCTCCATATAGGGCACCGACGGGGTGAAGCCCTCGGGCCAGTCGGTGGGAGTGTTGACCTTGGCTATCCTCACGGGCTCGTCGATGGTGTTGAAGGCCGCGAGGTCAATGGGGGTCAGGGCATCGGCGCCGGGGGTGACGCTCACGTTCGAGGCATCGACCCCGGGCAGCTGGGGATTGGTCTGGGGCAGCGAGTTGGAGTCCTCTATATCGTCGCACGCCGTGAATGCCATGGCGAGAGCAGCCAGACCTATGAACTTAAAGTATTTCATTGTGTAGGATTGTCTGTGTTGAGGTTCTCCGGCGGGGCCGCGGCGGGGGCAGCGGCCCGCCGGAGAGGGGTGATGTGTGGATATGGGGAGATTACTCGATTGAGGTGCTGTAGGGCAGCTCGGAGAGGTCTACGGTCACCGTGTGCGACCCGCCGGCGATATTGAGGTTGGGACCGTCGAAGGTCATCTCGGCCTCGGGACCGCCGTAGTTGTAGGCCCAGCCTGAGGTGGCGCCGTTGATGATCACCTTAAATCCGCCGCCGTCGCCGAAGTCGGTCGTCGCGCTCCACTTCTTGAAGTCGTCAGACGGTGCGAGGGGCACAGCCGTGGCGGGATCCCAGCCTTGGAAGTCGCCCACGAGGCCGAGCACATCCACCTTGATGAGCTGGAAGGTGAGGGCCTTGATGTCGACGATGGCAAAGTAGAGGCCGGCACCCTCGGCGGGCAGCGCGAGATTCTTGGCGCCGCCGTTCTCCGACAGTGCGCCCGTGCTGACGGCGGGAGCGTTGTCGGCATCGGTGTCCGAGCCATAGTTGATGCCGTCCCAGTTGGGAGCCGACGTAAACTTAAACTCGCCGTTGAGATAGGTGAGACCGCGGAACTTGGTCCACTTGCCTGTCTCCTCATCCTTCTCAAAGCCCACGAGCTTCATCGACGCCTCCTGATTCCAGCCGTTGGCGTTGCCGGGCACATAGAGCACCGGCATCTCGGGCACGAGCGAGAAGTAGTCGGCCACCTGAGCGAGCGTCACCGTGTTGGAGACGATCGTGGTCACGGCCTGAGAGTTGATCGAGGCGATGGCGCGCACATAGAGCGGGCCCACATAGGGAGTATAGTCACTCTCCTCCTTGATGCCGCGCATGGCGAGGATAGCGTCAGAGACCGAGGCATCCTTGAGCACGATAGTGGCGTTGTAGGGATCGTCGGGGAGGATGGTCACCGAGGCGGGGATCTCCTCCTCGCCCTCGGCCTGCGGAGCCACCTCGGGCACCCCTGCGCCGAAGTCCTCGCGCAGCGACACCTCCACGCTGTAGGCCGGGGCCAGTGTCAGTCCGTAGTTGGGCTGCGAGCAGGTCAGCTCTATGGTGTTGCCGGCCTTGAGCTGATAGAGCTCGGTGGCGAAGGGGGGCGTATTGAGCACAAACTCTGTGGGTTCCTGAATCTTGGGAGAGTCGTCGGGCTCGCAGGCTGTGAGGCCGGCCACAGCCAGTGCCATCATGCCGAAAATATGAAGTTTATTCATTGTTTGCTAAGTGCTGTGTTGTGGTGTGTATTTGTTGTCTGGAGAGTGTTATTCTTCCACCGAGAACGACAGGCCGGTGGGATAGCCGGGGTTCTGACCCAGAGTCTCCTCAAAGGCCACGGGGATGGCATAGACGTTGCGATAGTCGGCGATGGCCGCACCCTCATAGACGCCGCTCTTCCAAGGCCAGTTGTAGCTCGAGCCCGTGTAGCGGCCAAAGCGGATGAGGTCCGAGCGGCGGTGGCCCTCCCAGTAGAGCTCGCGCATACGCTCGGCGAGCACATCGTCGAGGGTATATGAGCCCACGGGGGCTATGCCGGCGCGCAGACGCACGTCATTGAAACGGTCCAGACCGTCGCAGCGGGCGGCTCCGTGCTTCTCACACTCGGCCAGCATCAGATAGGCGTCGGCCAGACGGAACATAGGATAGTCCGTCGAGTTGAAGGCCGACACGGCGGTGTTGGTCAGCCCCACGTTGGTATAATTGTCCTCGGGGGTGTAGACATACTTCACGCACATATATCCGCCGCCGTCCTCGGTCCAGTCCTGCATGTCGGCGGGGGTGATATCCTCGTGGAGCTTGCCCTCGAAGATGAGGCGGCGCTTGTCGGTGGACACCAGAGCCTGCGACAGGTTGACGGCCACGCGCGGACCGGCCCACTGGTCGCCGGCACATCCGTAGGGATAGGTGTCGACATTGCTGTTGTATGCGCCCACGGACAGATAGGTGGTGCCACCATAGGTCTGCATGGTGTTGGCGTCCTGAGGCACGGCCCAGAGGATCTCGCCGTTGCCCACATACTTGTCGTTGGTGGCGCAGAACAGATACTTATACTCGAGGTTGGGATTCCATGCTATGGAGTTCTTGATGGCCACCAGCTGGTCGGCGGCCTCCTGCCACATGGGCTTGCCCACATAGACCTCGGCGTTGAGATAGAGCTTGGCCAGCAGCATGCGGGCTGCCTCCTGCGACACACGGCCATACACCTGACGGGCTGCGGCGGGCACATCGGGGATAGCGTCCACGAGGTCGGCCGTCACGGCGTCAAAGAGCTCCTCTCGCGAGTAGGTGGGAGGGATGCCGCCGATGGGATGGCTCTCGCTCACCCACGGACCCTTGCCGAAAATGTCGATCATGTGATAGTATGACAGCGCGCGCAGCACTCTCATCTCGGCCTTGAACTCCTTGACCTGCTCCTCGGTGAGGCCATAGGCCGTAGCGCCGTCTATCGACTTGAGCACGGCGTTGGTCAGCGCCACCTGATAGTTGAGGCGCGAGAATGCCTCGTAGAGCATGCGGCAGTCGGGGCCGGCGTTATTGTTCTTCACCTCGGGGATACCTGCGTCCTTCCAGTTGTCGCCCATCACCACCTCGTCCGTCCCGAGCTCCTCGAGGTTCCATATCAGACGGGTGTAGATGGCGCGCCCCTCGTCGTTGACCTGAACGCCGCCTCCAAACACGAGGCCGCCGTAGGCGCGGGCTATGAGGCCGAGATAATCCTCCTTGGATGTAAGCTCGGTCTTGGTGGTGGCGTTCTCAGGCTCGACATTGAGGTCGCCCACACACGAGGAGAGACCCAGAGTCGCAGCCACGCCGCCCAAGATGATATATTTGCGGAAATTCATATTGCGGATTCTTGTCAGTTTGTTTGGATAGTAGATGATTTATCAGAAAGATGCCACGAGGCCCACCGAGAAGGTGACGGGGCGCGGATACACACCCCCGTCGATGCCGCCGGCACACTCGGGGTCGATACCCTTATACTTGGTGATGACAAACGGATTCTGCACGGCTCCGTAGAGGCGCAGGCGCAGGTTGTTCTGCAGCAGGTTGCGCCATGTGTAGCCCACGGTGATGTTGTCGCAGCGCACGAACGAGGCGTTCTGCACGAAGTAGTCAGACAGCTCGGTGGTGGTGCTCTGGTCCTCGAAGAGGAATGTGTCGCGCATCAGGTTGCTCAGCGGCAGCGAGTTGTTGGCGGCGATGTCGGTGGTGCCGTTCATGTTGGCGTTATAGAGCCAGTTGCCGATGTTGGCGCGCAGCACGATGCCGAAGTCCCAGTTCTTCCAGTTGACGCTGTTGTTCCATGTCATGGTCACCTTGGGCGAGGGCGAGTGATAGAAATACTTGTCGGCCTCGTTGATGCGGCCGTCGCCGTTGCGGTCCACGAACACTCCCTCCAGCGGGTTGCCGTCGGCGTCATACACCTGCTCATACACATAGAACGAGCTGGCTGCATGGCCCATGGCATGCTTCTGGGCGGTGAGGTCCGAGCCCACGCCGCCAAACTGTGTGTCGGCACCCTCGGCCAGCTTGGTGATCTCGTTGTGGTTATAGCCGATGTTGTAGGCCGTGGTCCATGTCAGGTCGGGGGTCACCACGGGACGGGCCGTGATGTTAAACTCTATACCCTTGTTGACAAGGTTGCCGATGTTCATGTTGCCCTTGTTGGTGATGTTCGAGCCTGCGGGATAGGTGGTGTTGAAGAGCAGGTCTTTCGTCTCGCGGCGATAGAGCTCGAAGCTACCCATGATGCGGTTGTTCATGAATCCGAAGTCGATACCGCCGTTCCACGTGTGGGTCTCCTCCCACTTGATGGCGGCGTTATATCCCTCGGGCGACACGGGGAACACGGCCTCGCCACCCGGCAGCAGGGCCGGATAGATGGAGCCCAGACCGGTCCACTGCGAGTAGACGGGCAGATAGGGGAAGTAGTCGTCGCCCAGATCCTGCTGGCCGGTCACACCATAGCCGCCGCGGATCTTGAGCTCGTTGAGGAAGCCGCGTGCACCCTCCATGAAGCTCTCCTCGAGGATCTTCCAGCCCACGGCCACAGCGGGGAACGTGCCCCAGCGGTTGTCCTTCGAGAAGCGCGATGTGCCGTCGCGGCGCACGGTGGCGGTGAGCAGATAGCGGTCGGCAAACACGAAGTTGGCACGTCCGAAGAACGACACCAGCTGATGAGGCACACGGAATGTGTTGGTGGGCTGTGCCTGCACGCCCAGATACTCGGCATAAGCCATATCAGGCTCGAAGGTGCCGGGGATATAACCGAAGTTGTTGACAAACGAGTAGTCCCTGCCCTTGTTGTGGAACTTCTGCCACGAGTAGCCGGCAGTCACGTCCACCTGCGTCTTGATGGCCTCGAAGTTCTTGTTATAGTTGAGCACGAAGTCGAGCAGCAGGTTGGTGCGGGTCTGGAACTGGTTGGTATAGCTCGTGCCGCCGTTCTTCACGGTCACGGCCTTGTCGATGGTGCCGTCGGCGTTATAGACGGGATACTGCCATCCGTTGGCCCAAGCCTTGGGGGTGTTGGGGTCCACGCCGCCCTCCCATGTGCCGTGCTGATAGTCATAGGCCAGATTCAGGTCGGCCGACAGCTCGGGCAGGAAGGGGAGCTTATAGTTGAGCTGCAGATTGCCGATCGACTGATACGACTTGCCCTTCGACGTCTGGGCCAGCTGCTGCGAGATGGGGTTGATCGGGGCGGTCGACGTGTTGAGGCTCTGACCCACGGCGTCGGGGCCGGTCACGGCGCCCGAGGCGTCATACGAGGTCCAGTAGCCGAACACCGGCGAGCCGTTGGTGAAGTCGCGCACCGGGATGGTGGGGTTCATCGACGCACACGACCCCAGCACATTGTCGGCATACTGGTTGGTGACATACGACCCCTTGATATTGGCATTGACCTGAAGCGTGTTGTTGAAGAACTTCGGGTTGACCGAGATCGACCCCGTCACGCGGTCCATGCCGGTCTTCTTCAGCACACCGTTGTTATTCGTATAGCTCACCGACACCCTGTAGGGGAGCACGCCGGCCGTGCCGCCCACGCTCAGCGAGTAGTCGGACGACACCGTGGTGCGCGTAGCCTCCTTCTGCCAGTTGGTGTTGGCCGTGCCCAGCTGGGCAGCCTGAGCCGAATCCTCGCCATAGCGCGACAGGATGAAGGCGCGGAACTCGTCGCCGTCCATCACGTCGAGCAGCTTGCGGGGAGTGTTGACATATGCGTTGGCCGTGAAGGTCACCTGCGGACGCCCGCTCGAGCCCTTCTTGGTGGTGATGATGATGACACCGTTCGAAGCGCGGCTACCATAGATGGCCGTGGCCGAGGCATCCTTGAGGATGGTCATCGACTCCACATTCTCAGGCGACACCAGCGACAGCGGGTTCGAGGCGCCATAGACGCTCTTGGTGCTCATCGGCACACCGTCTATCACGATCAGAGGGTCGTTGGTGGCCGAGATCGACGCACCGCCGCGGATCTGGATCGACGCGCCGCCCTGAGGCGAGCCGTCGGTGGTCACCACCACGCCGGGGCTTGCGCCCACCAGCAGGTCCTGAGCCGACGTCGCAAGGCCGGCCTCTATCTCCGAGGGCTTCACGGTGGCCACGGCACCCGTGGCGTCGCTCTTCTTCACCGTGCCATAACCGATGGCCACCACCTCGCCCAGCACAAGGCTGTTCTCGGTCATGTCCACATTGATCACAGTCTTACCCCCCACGGGGATCTCCTGAGTGTTATAGCCCACATAGCTGAATACGAGGATGCCGTCGGCAGGAGCCGAGATAGAATAGTGACCGTCGAGATCGGTCGCTGTCCCGTGGGCATTCCCCTTGACCATGACACTGGCGCCGATGAGGGGCTCTCCCTCCGGATCAAGCACGGTACCGCTGACCGTGACCTTCTGCGCTAAAGCCGGGAAAGCGAACACCAGCGTCAACACCGCTGCGAGCCACACTTTCCTACTCATTTGAAAACAAATGTTCTTCATGCAAGAGTTGTTTTTAGGAAGTTGTTGTGTAAATATGTATGTGATGTGTATTGGATGAGAGGGGCAAATGTAAAAACTTTTTTTGAATCTTTCAAAAAAAATCACATTCAAAACCCCGCCCCCACCCCCAACTATGTTGTATAACATATTTTCCCCACCCTCCCCGAGATTCAGCGTCCCTCCCGGACGCCACATATATTATATCCTCCCGTATTATATCCTCCCGCCCCGTGCTATTATATCCTCCCTCCCCGTGCGCAGCGTGGCGTCCGGAAAGGACGCCGAATCATCGTAACCCCACCCGCCGCAGCGCAGCGCAGCGGAGCGCAGGCGAGTGGGGCATAACCCGCCCTCACAAAAGGCGTCCGGCATGGACGCCGAAACGATGAACATTCCCATCATCCAACGCCGCCACACGCGCAGCGTGGCGTCCGGCAGGGACGCCGAATCATCATAACCCCACCCGCCG
>CAZAWC010000033.1:2594-21249 GCA_964488595.1 uncultured Staphylococcus sp. | reverse complement strand
ATGGAGAAGTATCTCAAGGACACCTACGGGGTGACCGTCTATCAGGAGCAGGTGATGCTGCTGTCGCGTCTGCTGGCCAACTTCACCCGCGGACAGAGCGACACCCTGCGCAAGGCGATGGGCAAGAAACTCATCGACAAGATGAACGAGCTCGAGGGCCTCTTCATCAAGGGGGGCACCGCCAACGGCCACGACCCCAAGGTGCTCGCCAAGATATGGGAGGACTGGAAGAAGTTTGCCTCCTATGCCTTCAACAAGAGCCACGCCACATGCTACTCGTGGGTGGCCTTCCAGACGGCTTGGCTCAAGGCCAACTACCCCTCGGAGTATATGGCTGCCATCCTCACCCGCAACCGCACAGACATCACCAAGCTCAGCGGATTCATGGACGAGTGCAAGCGCATGAAGATCCGCGTCCTCGGCCCCGACATCAACGAGAGCTTCATGGAGTTTGGTGTCAATGCCCGCGGCGACATCCGCTTCGGCCTCGCCGCCATCAAGGGCGTGGGCGAGGGTGTGGTCAAGGCCATCATCGACGAGCGCACGGCCCACGGGCCCTTTGAGAACGTCTACGACTTCGTGGAGCGCATCCCCGCCGGGGCCGTCAACCGCCGCACCTTCGAGAGTCTGGTGATGGCCGGCGCCTTCGACGGTTTCCCCGACCTCAAGCGCGAGGACTACCTCGGGCAGAACGCCAAGGGCGAGGTCTACTCCGAGGTGCTGGTGCGCTACGGGCAGTCATATCAGGCCGACAAGGTCTCATCGGCCATGTCGCTGTTTGGCGACGATGCCGAGATCTCCCTCTCGGGCCGCCCCGCCATCTCACCCTCGGTGGAGTGGCCCACGGCCACCAAGCTCGAGAAGGAGCGCGAGCTCGTGGGCATGTATCTCTCGGCCCATCCCCTCGACCCCTACTACATGGAGCTCAATTACGGCACCTCATGCACCGTCAAGGGCTACACCGAGTTTACACCCGTGGAGGGTGTCGAGCTCACGTTTGGCGGCATGGTGGTCGACTTTCAGGAGCGGCAGGGTAAGAAAGCCAAGTACGGCATACTCAAGATCGAGGACTACACCGGCTCGGTGGAGTTCATGCTCTTCGAACAGAAGTTTATCGACTTCCACAACTACGGTGTCCCCGGCACGCCCGTCATCATCAGCGGCCGATACCAGCGCCGGTTTGCCAACTCCGACCTGCGCTTCGAGATCCTCAACATCCGCCTGCTCAGCGACGTCAAGGGCAAGCTGGTGAGGGGCATCACCATCGACCTGCCCACCGACCGCCTCACCCCCCATCTGCGCTCCATGCTCTCCGAGCGGATGAAGGATGCCGACGCCGCCGCGGCCGACTCCTCGTGCGAGCTGGCCTTCAGGGTCTACGATCCCGGCATCAACCGCACCCTGCGCCTCAGCTCCTCGCGCCGCATACCCATCGACCGCTCGCTGGTCGACGCCCTCACTCAGGAGGATATCACATTCTCCATCGACAAGTAGGCGCCCCACGAAATAATAGAGACAACAAATTCACCAATCAATATCAAAATACCGCAATGACATTTACCGATCAGAACGTGCATGACCTGATAGCATCGGGACAGCCTGTAGTGATAGATTTCTGGGCCACATGGTGCGGCCCCTGCGTGCGCATGGCTCCCGTCATCGAGGAGCTGGCCAAGGAGTATGAAGGGCGTGCCTTGATAGGCAAGTACAACATCGAGGATGAGAACGACCTCACCGAGAAATATCGCATCATGTCCATCCCCACCATCCTCTTTTTCAAGAACGGCGAGCAGGTGTCGTCCCTGCGTCTGGCCGGCGCACAGCCCAAGGCCACTCTCGAGGAGCGCATCAACAAGCTCATCGAGGGCTGAGCCCGGCGCCCCGCTCACATCTCCTCACGCATCATTTAGTCAACTCGTTACATACCCCCATTACATCAACATGAAGCGAATCATCCCCGTGGCGGTGGCAGGCACCGCGTTGCTCCTCACCGGCTGCAACAAGAAGATGAATCAGTTTGCCTCCGACTATTTCACCACCAACCCCGATCCTCTGGAGGTGGTCGGCACCCATGTCCCCGCTACAGTCACGGGCAGCGTGCCCCAGAAATTTTTCGTCAAGAACGCCATCGTCACCGTCACCCCGGTGCTCGCCTACGGCAGCGCCACTCAGAACGGCGCCCCCGTCACATTTCAGGGCGAGAAGGTGAGAGACAACTATCCCGTCATCTCCTACGAGCGCGGCGGCACAGTCACCATCCCCGTCAACTATGTCTACGAGCCCTCCATGCAGCGCTCCGAGCTCTATCTTGACTTCAACGTCCGTCAGGGCAACAAGACCTATGCCCTGCCGCGCGTCAAGGTGGCCAACGGCATAGTGGCCACCGCGGCCCTCGCCGATGCCTCGACCCTCACACCCGCCGCTTCGGCAGACAAGTTCCAGCGCATCATCAACGAGAAGTATTCGGCAGACATCCACTTCCTCATCAATCAGGCCAACCTGCGCCAGAGCGAGCTGACCTCTGACGAGGTGCTCCGCCTCAACCGCGACCTGCGCGCCGCCGCCGGCGACACCACACGTGTCATCGAGGAGATCAACATCTCCTCCTATGCCTCGCCCGACGGCAATATGGAGATCAACACCCGTCTGGCTCAGAATCGCGAGACCAACACCAAGGGCTATCTCGAGAATCAGCTCAAGAAGGACAAGGTGACCGAGTTTGGCGAGCTCACCGCACAGTTCACCCCCGAGGACTGGGAGGGCTTCCGCAGACTCGTAGCCGCCAGCAATATTCAGGACAAGGATCTCATCCTCAGCGTGCTCAGCATGTATACCGACCCCGAGGAGCGCGAGCGTGAGATCCGCAATCTCTCGAGCGTCTTCGACCAGCTTGCCGACGAGATCCTGCCCCAGCTGCGCTACTCGCGCATCACGGCCAGCGTCAATGTCATCGGCAAGAGCGACGCTCAGCTCAACGCCGCCTTCGACAGCGACCCCTCGACCCTCACCGCCGACGAGCTCCTCTACACCGCCACCCTCACTGCCGACCCCGCCCGTCAGAAGGCCATCTACACCGCCGTGACGCGCCTCTATCCCAACGACTACCGCGGATACAACAACCTCGGCAAGGTGCTCTACTCGCAGGGCGACTATGACGCCGCCATGGCCTCGTTCAAGAAGGCCTCGCGCCTCAACGCCAACGCACCCGAGAGTCAGATGAATCAGGGCCTCGTGGCCTTGGTCAACGACGACTGGAATGCCGCCAACGCCTCCTTCGGTAAGGCTGCCGGCCTCGAGGACCTCGGTCCCGCCCTCGGTCTGCTCTATCTCAAGCAGGGCGACGTCAAGGGTGCCGTCAAGGCCTTTGGCGCTGACAAGAGCAACAATGCCGCCCTCGCACAGATCCTCGACAAGGACTATGCCAAGGCCAAGAACACACTGGCTGCCATCCCCACGCCCGATGCCACCACATACTATCTGATGGCTGTGCTGGGCGCACGCACCGGCAACGAGCAGATGGTCGTCTCCAACCTCCGCCAGTCCATCAAGCTCGACCCCGCCAAGGGTCGTCAGGCTACCAGCGACCTCGAGTTCTCGCGCTATAACATCACCAAGGCTCTCTGACGCCGCGGCTGAGAATAGCGGACTATAATAAAACAACAAAACAAGCCGTCCCTCCCGGCAGTCGCCCGCATGGCGACCCGGGAGGGACGGCTCGTCTGTCTGCGCTCACCACGACAGGATGGTGTAGCCCACGCCCACCGTGATGGCGGGCGAGAGTCCGCGCGGGGTGAGGGCCACCCCGGCCGTCACACCCACACCCCAGCGGCCATTGGCTGCCGTGCGGGTGCGGGTGAGGGTCTGTCGCACCACCGGGAGGGTGGGGTGGAGGATGAGCGAGTCGAGCCGGGGGTCGATGCCGCTCACCACGGCGCGAAACGCGCTGTCCTCATACACCCTCACCGTTGCCGGCAGGGTCAGTGTGTCATGCACCGTCACCGTGCGCACCGACGTGCGCTCGACAGGCACCGGGATCCGCACCCTCAGGGTGTCCGTGCGCCACACCGTGTCTGTGACAGCGATTATCTCCGTGTGCGGCCTCATTCCCCTCCTCGCCGTGAGCAGTCCGGCGGCAAACGCCGCTCCCGCCGTGAGGAGGGTGACAAAAAACATTCGTCTGTTCATGATCTGTATTATCTTTGGTCCGGCGCAAATATACTGCCCCCGTCCACGCCTCGCGGTGCGATAACGCCGATTGCATCAGCACCCCGGAGGTGTCTTGAAAATGATCTTTGGAATCTTGGGCATGTGAATATTTATTAAATTATTTTAAAAAAGTTGTAGGGGGGGGTAATTGCATTACCTTTGCAAGAGTCTGTTTTCTACACACACGCACAATCCTCCACACACACCTTTTGGTTAATGGAAACCAATCATAAAAACCTGTTTATAAAGATGAAAAAGATCATTATGCTTTTAGCCGGAGCCATGAGTGTGGCCTCGATGTCGGCTGCCACCCTGCGCGTGAACAACGCCGGTGGATCGGGCGCACAGTACACAACTTTCGATGCCGCTCAGGCTGCAGCCGAGGACGGTGACGTCATCATCTTTGATGGCTCGCCTGCTACTTACGGCACCATCGAAGTGTCCAAGAGACTCACCCTTCAGGGGCCCGGCTACTTCCTTGACGTCAACAACCCCACCGAGGAGGGTCACTCCCCGGCTACATTCGACGACGTCACCCTCAGATGCGACGGCGCCAAAGTGACGGGCCTCAGCATCGAAGGGACTCTGAAGATGAATGCCAACTCTCTCGTCGTCACCCGCTGCTACGTCAAGGAGATCAGTCTCTGCCGCAACAATGCCTACACCGAAGACTATATTTCCAACGGTATCATCCATCAGAACTATATCCTCAACGGCATTTGGGGCGACTCTTACAGCGCCCCCGCCAAATACATGCAGGTGACCAACAATATCATCGCCTCGGGTGGCAACGCTATGTTCAGCAATATGGACAACTCGGTGATCTCGCGCAACACGGCCATCAGCAACGAATCCGGTGTCCGCAAGCTCACCAATTGCGTCATCGAGAACAATATCAGCTGCAATATCGAGGACTCCTACTATGCCAACAGCAACAATACATATCACAACAACTATGCCTTCGGCAACAATGAGGCCAACCGCCTGTATGGCTACTCGCGCACGGACGCAAGCATCCGGGCCGTGGATGCCACGCTGGCCACAGACAAGGGGGCGTTCTCGGGCGAGGATCCCTATGTCCTCTCCGGCATTGCCGCCGGTCCCGTGCTCGAGGATGTGATCATCCCCGAGTCGGTGGTGCAGGGTGAGGACCTCAAGGTCACGGTCAAGATCGGTTCATCGCGTTGAAGCCATCCATGACTATGATAAAGTCAGGATTATCTGCTTGGTGTCTGGCCGTTGGACTGATGTCAGGCATCAACTCCGCACAGGCCCGCAATGCCGAGATTTTTTTCGGTAATGACCACGGTGTCGGCACTACCGGCAGCCTGTATGCCGTGGACGAAGGTACCAATGATCTGCAGATCCCAACAGCCGGTTTAGATCCCGGCGCCTATCTGCTGTCTGTCCGCGTTCAGGACGACAAGGGGGCATGGACACCCACGGTGAGCCGGATGATATACATTTGCAGTCCGGAGGGTCTGCAGGGTGCCGAGTATTTCGTTGACACGGATCCCGGCCCCGGGCGGGGCACGAGTATCGCCGGATTCCGAGGCTCCGTGTGTGAATTTGCCTTGCCCACTGCAGGTCTCGCCACCGGCTTGCACACCCTGACGGTGCGCACCCTCGGCCTGTCGGGCGAATGGGATGGAGGCATCTCGCGCACTTTTCTCGTGACGGGTGATAATGCCGGCATCGAATGGTTTTTCGACCAAGATCCCGGCGTGGGCAACGGCAACCGTGTTGACGCCGAGAGCGGATCAAACGTCATCATGCTCCCGACGGCCACACTCTCACCCGGCGCCCATATCCTTTCGTTCAGGGTCAGGGACACCAAAGGCCGTTGGACCCCCACCACCACCCGCACGGTCTATGTGGCTGAGCCTGCGGAGGGGATCACAGCCGGCGAATATTTCGTGGATCAAGACCCGGGCGAGGGCAATGCCACTGCCTTTGCGCTCGACCACAGCGGGGCCGCATCATTCGCCGTGCCCACCGATGCGCTCGGCCCCGGTCTCCACTATCTCACGTTGAGAGGAAAGACTGTGGCGGGCTCATGGACCCTCCTGCATGTCGCTCCGTTTGAGGTGAAGAAAGAGACCGGGATCGGACAGATAGAATGGAAGATGGGCTTCGCCGTCAGGCGCGAGGGCTCGGTCATCACCCTGACCGGGAGTGACATCCCCTCGGGGTCAAGCGTCGAGGTGGTCACCGTCTCAGGCCTGACGCTGCATCATGGCACATGGGAAGACGGACAGCTGCCTTACACCATCGACACCTCCGCCACCCATCACAACCTGATCCTCGTCATCACCGCCCCCGGCGGCATCACAACCGTCAGACGCATACACTGATCTCCCCCCGACGCATACACTGCTCCCCACTCAGACGCATACACTGATCTCCCCGCTCACCCGCCCGCCGGACCCCCATCCCTCCATCCCCGGGCGGGTGATTCTTTTAATGGCTGTGAAAATTAGATTGCTGAAAATTTGGTATTGACGGAGGTTTGGAGTATTTTTGTGTCCAAATATTCAGACATCTGCAATGAAAAAATTCTTCATTTCGTTTCTCGGTGCTCTCGCGGGCATCTGGTTTTCTCTGTTCATAGCCTTTGTGGGACTGATGATGACGGTGGCTGCCGCGGTTGCCGCCTCGGGTGGCGGATCCTCGTCGCCCAAGGAGGTGAAGAAGGGGAGCTATCTGTGTATTGACCTCTCCGCAGGTGTGGACGACCGTCCCGGCAAGATCAACCCCATGGAGTTTCTCAAGGGGAATACCGACCTGCCCGTGGGGCTCAACGAGATAGTCGGAGCCATTGACGAGGCCGCCACCGACGACCGCATCGCGGGGATCGTCTTTGAGGCTAATGCCGAGATGGGCACGGGAATGGCACAGTTGCAGGCCATCCGCGAGGCCGTGGCCAGATTTCGCAAGGCCGCTCCCGAGAAGTGGGTCTATGCCTATGGCGACAATTACACGCTGGGCGATTATTATATCGCATCGCTCGCCGACTCGATATTTCTCAACCCCATCGGCATGATCGACATCCACGGCATCGGCCAGCAGAACTTCTATTTCAAGGATTTTCTCGACAAGATAGGCGTGGAGGTGCAGGTGGTCAAGGTGGGCACTTACAAGAGTGCCGTCGAGCCTTTCATACGCAACTCCATGAGCGAGGCCGCCCGCGAGCAGGCCGAGCTCTATCTCAACAACATATGGGGCTTCCTCGCCGGCCAGATAGCCGAGGGGCGCAGGGTGAGTGCCGACAGCGTGAACGCTTGGGCCAACTCCTATCTCATGACCCGCCCCGCCGAGGATTATCTGCGTGACCGCATTGTGGACCGCCTCGTCTACCGTCACGAGTTTGACGAGCGCCTCTGCAAGCTCACCGACACCAAGAAGCCCGAGGACCTGCCCGGGGTGACGGTGGCCGACTATGTGGCCGGCCGCGATATCCTCAAGAAGGGTAACGGCAAGGGGGCCAAGATCGGTGTGCTCTATGCCTGTGGCGACATCACCGACGAGGAGGGTGACGGCATCGTGGCCAAGGACCTCGTGCCCGAGATCCTCTCGCTGGCCGAGGATGACGAGATAGACGGCCTCGTGATGTATGTCAACTCGGGGGGCGGCAGCGCCTTTGCCTCCGAGCAGATATGGGAGGCCCTGCAGCAGTGGAAGAAGATCACCGGCAAGCCTCTCTACGTCTCCATGTCGGACTATGCCGCCTCGGGAGGCTACTACATCTCGTGCGGAGCCGACCGCATCTATGCCCAGCCCACCACATTGACAGGCTCGATCGGCATATTCGGCATGATCCCCTCGGTGAAGGGCCTCATGTCGCAGAAGCTGGGCGTCAACGTGTCGACGGTGCGCTCCTGTCCCGACGGCGAGCTCCCCGGCATCCTCGAGCCCATGAGCCCCGCGCTGGCGGCCGCCATGCAGGGATATGTGGAGCGCGGATATGACCTCTTCACCCGCCGCTGTGCCGAGGGCCGGGGCATGTCGCAGGACTCCATCAAGGCTATTGCCGAGGGTCGCGTGTGGGACGGATCTGAGGCCCTGCGTCTCGGTCTCGTCGACGAGCTCGGCGGCCTCGACGCCGCCATCGCCGGCATGGCCCGCAAGCTGAATGTGGAGACATGGACCCTGCTCGAGTATCCCAAGCGCGAGACCAAGTGGTATGAAGCCATTCTCGAGGCCGGCAGCGACCTCAAGGCCTCGATAGTGCGTGACGAGCTAGGGGACGCCGCTCCCCTCTACGAGACCCTCGAGCGTGTGAAGCGCATGTCGGTGCTTCAGGCAAGGATGGAGACTGTCGAAGTGAGACTCTGACGTTATCACCCCGCGCCAACCCCTCACCACCTCACCACCCATGGCTCGTTCGCGGTTATTGTCCATGCTGCTGCTCTACCCCCTGTCGCGATTGTACGGACTGGGGGTGTGGCTGCGCAACCGCATGTTTGACCATGGCATCCTCAAGGGGCGCGAGTTCAAGGTGCCCGTCGTGGTGGTGGGCAACCTCGCTGTGGGTGGCACCGGCAAGACACCCCATGTGGAGTATCTCATCGAGGCCTTGCGCGACCATCACCATCTCGCCGTGCTGTCGCGCGGCTACAAGCGCACCACCAGCGGATTCCTTCTCGCCGGCCCCGACTCCACCCCGGCCGACATAGGCGACGAGTCGTATCAGATCTATTCCAAATATGGCCGGGAGGTCACGGTGGCTGTCTGCGAGGACCGGGTGGAGGGGATCAACCGTCTGCTCGAACTGGACCCCGACATCACCATGGTGCTCCTCGACGACGCCTTCCAGCACCGCTATGTCAAGCCCTCGGTGTCGGTGGTGCTCACCGAGTTCAACCGCCCGGTGTTCAACGACAGCCTTATGCCATATGGCCGTCTGCGCGAACCGCGCGCGTCGCTCAACCGTGCCGACATCGTGGTGGTGACCAAGTGTCCCGCCGAGATGAAGCCGATGCAATATCGCATCTTCGAGGAGAATCTCAACCTGTTCCCGTTCCAGCGGCTCTACTTCTCCACCTTCATATATGGCGCCCTCGTGCCCGTGTGGCCTGAGGTGAGCAGCGAGGTCCCCGACATGGCCTCCCTCCCCGAGGGCACCGGGATACTGGCCGTGAGCGGTGTGGCCAATCCCCGCCCGTTCGTCAAACAGCTGCGCCGCTCCAAGGCCAAGGTGAGGCTGACCCGTTTCAGCGACCACCACAACTTCACTCAGGGCGACATGGACAGGATAGTGCGCGTGTTTGACACCATCAGGGAGCCGCATCGCTTCATCGTCACCACCGAGAAGGATGCAGTGCGTCTGCGCTCCAATCCCTACTTCCCCGACCATCTGAAGCCGCTCGTCTACTATCTGCCCGTGCGTGTAGGCTTCTATGACCGCGGCGACGGAGAGTTTGCCGAGTGTGTCGAGAAAACATTACGCGAATACCGCTTGTTCAGATGATGACGGCACTATCAATTTTAATCACCAATTTCTGATCCCCATGCTCGAAAAAATCCAACAGACAGCCGACTTCCTGCGCAGCCGTGCAGGCGGCGAGATGCCCAAGATAGCCATAATCCTCGGCACAGGCCTCGGCCCGCTGGTCGACTCGATCGACGACAAGACATATATTCCCTACTCGGAGATCCCCAACTTTCCCGTCTCGACGGTCGAGGGCCACAGCGGCAACCTCATCTTCGGCACCCTCGGCGGCAAACGGGTCATAGCCATGCAGGGGCGTTTCCACTACTATGAGGGTTATGACATGAAGGCCGTGACATTTCCCGTCAGGGTGTTCAAGGCGCTGGGCGTCGAGGTGCTCTTCGTGTCCAACGCCTCGGGTGGCATGAACAAGGAGTTTGTGGTGGGCGACGTGATGACCATCACCGACCATATCAACCTCTTTCCCGAGAATCCCCTGCGCGGGCGCAACTACAACGAGCTCGGCACCCGTTTCCCGGCCATGACCTATGCCTACGACCCCGAGCTGAAGCGTCTGGCCGACGAGATAGCCGCCGAGAAGGGGATACGCCTGATGCACGGCGTCTATGTCGGCGTCACCGGCCCCACCTTCGAGACCCCGGCCGAGTATGAGTATTATCGCATCATCGGCGGCGACTGTGTGGGCATGTCCACCGTCCCCGAGGTGATCGTGGCCAATCATGCCGGCATGCGCGTCTACGGCATCTCGGTGATCACCGACCTCGGCGGCAAGGATGTCACACAGGTGCCCACCCACGAGGAGGTGCAGCAGGCTGCCGTCATTGCCCAGCCCAAGTGTCTCGAGATCATGAAGGAGCTCGTGGCACGCACCGAGGTGTAAGGACACCCTCCGCCATCCCCCCGCACACTATTCCGAACCCACTACAGACCCCGCAACGAAGAAATGGAAATATCCAGCCTCGGCGAGTTCGGTCTGATCGACCGTCTCACCAAAGACCTCCCCATAGTCAACTCCTCCACCCTCAAGGGGGTGGGCGATGACTGCGCCGTGCTGCGCAATCACGACACCGATATCCTCGTCACCACCGACCTGCTCCTCGAGGGTGTCCACTTCGACCTCACGTATGTGCCTCTCAAGCATCTCGGCTACAAGAGTGCCGTGGTCAACTTCTCTGACGTCTATGCCATGAACGGCCGTCCGCGCCAGATCACAGTGTCGCTCGGCATCTCGAGCCGCTTCACCGTCGAGCATATCGAGGCCCTCTATTCGGGCATTCGGCTCGCCTGCAGCATCTATGGCGTGGACCTCGTGGGGGGCGACACCACCTCGTCGCGTCAGGGGCTCGTCATCTCCATCACCTGTATAGGCGAGGCACCGGCCGACAAGGTTGTGACCCGCTCGGGCGCCCGCGACACCGACCTCATCTGCGTGAGCGGCGATCTCGGCTCGGCCTACATGGGCCTCCAGCTGCTCGAGCGCGAGAAGGTGGCCTCTGCGGGACAGAAGGATTTCGTGCCTCAGTTTCAGGGCAAGGAGTATCTGGTGGAGCGTCAGCTCAAGCCCGAGGCACGCCGCGACATCATCGAGGCCCTCGACAAGGAGGGGATCGTGCCCACCGCGATGATGGATGTCAGCGACGGTCTCAGCTCCGAACTGCTCCACATCTGCAAGGCCAGCGACACCGGTTGCCGCATCTACGAGGACCGCATCCCCATCGACTATCAGACAGCCATCATGGCCGAGGAGCTGGGCATGAATCTGGTCACCGCAGCCCTCAACGGCGGCGAGGACTATGAGCTGCTGTTCACCGTCCCCCTCCACTGCCACGACAAGATCACCAAGGTGCCCGGCGTGAAGGTGATAGGCCACATCACCAAGCCCGAGCTGGGGTGTGCCATGATCACCCGCGACGACAACGAGGTGCCCCTGCGCGCTCAGGGATGGAATCCGCTCGCCGCCCCCGAATCTCCTGCTCAGGCATGACGGGGAGCCTCACTACCGACAAACCGGCCGCAAGGATGCTCGCAGGGCTCCTTGCGGCTCATGGTATAAGGCGGGTGGTGCTCTCGCCCGGCAGCCGCAACGTGCCTCTGGTGATGGCCCTCGTCCGCAGCGGCGAGTTTGACTGTCACGTGGTCATCGACGAGCGCAGCGCCGCCTTTGCCGCCCTCGGCATGAGCCTGCACAGCGGCCTCCCGGTGGCCGTGTGCTGCACCAGCGGCACCGCCCTGCTCAACTATGCCCCCGCCGTGGCCGAGGCATACTACCGCCGCATACCGCTGATAGTGGTGTCGGCCGACAGGCCCGAGGAGTGGATAGATCAGGACGACTCGCAGACCCTGTGGCAGCAGGATGCACTCGCTCCCTATGTGAAGCGCCGGGCCGACATCAGCGCACGCCTCGACTTTGCCAGCGGCGAGTGGTGGGTCAACCGTGTCATCAACGACGCCCTGCTCGAGGCGGTCAGTGGCCGTCCCGGCCCCGTGCACATCAATATCCGCCTCGACGCGCCGCTCTCCACGCAGACCGAGGTGCCTCTCACCCCGCCGCGCGTCATAGCCGAGCTGGCCCCCGACGCTACGCTCACCCCCGAGCGTGCGCGCATGCTGGCCTCCATGCTGGCCTCGCCCCGGCGCGTGATGGTGGTGGCCGGATTCCACGCCCCCGACGCGCGTCTCAACAAGGCACTCGGGCGCATGGCCTCCCTGCCCAACGTGGCCGTCCTCACAGAGAGCATCGCCAATCTGCACAATCCCCTCTTCGTGAGCCGCATCGACTCCACCCTCTGCCGTCTCGACCCCGTGCGCAGACACCTGATGGCCCCCGACACGGTGATCACCCTCGGCGGCGCGCTCGTGTCGCGCCACATCAAGGAGTGGATACGCTCGCTGCCCCCCTCCACCGAGCACTGGCATGTGGGTGTGTCGCACACCACGGTAGACTGCTTCAAGCACCTCACCATGCGTGTGGAGATGGAGCCCGACATATTCATGACCCGCATCGCAGCGGCCATGCAGCGCCACCGCGCCCCCTCGGCCTATGCCGCGCTGTGGCATGACGCTGCCCGCGAGGCCGACCGCATCCACCGCCTCAAGGTCGACGCGGCCCCGTGGAGCGACCTCAAGGCTCTGGCCGGAGTGTTTGCCCGCATCCCCCGGCAGTGGAATCTCCACCTCTCCAACGGCACCCCAGTGCGCTATGCCCAGCTCTTCGACTGCAGCCGCATCCACCGCTGCGACTGCAACCGCGGCGTGAGCGGCATCGACGGATGCACCTCCACCGCCCTTGGAGCCTCCGCCGTCTACAAGGGGGTGACGCTGCTCATCTCGGGCGACATGAGCTTTCAGTATGACCTCGCGGCCCTCTCGTCCGAGCTGATGAATCCCCGTTTCAAGATGATAGTGGTGTGCAACGGTGGCGGGGGGATATTCCGCTTCATCGACACCACACGCGCCCTCCCGGAGACCGACCGATATTTCAGCGCCGGCACCCGGCTGCCCCTGCGCGACCTGTGCCATGGCTACGGGATAGCCTACAGCGAAGCCTCCACCGAGGCAGAGCTCGGGGAGGCTTTCACTCGTTTTGCCGCCGAGCAGCAGCGCCCGGCATTGCTTGCCATCCACACATCCGGGCCTGTCTCGGCCCGTGTGCTCAGGGAGTATTTTCAGTGACCGCCCGCGCGGGTCAGGCCATCTCGAATCCGGCCTTCTCCACAGCCTCGCGCACCTTGTCGGCATCCACTTCCCCCTCCACCACGGCTATGCCCGAGGTGAGGTCGACGGTGACATTGCGCGCACCCTCGAGGGCGGTGAGAGCCTTCTCCACGGTGCTGCGGCAGTGATTGCAGGCCATACCTGCGATTTTGTATTCTTTCTTCATATCTTCATCTGTTGTTTGGTGATGGTGTGAGTGATGTCTGTTCTTGATCATGGAGTAGGCGAGGAGCCCCACGAGGAGCGCCGAGCATGCCAGCGTGAAGATGCCGGGGCCGCTCTCAGCGCCGTGACAGGCGGCATGTCCGCTCATGCACGGGAGGGCAAACCACGACGAGGGGAGCAGATAGTCGATGGCCAGGCCGAACAGTATGGCCGTTACCGCCACCGAGCCTACGTAGATGGCCGTGGCGCGGCGTCCCATCGTCTTGCCCAGCACCATGACCGACGCAAAGTTGGCCGCCGGTCCGGCCATCAGCAGCACGAATCCCACGCCGGGGGTCAGGCCCTTCATCATCAGCGACATGGCTATGGGTATGGAGCCTGTGGCGCAGACATACATCGGGATAGCTATCAGTATCATGGCCAGCATCGCCAGCAGGGGATACTCGCTGAGCCCCGCGAGCCATGACTGAGGCACAAGCACAGTGATGAGCGCCGCCACCACCAGCCCTATCACGAGCCAGCGGCCCACGCTCCCCACCATGTCGACCATGCCATAGCGGATCGCCTCAACGATCTTTTGGCCAAGGCTCATCTGCGAGATGCGCGCATCGTCGGCATCGTTGATGGCGCAGGTGCCGGCGGACTCGCCCGCGGTGCCGCGCCCAACGGCCATGCCTCCCGCCACAGCTCCGGCCAGCGCCGCCAGCGGGCGCACCACGGCAAACGCCGGGCCCAGTAGCGACCATGTGGCCGCGATGGAGTCGACCCCGGTCTGGGGAGTGGCTATGAGAAACGATGTCGTGGCCCCCTTCGAGGCTCCGTTGCGCCGCAGGGACACCGCCGTGGGGAGCACTCCGCACGAGCACAGGGGCAGGGGCACCCCGAACAGCGCCGCCTTGATCACCGGGCCCGCGCCCGGCCCCGAGAGATGGCGCACCATGGCCGATGGCCGCACGAACACATGCAGCACGCCCGCCAGCAGGAAGCCCAGCAGTATGTAGGGCGACATCTCGTTGAGAATGTTAAGTATAGAGGTGAAAAACTGTGTCATCGCTTATCGTCGTCGAGGGATGTTTTCATGATTTGTTTCCGAGTGCAAAGTTACTGCCCGGATGCCCCTCGGGCGTTACACCATTTCGGAAAAATGTTGCATATTATCGGCATTATCGCCTCTCGGAGGGTGGATGGGAGGCGTAACTTTGCCCCCGTTATGAGAAAAATCACAGAAATCATCATCCACTGCTCGGCCACACCCGCCGGGCGCGAGGTGACCGTGGCCGACATCGACCGCTGGCACCGTCAGAGCGGCTACCGCTGCATAGGTTATCACTACGTCGTCACTCTCGACGGCACTGTCTGCGAGGGTAGACCCGTGGCCGAGATCGGCGCCCACTGCAAGGGGCACAACGCCGGCTCGATAGGGGTCTGCTATGTGGGTGGCCTCGCGCCCGACGGCCGCACTCCGGCCGACACCCGCACCCCGGCCCAGCGCGCCTCGCTGCTCGCCCTGCTGCGGTGGCTGCGCCGTCTCTATCCCGGAGCCGCGATACGCTCACACCGCGATTTCGCCCCCAAGGCATGTCCGTCATTCGACGCCACCACCGAGTATGCCTCTCTGTGAGGAAAATCCGATTTGGATATGACACACGGAATAGGTAAATTTGCATTATTCTCACCAATTTCAATCCCCGTATCAACTATGTCACCCCGCGCCATCTTCTTCGCCGCGACCATAATCACCACCATGTCGAGCTACTACACCGCCGCCTCCGTCCCGGCGGAGATCGACGATCCAGCCATCTTCGCCCGCGGGCGCCTCGCTCCGCGCGCCACGGCGTGGCCCTATCCCACGGTCGACTCCGCCCTCGGAGGCGACTATGAGGCGTCGCCCTACTACATGAGTCTCGACGGCATGTGGCGTTATCACCACTCGGCCCGACCCGCCGACCGACCCGCCGATTTCTGGCGTCCCGGTTTCGACGACTCGGGGTGGGACTCCATCCCTGTCCCGTCAAGCCGCGAGCTGCTCGGCTATGGCATCCCCATCTACACCAACGTCCGTTATCCATATCCCAAGGACCCGCCCCACATCCCCGCCGACGACAATCCGGTGGGGAGCTATCGCCGCACGTTCACCATCCCCTCCTCGTGGGACGGTCGAGAGGTGTTTCTCCACTTCGGCGGCTCCACGTCGGGCATGTTCGTGTGGGTCAATGGCCACGAGGCGGGATATGTGCAGAGTGTGAAGAATCCCGCCGAGTTTGACATCACCCCGCTGCTCAGGCCCGGGGTCAACGAACTGGCCTGCGAGGTCTATCGCTGGACCGACGGGTCATATCTCGAGGATCAGGACTTCTGGCGCCTCTCGGGCATAGAGCGCAGCGTGTGTCTCTACTCCACCGCCCCTCAGCGCATCGCCGATGTGGCCGCCACCGCCGGGCTCGACTCCTCATATCGCCGCGGCGAGCTGTCGGCCCGCGTCAAGGTGGCCAATATGTCGTCCCGCCCCTCCGACCTGCGCCTCACCGCCACCCTCTATCCTCAGCATGTTGACCGCCCCCTGTGGAGCTCCACTCAGACCGTGGCTCAGGGACCCGACACCACGGTGACGGCCACATTCGCCACCTCGCTGCGCGGCATCACGCCATGGAGCGCAGAGACCCCGGTGCTCTATCGCCTCGTCCTCTCGCTCACCCGTCCGTCGGGCGAGGTGATCGAGGCTACCTCGGTGAGGGTGGGCTTCCGCACGGTCGAGATCCGCGACAGCCGCCTGCTGGTCAACGGCAAGCCTGTCGAGATCCACGGCGTCAACCTCCACGAGCATCATCAGAGCACGGGCCATGTGGTGGACCGCGAGACCATGCTCGAGGATATCCGCACCATGAAGATGCACAATATCAACGCCGTGCGCATGAGCCACTATCCCCACACCCCGCTGTGGTATGATCTGTGTGACGAGTATGGCCTCTATCTGGTCGACGAGGCCAATATCGAGGCCCATGCCATGGGCTCGTCGCCGTGGGACAGTATCGACCCCGCCGTCCACCCCGCCGAGCGTCCCGAGTGGCGCGCGGCTATCCTCGACCGCGAGCTCTCGCTGGTGGAGCGAGACAAGAATCATCCCTCGGTCATCATATGGTCGCTGGGCAACGAGTGCGGGCAAGGGGCCAATTTCCGTGCGGCATACGACTATGTGAAGGCGCTCGACCCCACACGCCCGGTGCAGTTTGAGCAGGCCGGCGAGGACCCGAACACCGACATCGTCTGCCCCATGTATCCCTCAGTGGCCGCGATGAAGGAGTATGCCGGCCGCACCTCGCCGGGACGCCCTTATATCATGTGCGAGTATGCACACTCCATGGGCAACTCCACGGGCAACTTTCAGGAGTATTTCGACATCATCCGCTCCTCTCCCCACATGCAGGGTGGATTCATCTGGGACTGGGTGGACCAAGGGATCCTCACCCGCGACGATGAGGGGCGTCCCTACTGGGCCTACGGTGGCGACCTCGGTGGGGCTGCCTATACCCACGACGAGGATTTCTGTATCAACGGCCTCGTGCAGCCCGACCGCACTCCTCATCCCGCACTGATGGAGGTGAAGAAGGTCTATCAGGACATCCTCTTCCGCGGCGTCGACCCGGCCCGAGGGGTCATCGAGGTGAGCAACGGGTTTATCTATCGTCACCTCTCGGACTATGACTTCAGTTGGGAGCTGCTGCGCGACGGCGAGCCGGTGGCCGAGGGGAGCTTCGAGGCCCCGGTGGCGCCGGGCCACACGGGGCGTGTGCGCCTCGGCCTCCCGGCCTATGACCCTGCCGACGGTCATGCATGGCACCTCTCGGTCTATGCCCGCACCCGCCATGCCGAGCCGATGATCCCTGCCGGCCACGAGACGGCCCGCGAGCAGTTTACGATAGCCGAGGGGGGCTCGCCGCAGCCTCCCGCGGGCGACACCGCCGGCCTCACCCTCGCCCCCGTCTCCAACGGGTGGACTCTGACATGGCCCGATGGCGTCGAGGCCCGCATCAACAGCCGCGGCGAGCTCAGCAGCCTCACCGCCTCGGGGCGCGAGATGCTCGCCGGGAGCATGGTGCCCGAGTTCTGGCGCGCACCCACCGACAACGACCGCGGCAATGATGCCCAGCGGCGCCTCAATGCGTGGCGCTGTGCCGCTTCCAATCGCCGGCTCACCGCCACCGACCTGCGCGTCGATAGCCTCTCGGTGGCGTTCACCTATCGTCTCGCCGACACCGACGCCACTCTCGGCGTCACCTACACCATGCGCCCCGGCGGCTATCTCGAGGTGGGCTGCGAGCTCACTCCGGGCCCCGAGACCCCCGAGATGATGCGTTGCGGCATGCGTCTCACCCTCCCGGCGCGCTGCGACACCCTCTCGTGGTATGGCCGTGGCCCTTGGGAGAATTATTCCGACCGCCGCACCGCCTCATTCATAGGTCGTTGGCGCGGGGCCGTGGCCGATATGTATTATCCCTATATCTTCCCGCAGGAGACGGGCAACCACACAGACGTGCGCATGGCCACGGTGACGGCCTCCGACGGGTCGGGCATCGAGGTGATCCCTCTGCGGCCCCTCGACGTGACGGCGCTCGACGTGACCCCCGACGATCTCGATCCCGGGGTGCTCAAGCATCAGGCCCACGCATCCGACGTGCGCCATTCCTCTGACCACACCTATCTGTATATCGACTATGGTCAGCGCGGCCTCGGCGGCGACAACTCGTGGGGCGCCGCGCCCCATCGGCCCTACCGCATCGACCCCGCCCGCACCCCCCATCCCCTCCGCTGGTCCTTCCTCCTCCGCCCCCTCCGCTAATCCCCCCGAACAACATGAAACGTTGTGAATAATAAGCCTCTCCAATATCTTCTCCAAACGATGTCACCAAATGTGGTCGATGCCTCGGAAGTCCCCTCTTGTGGAGGCGGTCACCAAAAATGCGGCCCCCGAGAGTTTGTGTTGTCCTTGACCAGTCCTTTGTGTAGTCACCGAATATGCGGCCCCCGAAGGGGGTCGTGGCTACCGGTAGGCCCCGGCCTTGGCCGGGGTATAGATTGGATTACAAGTACTTGCGGCCCCCGAAGGGGGTCGTGGATTAC
>CAZAWC010000033.1:0-2494 GCA_964488595.1 uncultured Staphylococcus sp. | reverse complement strand
GCAGCTTCTCCACCACAAAGAAGATATTCCCTTTCTGGTGCAAGATTACAGATCTCATTCCGGTTTCATTCAACATTTCTACTATAATTTAGTTACATATATAAAAGTATTATTATGGATAATTTTAGTTATTGCGCGCCGACGCGCTATGTGTTTGGGCGTGGGGCTGAGAATCAGGTCGGACAGCTTGCGGCTGAGGCCGGATGGCGCCGCACTCTCATCGTCTATGGCGGCGGGTCGGCCGTCCGCTCGGGCCTCCTCGGCCGTGTGATGGACTCCCTGTCGGCCCGAGGCATCCCCTTCGTGACCCTCGGCGGCATCAGGCCCAACCCCACGGCAGGGCCCGTGCGCGAGGGGATCGAGATAGCCCGCCGCAGCGCCGTCGACTCTATCCTCGCCGTGGGCGGGGGCTCGGTCATCGACACTGCCAAGGCCATCGCCGCGGGGCGCGACTATGACGGCGACTTCTGGGACTTCTTTGCCGGACGTGCCACCGTGGGGAGCGCCCTCCCCGTGGGTGTGGTGCTCACCATCCCCGCCGCAGGCAGCGAGGGGAGCGGCAACTCTGTGATAACCAACGAGGAGACGGGGCAGAAGATCTCTATCCGCACCGACATGGCGCTGCGTCCACGCTTCGCCCTGCTCAATCCCGAGCTCACCATGACCCTGCCCCGCGAGCAGACCGCCGCCGGCGTGGCCGACATGATGGCCCACATCATGGAGCGATATTTCACCACCACTCCCGACGTGGAGGTGACCGACCGCCTGGCCGAGGGGCTCCTCATGGCCATCATGGCGTCGGCCACCCGTGTCGACGCCGATCCTGCCGACTATGAGGCGCGCGCCAATATCATGTGGAGCGGCACGCTGGCCCACAACGGCCTGTGTGGCTGCGGACGCCGCGAGGACTGGACCTCACACGGGCTCGAGCATGTCCTCTCGGCCATCTATGGCGTCACCCACGGGGCGGGGCTGGCCGTGGTGTTCCCGGCGTGGATCACCTATATGGCCGACCATGCCCCCGCCAAGCCTGCCCAGCTGGGGCGCCGCGTCTTCGGCGTCACCGATGCCTCCGACCGCGAGGCCGCTCTGGCCACCGCGGCTGCCCTGCGCCGGTTTTTCGCCTCGCTGGGTCTGCCGCTCACCCTTGGCGACCTCGGCATCACCGACCCCGACTTCGGGCGCCTCACCGCCGACTTCCACCGCGACAAGGGCAATCCCTATCCCGGCTATTGGACCATGACCCCGGCCGACACGGAGGCCATCTATCGCCTGATGCAGTGAACACCCCCGCCCCCGCGGGCGTTATGACTATAACCATGTGTCCGCAAGCATAATCATCAAAACCCAACATTTTTCCATATATATCACCCATGCAATACCTCACAAACGACAAGCTCGTCATCGTCGGCGCGGCCGGCATGATAGGCTCCAACATGGCTCAGACAGCCATCATGATGAAACTCACACCCAACATCTGCCTCTACGATCCCTACGAACCCGCCCTCAAGGGTGTGGCCGAGGAGCTCAACCAGTGTGGATTTGAGGGGCTCAACCTCACATACACCTCCGACGTCAAGGAGGCCCTGACCGGGGCGGCCTATATCGTCAACTCGGGCGGCGCCGCCCGCAAGGCCGGCATGACGCGCGAGGATCTCCTCAAGGGCAACGCTGCCATCGCCGAGGAGTTTGGCAAGAACGTCAAGGCCTACTGCCCTGACGTGAAGCATATCGTGGTCATCTTCAATCCCGCCGACATCACGGGCCTCATCACTCTCCTCTACTCGGGTCTGCGTCCGTCGCAGGTGTCGACCCTCGCTGCGCTCGACTCCACACGTCTGCGCAACGAGCTGGCCAAGTATTTCAAGGTGTCGCCCGACGAGATCTCGATGCCCCGCACCTATGGTGGCCACGGCGAGCAGATGGCGGTCTTCGCCAGCACATGCACGGTGGCCGGACAGCCTCTCTCGCAGATCATCGGCACCAAGGCGCTCCCCGAGCAGGAGTGGGAGGAGATGAAGCAGCGCGTCATACAGGGTGGCAAGGCCATCATCGACCTGCGCGGCCGCTCGTCGTTCCAGAGCCCTGCCTATCTCTCGATCGAGATGATCGCGGCTGCCATGGGGGGCAAGCCTTTCACATGGCCGGTGGGCACGTATGTCAACAATGGCGAGTATAATCACATCATGATGGCCATGGAGACGACGGTGGATGCCAACGGTGTCACCGTGACCCCGGTCAAGGGTACGCCCGAGGAGCACAAGGAGCTGGATCAGAGCTATCATCACCTCTGCACTCTGCGCGATGAGGTGATCTCTATGGGCGTGATGCCTCCCATCTCTGAGTGGTCTGAGCTGAATCCCAACCTCGAGGCCAAGACCTGCTGACGCTCTGTCGCCTCATCTCACATCCCGCCCCCGCCCGGCCCCACTGCCGTGCGGGGGCGTTCCGTGAATGGGGCGGGGGATGGGCGTGCGGGGCACGCCGAATCATC
>CAZAWC010000032.1:0-21570 GCA_964488595.1 uncultured Staphylococcus sp. | reverse complement strand
AAGCTATTGAAAACTTTTCAACAGTTTTCAACACAATTATCAACACCCCCCGCGGTCCTCTGATCAGTGCCTGCTGTCAGCACAGATTATACCCCACTCGCCTCGGCTGCGCTTTCGGCGGGTGGGGTTAAGATGATTCGGCGTGCTCCGCACGCCTGATGGTGCCCTATTGTTCAGTGTGTGGTGTGTGGGGCCTCTCTCAAAAGTGTGATGTGTGGGACCTCCCTCAAAAGAGGGTGGTGAGGGTGGCGGTGAGGATGATCATGAGGGTCTCGGAGAGACGGTTGATGAGGATGGCCGTGTGCATGTCGGCTGTGGTGAAGGGGCGGGGGTTGGTGCCGATGTGGGGCTTGTAGAAGCTCTGGCCGAAGTATTGGTGTGTGCCTCCGAAACGGCAGTCGAGTATCCCCGCCAAGGCGGCTTCGGGCCAGCCGGAGTTGGGGCTGGCGTGACGCGGGCCATGGGTGCGCACGAACCGCCACAGGTCGGGACGCCGGGCCACGAGGATCATCAGCAGGGCCGTGAGACGGGCCGGGATATAATTGGCCACATCGTCGATGCGGGCCGCCCACCGGCCAAACTGCAGGTAGCGGTCGGTGTGATAGGCTATCATGGAGTCGAGGGTGTTGACCATCTTGTAGGCGAGCATGCCGGGGGCGCCAAAGAGGGCGTAGTAGAAAAGCGGGGCTATGACGCCGTCAGAGAGATTCTCGGCAAGGGTCTCGAGGGCGGCGGCGCGCACCTCGTGGTCGGAGAGGGTGGCGGTGTCGCGGCCCACGATGCGGCTCACCTGACGGCGCCCTTCACTGAGGGAGCGGTCGGCGGCCTCAAACACCATGCGCACCTCGCGGGCCAGTGTGGTGCCGGCCAGACAGTAGAACACCACGGCGGTCTTGAAGATGATGGTGGCCAGTGTCCACGGCGACAGGAGCCACTCGGCGGCGGTGGTGGCGGCAAACACGCCGAGGATGAGGAGTATGGCCGTGAGCGCGCCTTTGGCCTCACGCCGTGGGCCGCGGTTGAGGCGGTGTTCGCATGCCGAGATGGCGCGCCCGAACCACACCACCGGGTGGGGCAGACGGGCCGGATCGCCGGCCACGAGGTCGAGCAGCCATCCGAGAATGAGGGGGAGGGTGTTGAGAATCAGGTGTTGAGCCATCGGGCTATAGCGTGGATGAGAAGGTCGTTGCGCTCCGGGGTCTGTGCGGCCACGCGGAAGTGGGCGCGTGTGAGGCCGTGGAAGTTGGAGGCATCGCGTATCAGGATATTGTCATGCTCCATGAGAGCCTGTTTGAGCGCGGCGGCTGTGCGGCCGTCGGTGAGACAGCAGAGGATGAAGTTGCAGTCGGTGGGCTCCACATCTATGCCGAGCGCGATGAAGGCGGTCCGCAGACGCGCGGCCTCGGCGTGGAGCGCGGAGGCGTCGACGGGATAGTCGGCCGAGTGGTCGATGAGCCAGCGGGCGCCTTGGAGGGCTATGGCATTGACGCTCCACGGCATGCGCACTTTATTGATGTCTGCCATCAGGTGGGGGGCACCTATGGCATAGCCTATGCGCAGTCCGGGGACGGAATAACGCTTGGTGAGCGAGCTGAGTATCACCACGTTGCCTGCTTTGACGGCTTCGGATGGAGTGAGGAGGGGCAGGGTGGTGTACGGGGCATAGGCCTGATCGACGACAAAGAGTGTGGCAGGGCGGGCGGCTATGTGGCGCCTCAGTGTGGCGCGGGGTGTGACACGTCCGGTGGGATTGTTGGGATTGCAGATCCAGATGATGTCGGCCTGAGGAGCCTCAGTGAGTGAGGGGGAGTAGGTGACGGTGTGGCCGTGGAGGCGGCAGGCATCCTCATATTCGCGAAAGGTCGGGCCGATGATCACCGAGCGGCTGCCGCGGCGCGAGAGGGCAATGAGGTAGATGGCCTCGACGGCACCGGCGGTCACTTCCACCGTCCCCTCAGGACCGAGCAGGCGTGCCAGCGACGAGCCGTCGGGGTCGGGGTAGGAGGATGGGAGGGAGGCTGCCTCGGCCAGCCGGGCCATGAGCAGGGAGTGGTCGACATCCGCGAGGATGTTTGAGCTGAAGTTGATGGGAGTGCGCCCCGGATAGAGGTGCAGGTCGTCGCCGTGGCCGTCAATCATAGTGGGTAGATAATATATGATAGATTCGTGTGATGTCTAAGTGGCTGCGCAGCATGGCAGCGAGTTTGTCATACTCGCGGTCGCGTTGGGCTGCGGGGTCGAAGGGGAGCGGCTCGCCACCTCCGAGATGGGGACGCAACAGGCTCGCCATCACCTCGGGATTGTCGAGGATGCCGTGGATATAGGTGCCCGTCACGCCCGGCATGCGGCATCCGTCGGGAGTGCCGCGGTCGTCGTCGTCGAGGATGAAGGCGGGCGAGCCGCCGCACAGGGCCGTGCGCCCCATGTGTATCTCATAGCCATGGCCCGCAGGGGTGCCGTCGGGATAGCGTGCCGCCACGCGGCGGGTCACCTTGTGGCCGGACAGGCGGGTGACCACCGGGAGGAGTCCGAGGCCGGGGAGGGTGTCGGGGGTCCCCTCCACGCCGTCGGGGTCGGCCACCTCGCGGCCCAGCATCTGATAGCCGCCGCATATCCCCACCACGGTGGCTCCGCGCCGGTGGGCCGAGAGGATGGCTGTGTCGAGCCCCGTGGAGCGCAGGAAGCGCAGATCGGAGAGGGTGGACTTGCTGCCGGGCACTATCACTATGTCGGCGGCCGAGATCCCGTCGGGGCCGGATGTATAGTAGAGATGCGCCTGCGGATGGCGCGAGAGGATATTGAAGTCGGTGAAATTGGATATGTAGGGGAGGCGCACCACGGCGATGTTCACCCGTCCCGGAGTGCGGGTGGGTGTGGTGTTTTTACCATCAAGCGCCACGGAGTCCTCATCGTCGATGTGGATGTCGGGGGCATAGGGGACCACCCCGAGCACGGGCACTCCGCACACCTCCTCCATCATGCGCCGCCCCTGCTCGAAGAGGCGCATGTCGCCACGGAATTTGTTTATGATGATCCCCCTTATCATCCTGCGGTCCTCGGGCGATTGAAGCATGATCGAGCCGTAGGCCGAGGCGAACACCCCGCCGCGGTCTATGTCGGCCACCAGTATCACGGCGGCCCCGGCATGGCGCGCCATGGGGATGTTGACGAGGTCGGAGTCGCGTAGATTTATCTCGGCTATGCTCCCGGCCCCCTCCATGACGATGGGGTTGTAGCGCGCGGCGAGGCGGTCGTAGGCCTCGCACACGGCGCGACGCAGCTCGCCGCGTCCCTCGCGGCGGAAATACTCATAGGCGTCCCTGTTGCCGATGGGACGGCCATTGAGCACTACCTGCGACGTGCGCTGGCCCGAGGGTTTGAGCAGGAGGGGATTCATGTCGGTGCAACAGGGCACCCCGGCGGCCTCGGCCTGCACGGCCTGTGCGCGTCCTATCTCGAGCCCGTCGGGGGTGGCATAGGAGTTGAGGGCCATGTTCTGGGCCTTGAACGGTGCGGGGTGGTAGCCGTCCTGCCTGAAGATGCGGCACAGGCCGGCGGCTATGAGGCTCTTGCCCACGTCGCTGCCGGTGCCTCCGAGCATCACGGGGCGCAGTCTGGGCAGCGTCATGACTGCGCCTCCTCCCCGCGGCGGAACATGTGGGTGAAGTGGCGGTCGTAGAGGCGCGAGAGGCCCTCGCGGTTGTCGATAGCCTCGCCCACCACAAGCAGGGTGGTGAGGGTGAGGTGGTTGTCGTGGACTATCCGGGCCAGATCGCACAGCCGGCCGCGATAGATGCGCTGTTCGGGCCACGTGAGTTTGTAGCAGGCGGCCACGGGGGTCTCGGGGGGATACTCCTCGAGCAGCTGTGCCTGAACTTCGTCCACGATGCCGGCACTCAGATAGATGCACATGGTGCTCTGCGAGCGGGCCAGCAGCGAGAGCCGTTCGCGCGGAGGCATGGGGGTGCGCCCCTCGCCGCGGGTCAGGATGATGCTCTGCACCCGCTCGGGGATGGTGAACTGCGAGCGCAGCTCGGCGGCGGCGGCCTGAAACGAGGAGATGCCGGGGGTGATGTGATATGACATGCCGTGGCGGTCGAAGTAGGCCATCTGTTCCTGAATGGCTCCATAGATGCATGGGTCGCCGGTGTGGAGGCGCACCACGAGGCGCCCCTCGTCATAGAAACGGCGCATCAGCTCAAACTGGGCCTCGAGGTCGAGGTCGGCCGACGAGCGCACGAGGCATCCCGGCTTGGCACACTCGGTGAGGGTGCGCGGCACGAGGCTGCCGGCATAGAGGATGAGGTCGGCCTGCTCGAGGAATCGGCGTCCGCGCACCGACACGAGGTCGGGGTCGCCGGGGCCTGCGCCTACGATCTCGATATGTCCTGACGATGAGGCCGCACGCCTCAGGGCGACGGCAAAGGTGAAGTCGGCCCCCGGCGCCTGAGCACCCTTCTGCTTCTCTATCAGCAGGGGGCCATAGTCGGCTCCGGCTATAGCGGCGGCCTCGGCCACACCGGGTGTGCCGGCGACATCGAGCACACGCTGCGAGGGATTGGGCACGGGGATAGCGGCCAGTTGTGAGGCCGGGAATATGCGTGTCTGAGCGGCGGGCCACCGGCGGGCCAGCTCGCTCAGCAGGGGTTCGTCCTTTTTGAGCTCGACAGTGCATATGCACCCCACCGAGAGTGGGGAAAGCCCCGCCGACAGAAGCTGCTCCTCGATATGGGCCGCTATCCCCTCGGGCGGGCACAGGCGGCGGCATCCCACCCCTATGGCGAGCACCGGGGGGCGGAAGGCGAGCATCATCGCTCCGGGAGGAGGCGTGAGCAGGCGGTGGGTGACGGCGATGACCAGCTCAGACCCGGCTGCCTCGTCGATGGTGCTGATGAGCCGCACGTGTGGCGCCATCGTCGACTCGAGACGGGCTGTGGCGGCGTCGCGCACATCGAGCAGCAGGGCCGTGGGGCGTCCGCCCACATACTTGAATATTGCGGCGTTCATCTCGGCCTGAGTGGCCTCGGTGAGCCAGCCGCTGTCGGCGGCGAGGGTGTCGAGCGCCCACAGCCCGGCATTGTCGCTCAGGGTGGTGATGATGGCCTCGCCCCCGATGGCGGCGGCTATGGTGCAGGCCAGTGAGTTGGCGCCTCCGATATGTCCCGACAGGAGGGGGATGGCATAGCGCCCGGTGGCGTCGACACACACCACGGCGGGGTCGGTGTGCTTGTCGGAGCACACGTGGGGTATCACGGTGCGCACGCAGATGCCCACGGCTCCCACGAATACTATGGCCCGTGCGGCGCTCAGGGTGGCGGGGTCGGCGTGGCGGTGGAGCATCGTGGTGGCCCCGGGCCCCAGCGCGCCGGCGATGGTGGAGGCCAGCCGGGCCGAGGACTCGGTGACGTAGACGATGAGTGTATGCTGTGTCATTTTATAGCCTTGATGATGGTGATGGGATTGTGACCGTCGAGGGTGAGGGTGTGGCAGTCTGTCACGGTGAGCCCCGCGGCGGCGGCGCCAGTGCGGAATGTGGCCAGCGTGGCGGGGCTGACGGAGTTGAACACCACGGTGCCCCCGGGGAACAGTATGGGGGCCACGCGGGCGAGCATGTCGGCGAGATGGCCGCCGTGGCCGCCGATGAACACGGCGTCGGGACGCGGGTAGGGGGTGAGGTCGGCCTCCATGAAGTCGGTCACCACGGCGGTGATGCCGGGTGTGCCGTGGTGGCGTGCGTTGGCCTCGATGAGGCGCAGCCCCTCGGGGCGACGCTCGAAGGCCGTCACCGCGAGCGATGGAAATTGCAGGCGGGCCTCGATGGAGACCGATCCGGTGCAGAAGCCTATGTCCCACAGCGAGTGCCGGCTGCGCAGGTCGAGCATCGAGAGGGTCATGAGGCGCACCGGCATTTTGGTGATCATATTGACGCGGCCGTCGAGCAGCTCGAAGTCGCTCTCGGGTATCCCGAACGGGCGGGGCCGCGGACGGGTGAGCCGCAGGATGACGCAGTTGGGCATGCCGAACTCGCGCCCGGCGGCCTCCTCGGGGGTCATGACGGTGATGCGCTCGGCCTGAGGGTTGCCCAGACACTCGCCCACGGTGAGGGTATAGTTGGTGTAGCCGTAGTCGGCCATGCGGCGGCCGATGGCGGCGGGGGTATGGATGCGGTCGGTGAGCACCCCGATGAGGGGGGTGCCGGCTATGAGAGGGGTGTCGAGATTGCTCCACGGGCGCCCGGTGAGCGACACGGCCTGCATGCTCTCATAGGGGAGGGTGATGCGGTGGGCGAGCATCTGCAGGGAGTTGAAGGTGGGTATCACCCGCAGCTGGGCGTCGGGAAACTCGCGCTGCAGTGTGGACGCGAAGCCGAAAAACAGTGGGTCGCCCGAGGCAAAGACAGCTATTCTCGCTCCGGGGGCCGCCTGACGATAGCGCTCGAACACCGCGGCCAGCGGCACGGTGACATCAATCCACTCGGC
The DNA here is from genome assembly GCA_964488595.1 of uncultured Staphylococcus sp. Lineage (GTDB taxonomy): Bacteria > Bacteroidota > Bacteroidia > Bacteroidales > Muribaculaceae > Duncaniella. The sequence continues at coordinate 15,091 of CAZAWC010000032.1, read as the reverse complement.
TCCGGGGGGCAGCAGCGGCTCCACGATCTGCCGGTGGCGCCGGCCCCCCGAGAATATACGGTGGGAGCGTATCAGCCTCTCTGTGGCCTCGTCGAGACGCGGACTCGCGGCGTCGGATATGCCTATCACGGTAAACTCACACATCGCGTCCCGGTCTGAGCCCCTCGGCATCGGGACGGCATAGGATGGCGTTGACCAGCGTGGCGGCCAGATTGCTCCCTCCCTTGCGCCCTTCGACGATTATCTTGGGGATATGGGTGAATGTCTTGACCATGTGTTTGCTCTCGCACACATGGACGAATCCCACCGGGGCGGCCACTATGCCGCAGGGGCGGGCCTTGTGGTGGCGCATCAGCGTGCACAGCTCCATGAGGGCCGTGGGGGCGTTGCCAAACACATAGAGTGCCCCGGGATGGCGGGCGACGGCTATCCTTATCCCCGCCTGTGTGCGAGTGATCCCCTCGCGGCGGGCCGTCTCGGCCACTTCGGGGTCGTTGAGATAGCACTTCACCTCCAGTCCCAGCCGCTGGAGGGCACCCTTGCGTATGCCCGAGGCGGCCATGGTGACGTCGGTCACTATCACTCTCTCGCCGCCGGGGGCGGTGAGGGAGTCGTAGATGCGCTGCAGGGCATCCGGGTCGGCCTTGACCACCTCCTCCATGTCAAAGTCGGCTGTGGTGTGGATGGCGTGGAGCATGGCCCATTTCAGGTCGAGGGGGATGTCGGGGCGGCGCATCTCGGAGGCTATGGTGCGGAAACTCTGCATCATGATCTCCTGTCCGGGCGTCGCGGCGTCGCTCTGCTCGCGGTCATAGTATCCGCGCGGGGTCACCATGCGGCCGTCGCGCACGAATGTGCGCGAATTGCCTATGATGAGCACCGTAAACATGTCCACCTCCTCGCAGTCGAGCGAGGCAAGGGTGGTGAGGGTGACGCGCTCGCCCTCGCGCCCGGCCTGACGCACACACCCCACGGGGGTCTGCGGCGCACGATGGCGCAGGAATATCTCGCGCAGACGCGGCAGCTGCCAGTAGCGTTTGGTGGATCGGGGGTTGTAGACGGCCGTCACGAAGTCGGCCGAGGCCGCGGCCGTGATGCGCCGCTCTATCAGGCTCCACGGGGTCATGAGGTCGCTCAGGGAGATCACGCAGAAGTCGTGGCTCACCGGCGCGCCAAGCAGCGAGGCAGCTTTCTGAAAGGCGCTCACCCCCGGCACCACCGTCACCTCGATATGCTCGAGCCCCATCATGGAGCGCATCTCCATGACCAGCGGGGCCATGCCATAGATGCCCGAGTCGCCCGACGAGATGACCACCACCTCGGTGACGCCCGACGCGGCAGCCTCGAGAGCGGCGCGCACGCGGTCGCGCTCCTGACGCATCCCCGAGCCTATGACCTTGGCCCCGGGTTTGAGGAGCGGCTCCACGAAAGGAAGATAATAGCGATAGCCGGCCACAGCATCAGCCCGACCGATAGCTTCGACGGCTGCGGCGGTCATGTCGGCCCGTGACCCCGGACCTATACCCACGACGGTGATACTCATAACAAACTCAAATATTTATAATCACCAATATTTATAATCACCGCAAAAATACTCAATTCCCACGTGATTTGCAACTCCCCTGTCATTTAAGCACCTCGCCCCCCGCGGCAATATCAGCCACATCCCTCATCTCAATCTCCTACCCCAACCTCACCGCCCCCCATCCCCCCAGAGCCAAGAGAGCCTCGCAGCGAGACTTCTCATTTAAGGACGGATGCGAAGGTAGGAATGAACTGTATTCCGAGCACGGCTGCAATACGGAAGAAACTTGATAGCTGAATATCGGCTTTCCCACGTTCGACTCGTGCTATGTAGCTCTGTTCGCGACCAAGTTTTTCGGCCACTTCTCTCTGCGTCATCTTAAGCTCTCGCCTGCGGTTGCGCAGCAACTGGCCGTAATACCAAGAGAGAGCTTCGTCGTGAAACTTCTCGCGTTCCGGGCTCCCGGGCTTGCCATATTCTTCATCTAACTGTTGATTGAATGTCGGCAGTGAGTTATAGAATGCCTCAAACTGTGGTGTCTTATAGACCTCACGAAGTTCATCTCCTTGTCTCACATTAGATTTCATGGAACAAAGATAACCAATTAGTTATAAATAGACAAATTTCTTGTGGAAAAAGTTCACTCGTGCATCTATCGTCTTCCGCACCTTAGATTCAACTTACGAGGATTTAATAATATATGTTAACATGCGGATATTTCGGGGGGAGTTTACTCTGTCAGCGACGAAAAAGCGCTACCTTTGCTGTGATTAACTCATAAATCTAACCTCCATGTTGAAGAAATTTTTACTCTGTTCCTTACTGTGGCCGGCGATGACTGTGGCTGCCGGTGCATCTGATTTTGAGTCGGCCCGGGAGGCTGTCGATAATATGCGCATCGGGTGGAATCTCGGCAATACGCTCGACAGTAATTCGGGTGACCTCGAAAATATGTGGATCGAAAAGTGGACTGACCGCTCTCCGGGTGCCTATGAGACCGCGTGGGGGCAGCCTGCCGTGATCCCCGAGCTGTTCAAGATGTTTAAGGATGCAGGGTTTAATGCCGTGCGTGTTCCCGTCACGTGGTATCCACATATGGGTGCAAAGATGGAGGGGCTGACGTGGGATCCTGTCGCCGATCCCATCTCGATGAGCATCGACCGCGCGTGGCTCGACAGGGTGCATGAGGTGGTGGACTATGTGCTGGCGCAGGACATGTATTGTATCCTCAACATCCACCACGACACGGGGGCGGCCTCCACCCACTGGCTGATAGCGGGCCAAGAGGAATATGCGGCCCAGAAAGAGAGATTCGAGGCCGTGTGGACCCAGATAGCCGAGGAGTTCAAGGATTGTGGCGAGAGGCTCCTGTTCGAGGGCTACAATGAGATGCTCGACCCGTACAACTCATGGTGTTTCGCATCGTTCGCGACCAATTCAAAGTATGATGCCGCCGTGGCCACCTCGGCCTACAATGCCATCAACAGCTATGCGCAGAGTTTTGTCAACGCCGTGCGTGCGACGGGGGGCAACAATGCCACTCGCAACCTTATAGTGAGCACCTATGGCGCTTGCAGCGGAGAGGGCACATGGAACAGCCATCTGCAGGACCCGCTGAAGCAGATGAAGCTCCCGACAGACAATGTGGCCGGCCATATCATCATGGAGGTGCACAGCTATACGGGGCTGAGCAGCGGCCTCAGTGCGGCCAAGAGCAGCGTGAGCAAGATGATGACAGGCATACGCGACAATCTGGAGTCGAAAGGTGCGCCGGTGATCTTCGGCGAGTGGGGAACGGACAACGGCGAGGACTACACCAACCGCCGTGCCGACATGACGGCTTTCCTGCGCTACTTCGTGGAGCAGGCTCATGCCAAGGGATTCGGCACATTCTACTGGATGGGGCTCTCCGACGGGGCGTCGCGCAGCGTCCCCGAGTTCAATCAGCCCGAACTTGTCGAGGCCATCGTCAAAGGATATTATGGCGAGGGTGGCTTTGACAGCATCGAGGGGACTATGGCCACCGACGCCATTCCGGCTAAATATATTGACATGATGGGCCGCAGCCACGACCATCCTGTGGAGGGTGTCAACATCGTGGTGATGACCGACGGCTCGGTGCGTAAAGTCATGCGCAAGAATATCCGTTGATGAAAGATTTGTCGTAACTTTGCACCGGGCTTTGCCGCTGCCGGCGGTGAGGCTCCGACTGTCAGATTATCAAGTCTATTTTTTTATATGAAGATTTCTATAATTGGTGGTGGCGCGATGGGGTCGGCCGTGGCCCGCGGGCTGCTCGAGGCTCAGACCGTCGGTGCCGCCGACCTCACTATAGCGACTCCCCACCCCGACCGTGTGGCCGAGCTGGCCCGGAAAGGGGTGGCTATGACAACCTCTGACACTGAGGCTGTCAAGGGTGCCGATCTCGTGGTGGTGGCCGTCAAGCCGTGGGTGGTGGCCGATGTGGTGGCGATGATAGCCCCGCATATCGAGGAGGGCACCGAGGTGTGTTTCATCCTCGCGGGCATGAGCAGCGGTGAGCTGGCGGGCCTCTTTGATGGGGCTGTCCCCTGTGTCCTATCCATCGCCATGCCCAACACGGCCATGAGCGTGCGGCGGTCCATGACATTCATGGTGGCCGTCAAGGGTGAGCCCGTGCGGGCCTGTGAGGTGTTTGAGGCGCTGGGGAGCGTCATGACAATCCCCGAGCGGCTGCTTCCGGCGGCCACGGCGCTGGCCTCGTGTGGCATAGCATATGCGTTGCGCTATGTGCGCGCAGCCACCGAGGGGGGCGTGGAGCTGGGCTTCAAGGCCTCGGAGGCGCAGGAGATCGTGGCTCGGACCATGGCGGGAGCCGTAGCTCTGCTCGATAATCCCGGGGCGCATGCCGAGAGTGAGATAGACAAGGTGACCACTCCGGGCGGACTCACGATCCGCGGGCTCAACGCCATGGAGCGGGCCGGATTTTCGGCCTCCGTGGTCGAGGGTCTCAAAGCCAGTGTGCGATGAGCAGGATCGTGGTGAAGGTGGGGAGCAACGTGCTCACCCGCAGCGACGGAAAGCCCAATGTGACCAATATGTCGGCTCTGGTCGACCAGATAGCCACCCTGCGCCGTCTGGGCCATGAGGTGGTGCTGGTGTCGAGCGGGGCTGTGGCCTGCGGACGCGGGGCTGTGGCCCCCGTGCGCGAGCTCGACGCCGTGGCCTCGCGCCAGCTCTTCTCGTCAGTGGGGCAGATAAGGCTCATCAATCTCTACAATCAGCTGTTCGGTGCATATGGCATAGTGGTGGGTCAGGTACTGACGCAGAAGGAGAATTTTGCCTCGCGCACCTCCTATCTCAATCAGAGGGCCTGTATGCTCACCATGATAGAGAATGGTGTGATCCCGGTGGTCAACGAGAACGACACGGCATCGCTCACCGAACTGATGTTTACCGACAACGACGAGCTGTCGGGCCTGATAGCCACCATGACCGATGCCGACACGCTGGTGATCCTCTCCAATGTCGACGGTATCTATACCGGCGCCCCTTCCGACCCCGGTGCGCGCCTCATAGAGCGTGTGGAGCCGGGCAAGGATGTGAGCGAATATGTGGTGGCCGCAAAGAGCGGATTTGGCCGCGGAGGCATGGGCACCAAGTGTGGCATAGCCTCAAAGGTGGCCTCGGAGGGGGTGGCGGTGCTGATAGCCCGCGGCGACAGGCCGGGGGTGCTTGTCGACCTCATCGAACGGCCCGCCGAGGTGCCCCACACGCTGTTCGTGCCCTCGGCCGCCCCGCTCAGCAACATCAAGCGGTGGATAGCCCACAGCGGATCGTTTGCCAAGGGGGTGGTGTGCGTCAATGCCCGTGCCGCCGAGGCCCTGCTCTCCGACCGCGCCGTGAGCCTGCTCCCCGTGGGTGTGACGTCTGTCGAGGGGGAGTGGGAGGAGGGGGACATAGTCACCATCCTCGGCCCCGATGGCTCTAACCTCGGCATGGGGCGGGCCGCGATGGGCTGTCAGGAGGCAAAAGCCTCGATCGGGCGCCACGGACAGAGGCCTGTGATACACTATGACTATCTGTATATAGAACAATAACGACCAATGAACGCATTAGACTATATATTTCGCGAGGTGCGCGAGGCGTCGCGCACCCTTGCCACTCTCTCCGACTCCACACGCTCGGCAGCGATACTGAGACTTGCCGACAAGGTAGACGCCTCACACGCCATGCTTCTCGAGGCCAATCTTCTCGACCTCGAGCGCATGGATGCCTCCAATCCGCTGTGCGACCGTCTGCGCCTCACCGACGACCGCCTCGACGCCATAGCCTCCGACCTGCGCCATGTGGCCTCGCTCCCCACGCCCGTGGGCGAGGAGGTGGAGCACCGCACACTTCCCAACGGCATCGACCTGAGGCGCGTGAGGGTGCCGTTCGGGGTGATAGGGGTGATCTATGAGGCACGGCCCAATGTGACGTTTGATGTGTTCGCGCTCTGCATCAAGAGCGGCAACGCCTGTCTGCTCAAGGGGGGTAGCGATGCCCTCCACTCCAATCGCGCCGCCGTGAGTCTGATCCACGAGGCTCTCGACGAGTGCGGGCTGCCGGCACGCAGCTGCGAGCTGCTCCCATCCACCCACGAGGCCACCGCCGCGCTGCTGGGAGCGACGGGATATGTCGACGTGTGCATCCCTCGCGGAGGGCGGCGCCTCATAGACTTCGTGCGCGACAATGCCCGTGTGCCCGTGATAGAGACTGGCGCCGGAGTGGTCCACGCCTACTTCGACTCCGAGGGCGACCTCGCCATGGGGCGCGACATCATAGACAATGCCAAGACGCGGCGTGTCAGCGTCTGCAATGCTCTCGACACCCTGCTCATCCACTCGTCGCGTCTCCCCGAGATAGGGCCGCTGTTGGCCCCGCTGGCGGCCAAGGGGGTGGAGCTGCATGCCGATGCGCGCGCGCTGGCCGCCCTCGAGGGGTGTTATCCCCACAACCTCCTCCGCGAGGCCGTGGCTGAGGATGCCGACCGCGAGTGGATGGACATGAAGATGGGAGTGTTCACCGTCGACTCGCCGCTGGAGGCCATCGACCATATCAGCAACCACGGGTCGGGTCACAGCGAGACCATCGTGACCGAGAATCCCGAGACGGCGCGTCTGTTTGAGGAGCGGGTGGATGCGGCATGTGTCTATGTCAATCTCCCCACGTCGTTCACGGACGGAGGGCAGTTTGGCCTCGGAGCCGAGATAGGGATCTCGACCCAAAAGCTGGGTCCGCGCGGACCGATGGGTCTGCGCGAGATCACTACCTGCCGCTACCTCCTCAGCGGCCGCGGCCAGACCCGCAAATGACCCCTCCGGAAGCTAATAGAGCGGAAATTACATTTCTATTTCAAAGTATGCACAATCTTGTTACAAACTTTGCCGAGAGTGTGATTTTTGCTAAATTTGCAGACGTTTACACAGATTTTTAGCACCGTGACCGTGGATTCTTCGATTCAGAAAATACTGATTATTACCGACGATACCTCTATCAGCACCATGCTTCTCGACAATCTCCGTGCCGAGGGATATGATGTCGATGTGGTGCCCGATGCCGAAGAAGCCCTTGTGCTACCGATCGAAGAATATAATCTGCTCATCAGCGAGATAGACCTGCCCGGCGAGATAGACGGCTATGATCTGCTGGAGCGCCTCAAGGAGGATCGGTTTACGGCCGGCGTGCCCCTGATCTACTGCACGTCGCGCGACTCGGAAAACGATCTCATCAAGGGCCTTAACCTCGGTGCCGACGATTTCATCACCCGCCCCTTCTCGCTGCGCGAGATGATGGCGCGCGTGCGCTCGGTGTTGCGCCGTCACCGCAACATGAGCCCCACGGCAAACAGCCGCATCATCGAGTATCGCACACTGATCCTCAATGTCGACTCGCGCGGTCTGCTCATCGACGGCGAGACGGTCTCGCTGTCGCCCACGGAGTTTGCCATACTCACACTGCTGTTGCGCGGCCGCAACAAGCTGTTCAAGCGCGAGGAGATATTTGCCGCGGCATGGCCCGGTGAGCAGCTCGAGAATCCCCGTCTGGTAGACGTGAATATCTCGCGCCTGCGCAAGAAACTATCGACCTACGGCAAGAATCTGGTCAACAAATCGGGCCTCGGCTACGGATTTGTGGATAAAGTCTGATGCTCCCCTCCTGTCTCACTCATCTTGTGCTCGAGGCCGGTTGCGACGAGGCCGGACGCGGCTGTCTCGCCGGCCCGGTGTGTGCCGCCGCCGTCATCCTCCCCGACGGATACACCCATCCGCTGCTCGACGACTCGAAGAAGCTCTCCGAGGCCAAGCGCGAGCTGCTGCGCCCCATCATCGAGCGCGATGCCGTGGCGTGGGGCGTGGGCTGGGCGTCGGCACGGGAGATAGACACCATCAATATACTCAATGCCTCGATCCTCGCCATGCACCGCGCTCTGGACGCGCTGCGCGTGCGTCCGGGCGAGATAGTGGTGGACGGCAACCGCTTCAAGCCTTATGGCGACATCCCGTGGCGCACCATAGTGAAGGGTGACGGCAAGTTGGGCAACATAGCTGCCGCCTCCATACTGGCCAAGACTCACCGCGACGAGCTGATGAAGCGTCTTGCCGGCGAGTATCCGGGCTATGACTGGGAGATAAACAAGGGGTATCCCACCGCGGCCCATCGCGAGGCCATCTCACGCCTCGGGCTCACGCCCGAGCATCGCTCCACGTTCCGCCACTGACCGCGCGCTCAGCCCCGTCGGGCATCAGTCGGTGACCAGCGGCAGATAGTCGGCATATCCGGCAGCGGCCATCTCCTCGCGGGGGATGAAGCGGAGCGCGGCCGAGTTGATGCAGTAGCGCAGGCCCCCCTCCTCGGCCGGGCCGTCGGGAAACACGTGGCCGAGATGCGACTGGCTCGAGGCAGATCTCACCTCGGTGCGCACACGGCCATAGGAGGTGTCGGTGTGCTCGGTGATGAGACTGTCGTCGATGGGGCGCGAGAATGCGGGCCATCCGCAGCCGGAGTCAAACTTGCGGGCCGAGACGAAGAGCGGAGTGCCGTCGGTGATGTCGACATAGATGCCGGGGCGGAACTCGTGGTCATACTCGTTGATGAAGGGACGCTCGGTGGCGCCGTTCTGCGTCACCTCCCACTGCAGCGGTGTGAGCCGGGCGCGCAGCTCCTCGCGCTTGGCGGCGCCGGGGGTGCGACGGGCACGCATGGCGCGGGCCTCGGCGAACAGGGCCGGATTGACGTGGCAGTAGCCCCCCGGATTTTTGACGAGATAGTCCTGATGATACTCCTCGGCGGGATAGAAATTGACCAGCGGGCCATATTCCACGGCCAGCGGGCGTGTGTGGCGACGCTGCAGGGCGGCTATCATGGCCTCGACTACGGGTGCGTCCGCAGGGTCGGTATAGTAGATGCCGGTGCGATACTGGGTGCCCTCGTCGTTGCCCTGACGGTTGAGACTCAGGGGGTCAATGCTCTTGAAATAGAGCCCGATGAGGTCGGCGAGCCCCACGAGCGCTGGGTCATAGTCGACCCTCACGGTCTCTGCAGCCCCGGTGGAGCCGGTACACACGGTCCTGTAGTCGGGATCGGGCACCCGGCTGTTGGCATAGCCGGCTGTGGCTGAGCGCACCCCCTCGACGAGCGAGAACAGATGGGCCGTGCCCCAGAAGCACCCTCCGGCCAGATAGATACTCTTTGTCATATTACAATCTTGTTTTTTTTGCGTACATCACTTTATCCCCGTGACACCGATTGACAGCCATCAGGAATTCAGGAACGTATGACTATTAAACATGCGGGCGAGGCTGATGTTCACCGGACTATGACTGTGGATGGTGTGTAGAGCCTCAGGAGGGATTTATCGCTCGGAGACAAAAAGATGTTTGAAGAATCCGAACAGGTATTTAAGCCCCATGAAAGAGAAAAAGATCGGGCCGATCACGACACTGCCGCGTATGTGCCTGTGGCCGCCTCCCGGGGAGAAGACCTCTGTGAGCACCCACACGCAGAGCCCCGCGGCGGCAAAGCATCCGGCGGCCGCAAGGAGTCTCCAAGTCTTGCTCCAGAGCTTGCTGCCGAATGATCGTGTGGGGAGCTGGCGGGGTACACTGCGGGGAGTGTCGCGCACCACGTCCACGGCCGGCCGAGGGGTGACCTCAGTGTCGCGCTGGCGGGTCACATCCATATCCACGGCCAGCTGACGGGTGGCCTCAGTGTCGCGCACCACGAGCACCGGACTCCCTGATGGGGCGGTGACCGTCTCGACCGTCTGATCGCCGTGTCGCCGGCTGATGGATCCGATCCCCCTTTCATCAGTCACCAGCAGGAAGGTCTCGAACGATTCATTCCACCCCTTGTCTGTCTGATAGATGATCGAAGCTACATAACAGTCTGCCGACAGCCGGCTCTTCACTCTATACCAGTAATTATTGCTTTGGATGTAGGAGTCTATCTGTAATTCCATGACGGGATATTGTGTGTGGGGAATGTGTGTGTGATGTGGTGCAAAGTTACGCAATCTGCCGTAAAATGAAAACTATTCTCCCACGATATTTTCGCACAGGTTTGTCTAAACCGTCCTCTTGGGGACGGTGCGTTTTTTTTTGAATAAAGATTAAGGGGTGGGTGATGGTGGACGAGGGATTTTTTTGTAACTTTGCGTGGAAAAACCTTAATCAGCGGAACCTATCAACCCTAAATATCTAATTTAAATCATGAGAAAACAATTCAAGAGCATGCTCATGCTGATGCTTGCGCTCCTGACGGGTGCGTCGGCATGGGGTGCTGAGGGTGACTACGAGCACGTGACCACCCCACGCTCATGGAGTCTCACCAGTGGTAAGAACCATGCAAACGAAGTGACTAACTGCGAATACTGGACAGCCTCGTCCAAGGGTCGCTACTCCCTGGCCAAGGCTCTCGACAATCAGGAACTCCCCTCCAACACGGGCGGCGCCCTCTCGGGCCTCGACGGGCTCTACTTCACGGTAGCTTCGGGCGCCGTGTATGGCATCTCGCAGAACTTCTGCTTCCAAAACGGCAAGATGACCGTCCGCATCCCCAACTGCGGTGTCAACGATGAGATCATCCTCGATTTCTCAGGTGCGGGTGGCGATGCTACGGTGACATCCGACAATCTCACCGCCGGCACGCTCACCGTCCCCTCCAGTGTCAGCAAGCAGTGTGATGAGTCGGTAGTCTCGTCCAAGGTCAAGGAAAACGGCGATGTCATCCTCGACATGAGCTGTGGCAAGGGATTCCGCCTCTATGGCATATCGGTCAATCCCTATGTGGCCAAGGAGCGTCACTTCACCGACTTCCAGATCGACTTCACCACCGATCCCTATACAGTCGTTAAGCCCGAAGGTGGCGTGCTGCCCGAGGGCGTGACCGTCGAGGGCACGTGGCACGACAGCCAGCACGGCTACAATCGCTCCACTGTCACCGTGCCTGTGGATGGCGCCGTGCGCATCACCTTCGGCAACTGCCAGTATAACGGTCAGGGTGCCGTGATCAAGAATGGCGACGTAGTGCTCGCCGAGCTCCCCTGCAACTCTGACTGCAACAGCACCACCTCGTGGGTATATAACAGCAACGATGATGCGGTGCTCACGATCGAGACCCCGTCATACTGCCCCTCGCTCGCCGTCGAGGCCTGTGACTTCCTCCCCAACGTGAACATCACCTACTACAACACCGACGGCTCGGTCATCGGCACCGAGGAGATGGCCGGTGGCGCAGCGCTCGTCTATAAGTATGGCGCCGAGGATGTGACCGTGCCCGCGGGCGAGGCTTTCCGCGGATGGTTTGCCACCAAGAAGTCTACCGCCGAGAAGGTATTCGAGGGCACCTCGATGCAGAGCGATACCGAGCTCTATGCCCACGCCACCAAGATCGAAGTCCCCACCCCGACATCGCGCTTCGTCTATGACCTCACCAAGGCCTACTTCTATGTAGAGGATCATGAGGCCATCGAGATCGAGGGCAAGTATTATAACAATCACGGTTGGCTCATCAACAAGACCGGCACCATCAAGGTCAACGTGGCCGGCAAGTGCTATGTGTCTGTAGGCTGCTGTGCATACTCGGCCGAGTCTACCGCTACGGTCACCGACGAGGCCGGCCAGACCGTGGCCGAATTTCCCGTCAAGGCTGCGAGCGACGGCGAGGAGCAGACCATCCAGTATGACGGCCCCGCCGGCTGGCTCACCATCACCTTCCCCGAGGGTGCATACGTGCACAGTGTCACCGTCTCCAACGTCAAGGAATTTGTAGAGTATGACGAGGCCTCGGGCTACTATGAGATCCCCGCAGGCGACGTCTCGAGCTTCCTGCTCGCCCTGAAGGCCGCCTCCTCGCAGGATGGTGCCAAGATCTATCTCCCCAACGGCACCTACGACCTCGGCACCACCACGCTCACCTCTATCTCGGGCAAGAACATCTCCATCATCGGCGAGTCGATGACAGGCACCGTCATCCTCAACTATCCCCCGCTCGAAGCCGAGGGCATCGGCGTCACCGCCACGCTGCTCAACCGCTCGGAGGGTCTCTATCTGCAGGACCTCACCCTGCGCAACGCCATGCCGTTTGACGGCAAGGCTGCCGCAGGTCGCGCCGTCACCCTGCAGGACAAGGGCAACAAGACCATCTGCAAGAACGTCAGCCTCGAGTCGTATCAGGACACCTACTACAGCAACAACGCATCGTCCTACTTCTACTTTGAGGATGGCGAGATCCACGGCGTGGTCGACTATGTGTGCGGTGGCGGCGATGTCTACTACAACCGCGTGAAGTTTGTCAACGAGGCTGTCAAGAACTCTACCATCGCAGCTCCCAACGGCGCCAAGAAGTTTGGCTACGTCATGAACAACTGTACCATCGAGACCCTCTGCTCGCAGTTCAACTTCGGCCGCTCGTGGGGCACCTTCTCGGGTCTCGCATGGCTCAACACCACCATCAATCAGCCCTCCAAGCTCGCCTCGTCGCGCTTCACCACCGCCGGCATGAACTGTGCCGCCGACAAGTTTGTGGAGTATAACTCGATGGACGCCACCGGCAAGCGCATCTCGCCCGCCTCCAACAAGCTCAAGTTTACCCACTCGTCGGGCGACAAGGAGTATGAGACCATCCTCACCGACGCCGAGGCAGCCGAGTATGCTCTCGACAAGGTGTTCCCCGACTGGGCTCCCGATCAGATCGCCACACAGGTTGTCTACACCCCCGGCGAGCAGCTCGCAGGCAATGTCTATCTCGTTGACGGCAAGATCTATGCCGGCACGCTGCCCACGGGCGACCTCAAGGTGCGCAAGGCCAACGCCCGCGGCGGCTTCGGCCCCGAGGTCGACGTCAGAGAGTCGGGCATCAACGATGTAGAGGCCGCACAGGCCGTGTCGACACAGTATTACAACCTTCAGGGCATGCCCGTCGACAACACCTGCACCGGCATCGTGATCAAGGTCACCACCCTCGACAACGGCAAGAAAGTGGCCGAGAAAGTGGTGAAGTGACCCCCCGCACCGTCAGCACCCCCTGTCGCTGACGCACATCACCAACCCTAACCATCCTCAGGGCCTGCCCGCAGCCATCGCTGCCGGCAGGCCCGCTGTTTGTTGTTGAGGTCCTTAATTGCAAAAACTTCGAACTAAATTGTAAAAAAATCAACAATTAATTTTGAATGTGAGCTTTGGAGACGGATCGTCCCGAACTGTCATCTATAACCGTAAAAGCAATTCGGGTAATTCAGGCAATGACCAAGATGGAGGACAGTCTCAGTATCTCACTTCCCGGGGTGGAGTGTCGGTTCATCAAAGACGGTAAAGTATACTTTAAAATCTCTGAATGATTATGGAAAGACTCTGACCGATGGCTCAAAAACTTGGACATTAGACCCACTCTATTGAGGGTGCAACATGTTTCATCGGAGAAAAGCTATCAAATAGAGTATCACTTGGATAGAAACCTATCACGAAGGACATCACTTACTTAATCTGCTATGAAAATCATTAACGCACTTCCCTGCTGTCGGGAAGTGCGTTATGTATTTTAAGAAATCTATCAGACCGAGTAGGATAATATGATGTGGGGGGACTGTCAGGGATGGAGGGTGCGGTAGGCTGTGGGGCTGCCGTAGAGGGCTGCCTGACGGGTGTGGTGCATGGCTTTGGCGGGATCGGCTTTGACGGATCGGCCTGCGGCGTAGATGTCGGCGAGGCGCTCGTGGACCACGGCGAGAACGGCCGGGGGGAGGGTGCCGTCGAGGGCGATGGGCTCGTAGTAGTATAAGGCCCGGGCGTAGTTCTGGTTGAGGAAGTCGCCGTTATAGTTCATGCTGCCGAGATAGAATCTCGACCAGTCGTCGCCCTGCTCGGCTGCTTTCTCACGAGCGGAGAGCCCGCGCAGGAAACCCTCGCGATAGATAGGCTGGTTTTGGATCTTTCCAGCGTTGGCCATCTGAATGAGTGTGAGCGATGTGACTGCGTCGCGCTCCATCTCGCTGTCGCCCTGTCTTTCGCCGAGCAGCGGCAGGGAGAGTGTGGCGCGCGCGGCGTCGTCGCCAAGATCGCCGGCCATGTAGAGCCAGAAGAATGAGTCGGGGAGGTCGACGGCACCGCCGCCACTGGCGCGGAGGTTAAACCCGTAGAGGGCCATGCCTCGGGGATAGCCCTTGAGCGCGGCCTGATGATAGTATTCGCGTGCCTTGTGGAGGTCTTGGGCAACGCCCGTGCCGGCGGTGTACATGCTGCCCAGCGCGGTATAGCCTATGCCGTAGTCCATCGGATGACAAGCGTCAAAATATGCCTTGGCCTGCTTATAGTCTTTGTGGTTGAAATAATAGAGGCCGAGATAGCAGTTGGCGGCATTCTGTCCCGACGAGGCTGCCTGCTTGAGGAGCTTTAGGCCCTCGGAGGCGTGGCGTGAGAATAGGGGAGTGAATGTGTAGAGCGCCCCCAGTTCCATCCGGGCGCGCGGGCTCTTGTCGGCCACCAGCTTCAGGCATCGTTCGGCCAGCTCGGGGTTGCCGCCCTTGTGATAGAGGGCTATGCTGACCACGCTGTCGGCCGAGATCTGCCCTGCGGCATACTCGCGGCTCACTGTGCTGTAGGCAGACGTAGGGGTCTCATTATTGACAGTCGACGCATGGCGTGATTTGGTGCTCTTGGCCGAGACTGTTAAGATTGAGGTGACGAATAAGAGGACGAAAAGTAGAGATAATTTTTTCATAAACGTGTCAAATAGTTGAAACAATCTATCTCTCTAACACGGCGCTACATCTGATTGTTCTGCCCCAACTATGAATCTTTCAAGCAATAGCGCGGCTCATCCATCGCGGAGTTGCTCCCTCCGATTGTGTACCGTAACGAGAAATAGCCTGCGGTTGTCGTAACGGCGTGCAACCACAATTATGATTTGGTGGATTGAATAAAAATGAGTATTTTTGCAGTTGGAAAGGCAATATAGCCTTTTCAACATATTATATCTTTTTAGATACTAAAGCTTCGGAGTAGCGACCCGAGACTGACGGTATATCCGTGAGTCCGTGCGTTGTTG
>CAZAWC010000031.1:0-21703 GCA_964488595.1 uncultured Staphylococcus sp. | reverse complement strand
CATTATGCCGATCCCCACCAAATTTTCAATGCCTTTTAACACTAATTTAACACTTCGAAGACTCATCCCCCTCACGTTTATACCACATACACATATATAAATAAAAATAGACCTCACAGAGCGGGGAGAACGACCGGCGTGTCGTCCTCCCCGCTCTGTGAGTCAGTATAGCTCAATAATGGAACGAGCTGCCCCCGAGAAACTCGCGCAGCAGCGACGTGGGCGGGATGAGATGGGTGGCTATGGGCGGGAACACGCTCAGGAACCTGCGCAACCTATGCGCCTGAGCATACTCGGCACACTGGCGCGGCACCGTGCGGAGCACCCTCTCGGCCTCGTCGCGGATCACGCTAAGCTCAAATAGCAGCGAGGAGTTGAACATCGAGTCGGCATTCTCCTGATAGGGGAAGATCCACTTCTCCTCGCCGCGCCGCACACTGGGCCAGCGCCTGATGGTGGAGAGCGGCGAGGTGCCGCGATACTTGTAGTCGCGGATGATGCGGCGCAGCAGACGGGTGTCGGTGGTCGACACCCAGTTGTGCTCGTCGACGGCGATAGTGGTCAGCGCAGAGACATAGATGCGATACTTCATCCTCTCCTCCAGCCCCGCCGTGAGCTCGGGATTGAGGCCATGGATACCCTCGATGAGCAGGACCGTGTCGTCGCCCAGACGGATGCGGTTGCCCCTGAACTCGCGCCGCCCTGTCTCGAAGTTGTAGGTGGGCAGCTCCACCTCGCCCCCCTGCGTCAGCTCCACCAGATGGCGGTTGAAGAGATCCAGATCCAGCGCATAGAGGCTCTCATAGTCCAGCTCGCCATGCTCGTCGAGGGGTGTATGGTCACGATCCACGAAATAGTCGTCGAGCGAGATCATCACCGGCTTGACCAGATTGGTGAGCAGCTCTATGGCCAGACGTTTGGTGAACGTGGTCTTGCCCGACGATGAAGGCCCGGCGATGAGCACCACCTTGGCACCCCCCTCGCGAAATCGCTCCGTCACCCTGTCGGCAATCCCGCGGATATATTTTGCCGAGAGAGCCTCGGCCACATTGACCATCATAGCGCTCTCCTTGCGGGCCACCATGCTCCTCACGTCGGCCACACCGGCTATGCCCACTATGGAATTGAAACGCTGATATTCCCTGAACGCCCTGAACAGCTTGGGCTGGGGCAACATCCCCGCCGGGCGCGAGGGGTCGGCGGCACCGGGGCCGAGCAGCAGGAAGCCATCCTCATAGGCCACGAAGTCAAACACCCCCAGCATCCCCGTGCGCGGCGCCAGCGGCGTCATGCAGGTGTCGTGCAGCCCGTCGAGCGTGTAAAAGACCGTGTAGAGCTCGCCCAGCCCCTCGAGCAGGCGCACCTTCTCGTCCAGCCCCTGCGCGCGAAACATCTCCACCACCTCGTCCGTAGGCCGCTCCGAGCGCACTATCGGCATATCCGCATCCACTATGCGCCTCATCTCGGCCTTGATCAAGCCCGCGGCATCGGCAGGGAGCTCAGCGCCACTCACGGTGCAATAGTAGCCACGCGACACGGCGTTGCGCATCCTCAGCCGGGCGCCCGGCCACAGGCGCGTCACCGCACGGTAGAGCACCAGACAGAGCGACTTGATGTAGCACCTCGTCCCCGCCCCCGAGCTCACGCCCAGAAACTCCACCTGCTTGGGGGCATAGAGCGGGAATCCGAGATTCTCGTCCTTGTTGTTGACTCTCGCACACACGGGCGCGAAGGGCACACTGTCCCTGACGCGGTCGAGCACCTGCTCCACCGTCTCGCCGCCGGCGGCCTCCACGCATCGGCCGATATTGAGGATATTGATCTGCATATATAAAATTGATGAGAATAATATAATTGCCTTGACTCGGGGAGCGCGAGGCACCCCGGATACAAATTTAAACGTTTAATTCCGTCCGGCAAAGCGGCAAAGATGTTAAATATTAGTTAACGGCGTGAAAATGTCGCGATAATTCCGTAACTTTGTGATAAACAAAGCAGGCCGACCCCCCTGCAAGACTGACTTTACAATTACTCCTACAATGCACATGAGACCTTTATTAGCTCTGGCAGCGACAGCCGCAGCCGGAGTGCTCCTCGCCGGGTGTCAGGACGAGACAATGCACGGCCCCGACGCACAGGAGCAGTACACACGCGACTTCATCAAGAACTTTGGCGTCTTTGATTCGCGCCACGACTGGAACATGGCCACCCGCGCCACCGTCACCGTCGCCACCCCCACCCCCACCGACGTCAGGATCTATGCCGACGCCGAGGGGCGCCGCTATCTCTTCGGCACCTTCCTCAACGTCAGCGGACGCACCGAGCTGGGCGTCGATGTCCCCAAAGGCACAGACCGCCTCGTGGTGAAAGCCGCCGGACGCACCTACACCGTGAGCCCCGGCGACGTGGTCGAGATCGGCACCCCCACCTCGCGCATCGTGGCCGGCGACCCCCTGCTGGAGTGGAGCAAGACGCCCCACCGCATGTTCACCACCATGGCCGTCAACGAGTTCATGAACCTCTATCCCGAGGGCGAGCCCAACCTCGGCAACGGGACATCGTCGTTCTACTTCGTCTCCGACGGCAAGCCCCACACCTTCTACCCCATCTACTGGAACACCGACAAGCATCATGCCCTCGGCATCTACTACCTCGACCCTCAGAGCCCTGCCGACATCGTGATGGAAGACCTCTACTTCACCAAGACCGGCGACCTCACCTATGGGTCAGGCAACATCAACCCCGAATACCGCCCCCGCCGCTATGAAGCGGGCGACACCCATATGTATGGCTGCTCGCAAGACCGCCTCGCCGACTGGCAGGCGATAGGTGTGTTTCCCGGCCTCACCCCCACGCCACGCATAGCCAACGCATCGTCCACCGACCACTTCAGCGAGTGGCGCGACGCCGAGGGGCGCCTCCTCTTTCCCAACGGCGAGGCCGCCAACATAGCCTATACCCCCGAGACCGCCATCCTCAAGACCGCCAACGGATACATCTCGCGCATCAAGGCCCACATCGGCAACTGGGGCTATACCCTCACCGAGACCGTCACATCGGCCTACAATTCGACCTTCGAGTGCGAGGCACAGGGATTTCAGCCGGCCAACTCGGGCAATGGAGAGTCCTACTATGCCGGCACCACCTACATCTCGGCCACCGGCATCACCTACACCCTCCCCGCCGGAGTGGTCTATGGATTCTATCTCAAGTGCGGTCATGACGCCGACCGCTTCTACACCCCCGGCACAGGCGCCGACGGCACGCCCGTCCTGACCCCTCTACCCCCCGCCCAACAGGGATATGAGTTTACAGTCTTCTCGCAGGGCACCCGCAATCAGTCGTGGATCGACCCGTGGGGCAAGGACCAGCGCCAGAGCGACATCCGCACCAAGGGATGGAACTACACCAGCCCCACGTGGTGGGACAGCGACCGCTTCACCCAGCTCGACAACTTCTCCTATGCCGCTTGGGGCAAGGTGGAGGCCGACGGCAAGACATATGCCATGTTCTCGTTCGAGGACTGGGAGGCCAGCAACCCCAGCTCACGCGCCGACCTCAACGACGTGATGTTTATCTTCGAGTCGGGTCAGGAGCCTGTCCACATCATGGACGAGGACGACCCCGAGCAGGAGGATCCCGGGACCGAGACACCCTTCCTGTGGATAGTGGGATGCGAGGACCTCGGCGACAACGACTTTGACTTCAACGACGTGGTGTTCGGATTCTCCGACCTCGTCTACGACGCCGCCACACAGCAGACCACCGTCAAGATCACCGCACTGGCCGCGGGAGGCACCCTGCCCATATACCTCCTCTATGACGGAGCCCGCATCATCCCCGCCGGCAACACTGCGGGAGGCGAATTCCACTCGTGGTTTGACGGAGGGCGCTACTCCTCATCGACCGTCATCAACGCCGGCGACTATCATTCCACAGGAGCCTCCGTCACCGTCAGGGTGAGAAACGGCTGGACGCTCGCCTACTACGAAGGGGGCGAACACTCCAACATGGGCGGATTCACCGTCGAGGTCAACAACGGCAACAAATGGAACACCATCGAGCCTCCCACCCTCGACGGCCTCAACCACGGCATCGGAGCCGCGCCTCAGATGATCTGCGTCCCCGCCTCGTGGTACTGGCCCACCGAGCGCACCCACATCTCCAACCCCTACCCACGGTTTGTGGAGTGGTGTCGCGACCGCAACAACGACGACTGGCACACCACCCGCTACACCGACAACGTGGTGCGCCACGACTTCAACGGACGGTCCGCACGCTGAGTGCGGGCCATCCCCCCACAATAACACACCTCACCGACACGTTATCTCTCTATGATGAAACGATTCCTACTCCCGCTCCTGCTGCTCCCCTGCCTCTTGGCCCTCGCGGCGTGTGGCGGCGATGATCCGGACCCCGCTCCGCCCGTCCCGCCCGTC
This sequence comes from uncultured Staphylococcus sp., assembly GCA_964488595.1. Lineage (GTDB taxonomy): Bacteria > Bacteroidota > Bacteroidia > Bacteroidales > Muribaculaceae > Duncaniella. The sequence goes on along the minus strand of CAZAWC010000031.1, from coordinate 17,264 downwards.
ACCCAGCCTGTGAGCCGCACGGTGCTCGTCTATATGGTCGCCGACAATACGCTCGGCGACGCGGCCCTCGACGTGGCCGACATCAAGGAAATGACCACAGCCATCGGCAACGGAGCCCTCAACGGCGGCCGCCTGCTCATCTACTGGAACTGCGTGCAGACCGAGGGGGGCATCCCGCCCCGCATCTTTGAGGCGACCGCCGAGGGGATCATCGAGCTGATGAGGTATCCCGACGACACATCCGTCTACTCCGTCGACCCCGAGCGCGTCACACAGGTGATGACCGACGTCAAGACCCTCGCCCCGGCCGACGACTATGGCCTCATCTTCTGGAGCCATGCCAACGGATGGCTCGGCGCCCCCGCCACGGGCGACCCCTCCAAATATCGCGCCTTCGGCGACGACCGCGGCTATCACATCACCCTCCCCTCGCTGGCCCGCGCGCTGCAGGGGGAGCGGTTCAGCTTCATATACTTCGACTGCTGCCTCATGGGCAACGTGGAGACCATCTACGAGCTGCGCCACCTCACCCCCGTCATAGCCGCCGCCCCCACCGAGCTGGGTGTCGAGGGGATGCCCTACGACCTCACCCTCGGCTACTTCTTCCTCCCCGAGCCCGACGTGACCGGCGCCGCCCGCACCACCTACGAGCACTACGCCTCCACCCGTTCACACTGTCAGCTCGCCGTCTACTCCACCGCCCACCTCGACCGCCTCGCCGCCGAGAGCCGCGCCGTGGTGCAGAGCGCCGCAGACCCCTTCCCGGCCGACATCAACCGCCTGCAGCGCTATGTCAAGCCCGTGGAATACAACTGGTCGGTCGACATGCGCCAGTACTACACCACCCTGCTCGGCGCCCCCGCCTCGTGGAGCGACGCCCTCGCCGCCACCGTCGTCTGGGCCGCCTCCACACCGCAGGCCATCGGGTCGTTCTACATCGACCCCGACCTCTACTCGGGCCTCGGCTCCTTTGCCCCGCGCTCGGAGAGCGACCTCACATATCGCGGCTACGACACGCTCCAGTGGTATAAGGACGTGTGGGCCCGCTGAAACGACACCCCCGCAACGACACCCCTCTGACACACCCCCGCCATCATCATGATACAGGCCGATTCCATAGCCACGCCCGCCGTCGAGCTCGCCCAGCTCAAAGACCTCACCTTTGACGAGCTGGTGCAGACCCTCGTGAGCCGCCTCATCCACTTCAGCATCTCGCTGGCCATAGCCATCGTGGTGTTCTATGCCGGGCGGTTCATCATAGGGCGCATCTACACCGTCGTCGACAGGATACTGGCACGCCGCAAGGTCGAGCCCTCGCTCACCACCTTTGTGCTGTCGCTGATACGCATCGTGCTCTACTTCATCCTCCTCGTGACCGTCATCGGCATCCTTGGCATCGAGACGAGCTCATTTCTGGCCATCTTCGCATCGGCCGGCGTGGCCATAGGCATGGCCCTCAGCGGCACCCTCCAGAACTTTGCCGGAGGTGTGCTCATCCTCCTGCTCAAGCCCTTCAAGGTGGGCGACTATATCGAGGCTCAGGGCTATGCCGGCACGGTCAAGAAGATAGAGATGTTCAACACCGTCATCAACACCGGCGACAACAAGACCATCATCATCCCCAACGGCGGCCTCTCCACTGGCTCCATCAACAACTCCACCGCCCAGCCCCTGCGCAGGGTGGAGTGGACGGTGGGCATCTCATATGGCGACTCGCCTCAGGCCGTGCGCACCGCCGTGCTCGGCACCCTCTTCCCCTCCGACCCCCGCATCCTCACCGACCCCGCCCCCATGGTGGCCGTGAGCTCGCTCGACGACTCGGCCGTCACCCTCGTCATCCGCGCTTGGGTGGCCAAGGAGAACTACTGGGATGTCTACTTCAACTTCAACGAGCGGTTCTACAACGAGCTCCCCGCTCTGGCAGGGATCAGCTTCCCCTTCCCGCAGGTCGACGTACACCTCGACAAGGCCTGACCTTTAACAAACATTAACCACCCGTTACGGCAAATTTTCCGTAACTTTGCGGAAGATGGGGCAGATTGTCCCCGTCACTCCCGGCACAGCCCGTCGGCAGCCTCTCCACCTCTGCTTTGCGGGGCCCCATGCCCCGCCCCCTTTCTTTGCAAAAAAAGAAAAAAACAACATAAATGACAAGTAAATGGAATTACTGTCCACTCACATCCTCACAACAAGAAGCGGAGACCCGGCTGGCCGAACGCTATGCGGGTGTTCCGCCCGTTAGCGAACTGCTGGCGGCTCGTGGCATCGGCAGCGTCCGGGAGGCCGAACACTTCTTCCACCCCTCCCTGCGCGACCTCCACGACCCGTTCCTCATGCCCGACATGGATCTCGCGGTGGCCCGGCTCAACAGAGCCATGGGGTCGAAGGAGAAGATCATGGTCTATGGCGACTATGACGTCGACGGCACAACGGCCGTCGCACTGGTCTACAAGTACCTGAGAAACTATTACTCCCACATCGACTACTACATCCCCACCCGAGCCGAGGACGGCTACGGAATATCGCGCGCCACCATCGACATGGCCGTGGAGCGCGGCATCAGCCTCTTCATCATCCTCGACTGCGGCATCAAGGCCACGGACGAGGTGCGCTATGCCCGTGAATGTGGGATAGACTTCATCATCTGCGACCACCATGTGGCCGACGACATCCTCCCCCCGGCGGCAGCCATACTCAACCCCAAGCTCCCCGGCTCCACCTACCCCTGCCCGCACCTCTCGGGGTGTGGCGTGGGCTACAAGCTCATGCAGGCCTTCGCCATCAGCAACGGCCTCTCGACGGCCGACCTCGAGAGCATGCTCGACCTCGTGGCCGTCTCCATAGCCGCCGACATCGTGCCGATGGTCGGCGAAAACCGCATCCTCACATACTTTGGTCTCAAGCGCCTCAACTCCAACCCCAACATAGGCCTGCGCGCCATCATCCGCGTCTGTGGCCTCACCGGCAAGGAGATCACCATCAGCGATGTGATATTCAAGATAGGGCCCCGCATCAATGCCGCCGGGCGCATGCAGAGCGGCAAGGAGGCCGTGGACATACTCGTGTGCCGCGACATGGGCGACGCCCTCGAGCGCGCACGCGAGATAGACCGCCACAATCAGGAGCGCAAGGAGCTCGACCGCCAGATCACCGACGAGGCCACCGCCCTGCTCGACGCCGCCACCGACCTCGAGGGGCGCAAGTCCATCGTCATCTACAACCCCGCATGGCACAAGGGGATCATCGGCATCGTGGCATCGCGCCTCACCGAGCTCCACTACAAGCCCACCGTCGTGCTCACCAACTCCGGCGGTCTGGCCACCGGCTCGTCGCGCTCGGTGCAGGGGTTTGACGTCTATGCCGCCGTGGGCTCCGCCCGCGACCTGCTCGAGAACTTCGGCGGACACACCTATGCCGTGGGCCTCAGCCTCAGGGAGGAGAACATACCCGAGTTCACACGCCGATTTGAGGAATATGTGGCCACTCACATCCGTCCCGACCAGCTCGCCCCCAGCATCAACATCGACGCCTATCTCGACTTTGCCGAGATAACCCCCGAGTTTCTCTCTGTGCTCCGCCACTTCAACCCCTACGGTCCCGGCAATCAGAAGCCCGTCTTCTGTACGCGCTCCGTGCGCGACTTCGGCACCAGCAAGCTCGTGGGCAAAGCCGGCGAGCACATCAAGCTCGACCTCGTGGACGAGACCTCGGGCAAGGTCTACAGCGGCATCGCCTTCAACGCCCTCCCCTACTTCGACCACATCCACTCGGGGCGCCCGTTCGACATCTGCTACACCATCGAGGAGAGCCGCCACAAGGGCTCACGCTCAGTGCAGCTCCTCGTCAAGGGGATCAGGACAGCCTGACCCGGCGCCACCACCCCTCAGCTGCCATGGACACGCCCCGCGACATACTGCGCACCCATTGGGGCTATGACTCCTTCAGGCCCATGCAGGAGGAGATCATAGCCTCCGTGCTCGACGGCCGCGACACGCTCGGTCTCCTCCCCACGGGGGGAGGCAAAAGCCTCACCTTTCAGGTGCCCGCGCTCATGCTGCCGGGCATCACGCTCGTGGTGACGCCGCTCATCTCTCTCATGAAGGATCAGGTCGACAATCTGGCCGAGCGGGGCATCAGGGCGGTGATGTTCCACGCCGGGCTCACACGCCGCGAGCGCGAGCTGGCCCTCACACGCTGCCGTCTGGGGGGCGCCCGCATCATCTATCTCTCGCCCGAGCGGCTGGCCAACGAGCAGTTTGTCGCCGAGCTCCGCACCCTCACCGTCAGCCTTCTGGTGGTCGACGAGGCCCATTGCATCTCGCAGTGGGGCTACGACTTCCGCCCCTCCTATCTGCGCATAGCCCGCCTGCGCACCGTCATCGGCGAGCAGGTGCCCGTGCTCGCCCTCACAGCCTCGGCCACCCCCGCGGTGGCCGACGACATCATGCGCTCCCTGCGATTCCGCGGCCGCCACATCTTCGCCCGCAGCTTCGCCCGTCCCGGCATCAGCTACATAGTGCGCCACACCGACACCAAAGACCCCATGCTGCTGAGAGTGCTCAGAGGCACATCGGGGTGCGCCATCGTCTACGTCCGGTCGCGCCGGCGCACACGCCTGCTGGCCGACATGCTCGTGAGCGAGGGGATCTCGGCCGAGGCCTATCACGCCGGGCTCGCCCCCGAGGACAAGACCGCGCGTCAGAACCGCTGGAAGGCCGGCCACACACGCGTCATGGTGGCCACCAACGCATTCGGCATGGGCATCGACAAGCCCGACGTCCGCACCGTCATCCACTACGACCTCCCATCCTCGCTCGAAGAGTATTATCAGGAAGCCGGACGCGGAGGCCGCGACGGGCGCCACGCCTATGCCGTCTCGCTGGTGTCGCGCCGCGACCGCGCCACCCTCACCCGCCGCATCTCCGAGAGCTTCCCCGAGCGCGACTACATAGCCCGCGTCTACGAACTGGCATGCAACTTCCTCGACATCCCCGTGGGGAGCGGCTACGGACGTGTGTATGAGTTTGACTTCGAGAAATTCTGCCGCACCTTCTCCCTCCGGCCCGTCCCCACCGAGAGCGCCCTGCAGATCCTCACCCGCTCGGGCTATCTCGAATACACCCCCGAGGTCACCACCGACTCGCGCCTCATGGTCATCATGGACCGCGACGAGCTCTACAACCTCGACCTCGACGACACCACCGAGCGCGTGTTCCGTCAGGTGCTCCGCCGCTACACAGGCCTCTTTGCCGACTATGTGCCCGTCAGCGAGGTCACCCTCTCGATGGAACTCATGCTCCCCACCACCACCGTCTACGAATCCCTGCTCTACCTCAGCCGCCTCCACGCCATCCACTACATCCCGCGGCGCACCACACCCTATCTCTATCTCCCCACCTCGCGCGAGGAGCCGCGCCACCTCATCATCCCCATCGAGGTCTACGACCACCGGCGCCGGCAGATGGAGCAGCGCATCGAGGCCGTGAAGCGATTCATGTTTGACGACACGGAGTGCAGGGCCACCACCCTGCTGCGCTACTTCGGCGAGCCCGCCGAAGCCCCCTGCGGCACCTGCGACGTGTGTCGCGAACGCCGGCGCGCCACCACTCCCCCATCGGGCGACGGCGAAATCATCACCATGGACCACACCATCCTCTATCGCGCCTCCCGTCCCGGAGGCACCACCCTCGCCGACCTTGCCGACCTCTTCCCCGGGCGCCAAGCCGACCTCGCCGCCGCCATCCGCACCCTCATCGACCGCGGCACCCTCACCCTCACCGGCACCCGTCTCACCACCACCTGACCGCCACACGCCTGTTGCACATACGCTCAACAGGCATATAGCCGCGTGGCGGGGCTCAATACTTCTTCATCATCATGTAGCCATACTTGTCGAGGATGCTGCTGACGAGCCGCTCCACCCTCCACCGGATCTTGTAGGAGAGAGTCAGTTTATCCTGCGGAGCCCGTGACTCACGCCACGACCCGAGGGCCAGATGTTTGCAATATGAGGTGCCATCCACATTCTTCGGGTCGAAATATTGCGACGGATACACCACCAGCCCGTCAGCCAGACACTGCTTGTGATCAGCGCTCGGATAGGGATTATAACCCTCGGTCTTGGCTATCTCGCTCTGGATATACGGCAGCAGGGTCATGTCATATCTCAGAGTGTTGGGCAGCGACTCGTTCTCCGACTGGATGAAACGCCGACCCGTATAGTAGTCAAGACACAGCTTGATGAACGGATGGCGCGGCGTCGCCCCCATACAGTGTGACGTGAGATATTGCTCCGTCACACGGCCGGCAAAGTGGATGGAATCCTCCTTGCCTATGAAACAATCGCTCTTGTCCAGCAGGTCGTCGAAGGGCTTGAAACAGATCACATCCGTGTCCAGATATATCCCACCGTGGTGATAGAGCGCCCACAGCCTCACTACATCGGCCGCAAACGCCCATTTCCCTGCCTGCAGAGCCTCCCACAGGAATATGGAGTCTATCCCCTCTATCCGTGTGCTGTCCCAGTGGATGAATTCATACCCCGGCATCACCCTGCGCCACGAGTCGATACAATCCTTTATCATCTGCGGGAAAGGCTCCGCGCTAAACCATGTGTAATGAATCTTCTTGGGTATCATAGCTTTATATTCAAAAAAGGTATTCAGAGCGCTCCCACCCTATGAGGGCCTTCATGCTCAGCGGCCTGCCATGCGGCGCAGCCCCAAGTAGAGTCTCATAGGCCACGTGCCCACGTGATGAGACAGGCGGTAGGCCATTCTGTAAGGAGCGGGGGCATCCTTGCGGGCCGCCACCCAACCGCACACCTCCGGAAACAGCGCCACCCACTCGTCCAACGAACTCCCGGTGAGGAACAGATCCTTCACATCGCGCTTGGTGCGCTGGATCAGCCCCAGCTCCTTGACGTCGATCCCCCGGGACGAAAAGAACGTGTTGAGATTATTCAGACACTCTATCCTCTGGGCCACGATCTCCGGCTCATTGATCTTGCGGGTGATAGCCTCATCGTTGGTCTTGTTATAATGATAATACACCCCGTGCACATGTCCCGCCGACTTGGCAAGACAATACACCCGGGCATTAAAGCCGAAGTCCTCCATATAGTTGACACCGGGATAGAAGCGGATATCATGCTCATGTATCAAATCCGCCCGTATCAATTGATTGAACAGCGCAAACGAGTAGAACGAATCCCCCCTGAGCACCTCCATCGGCGAGGCGAAGTCGGCGATCACATCTATCCTGTCCCTGTCGGCAAAATGAAAGACCACATCGCCGGTCACCAAGTCGTGGTCCCCGGCCACGGCACACTCATACAGCCGTCTGTAGTAATCATGATCGACCCAGTCGTCAGGGTCGCAATGTAATATATAGTCTCCTTTAGCGGCCGCCAGCCCGGCGGCACGCGCGGCAGCCTGCCGGGAATTGACCGGCATCGTCAGGAAACGCACCTGCCCCCGGCGCCGGGGATAGTCCGACAGCACACGCTGCACTACAGCGATCGAGTCATCCGGCGATCGGTCATCTACAAAGATATACTCTATCGACTCGAGCGTCTGCTCAAACAGACTCCTCACGCAGCGCTCTATATAGCGCTCTGCGTTATAGACCGGAATGATTACAGAGACCTTACACATCATCTCATCGCTGTCCGTGACTCCCCGCCGCGCCTCCGGGCTCAATACTGCTCGTTGGCGTTGGGGAAATCAGAGCTCTTCACATCGCCGACATACGAGCCCACGGCATCCTCGATGATGGTGCCGAGGTCGGCATAGCGGCGCAGGAACTTGGGCGAGAACCCCTTGTTGATGCCGAGCATATCCTGTAGCACCAGCACCTGCCCGTCGCATGCCCCGCCGGCACCTATGCCGATGGTGGGGATGGAGAGCGACTCAGTCACCTTGGCCGCCAGCGCAGCCGGGATCTTCTCGAGCACCACGGCAAAACACCCCGCCTCCTCCAGCAGACGCGCGTCGGCCAGCAGACGGGCAGCCTCGGCCTCCTCCTTGGCACGCACGTTGTAGGTGCCAAACTTGTTGATGGACTGCGGCGTGAGCCCCAGATGGCCCATCACCGGGATCCCCGCCGAGAGGATCAGGCGGATGGAGTCGATGATCTCCTCGCCACCCTCCATCTTCACAGCCTCGGCCCCGCTCTCCTTCATCACGCGGATTGCCGACTCAAGGGCCACCTTGGGGTTGCCCTGATAGGAGCCGAACGGCAGGTCGCACACCACCAGAGCCCGCTTCACGCCGCGCACCACACACGAGGCATGATAGATCATCTCGTCGAGCGTGATGGGGAGCGTCGTGGCATAGCCGGCCATCACGTTGGCAGCCGAGTCGCCCACCAGAATGGCATCCACCCCGGCCTCGTCCACCAGACGCGCCAGCGAGTAGTCATATGAAGTGAGCATCGCAATCTTCTCCCCCTTGGCCTTCATCTCGGTCAGGCGGCGGGTAGTGACCTTGCGGGGGTCCTGTATGGTATATGTAGACATGTCTTTTCGGAATTATTCTAAATCGTTTTTTCGGAAACCGTGCGCAAAGTTACCAACTTTGCACGATTCCGAGCAAAAAAATCAATCGGAAAATTTCATTGTTAGCCAAATATATACTAATTTTGCACCTTGTAAACCCGCGCCCTGCGGGCAACTGACTCAAACAGATAATCCTTAACACAATGGCAAATAAAGCAAATCAGGAAGATACCCGCACATCCATCGACGATGTCAACGACACCCTCACCGAGATCTCGACCAAAGTAGAGCAGAACTCCAAGATCATCGTCTACTCCTGTGTAGGCGTGGCCGTGGTGGTGGCCCTCATCCTCATATGGATCTACGCCATCCGCCAGCCCGGCATCAACGCCGCCAACGAAGCCCTCGGACAGGCCGACATGGAGCTCATCATGGGCAACGACTCCATTGCCCTCGAGAAATATCAGCAGGTGGCCCGCGACCACGGCTACAAGGCCGGCGAGCTCGCAAGCCTCAACGCCGCCATCCTCCTCTACAAGGACAAGAAATATGACGAGGCCCTCGCTGCCCTCAAGGGCTACTCCTCGTCTGACGACATCATAGCCGCCGGCGCCAAGAGCCTCGAGGGCGACTGCTATGTCAACCTCAAGCAGTATCCCGAGGCGGTCGCAGCCTTCAAGAAAGCCGTCGCCATCTCCGACAACAATCCCCACTACACTCCCGTCTTCATGCTCAAGGAGGCCACCGTGCTCCATGAGATGAAAGACTACACCGCCGAGGCCGACATCTACAAGACACTCATTGCCGACTATCCCACATTCGGCGACGAGCTCGGCATCAACTTCGAGAAATATCTCGAGCGCGCCCAAGCCCTCGCCGGCAAGTAAAGCCGCGATATTTCCCATACTTTATCACCTACATCAACACGACAAGGGCTTGTCACACTCAGCGACAAACCCTTGTTCGTTTTTTCATACACTCCAACACCACCCTGCATCATGGCTGACTCATCGCACACCGACGACATACTCCTCACAGTGGCCGTGCCGCTTTATAATGCCGAGCCATGGCTTGAACAGTTGATGGAAAACCTTCGTCGCCAGAGGGTCTTCGAGCCCGGCTCTCGCGCCGAGGTCCTGTTCGTCAATGACGGATCGAAGGACAACACCGCCCAACGTGTCCGTGAACTTCAGACCCGTTACCCGGCGATCAGACTTGTCACTCAGCCCAACGGAGGTCAAGCCACCGCCCGGCGCACCATCCTCAAGGAAGCCCGAGGGGAGTATGTATATTTTATGGATCAGGACGATGTTCTCACGCCCGACATGCTCCTGCCACAGACACTCTGCCTTAAAGAGAATGGCGGAGACGTACTCCGATTCAAATATGAAATGCCGGACATCAGCCGTGTGCCCGAGCTAATGAAGCGCAAAGACCCCATGCCTTGGAGCGTGGAGAAATGTATGTCCGGCAAAGAGTATATCATCTACACCAACAGCCTCCACGGGCAGATAGCGCTATGGTCGGCAATATGGCGCACACGATTCATCAGAGACAACAATATAACTTTCTACACGGACGTCCACTACAACGACGACCAGCTGTTCACATGGCAGGTGATGCTGCTCGATCCGCGCGTCGTGGTGACCGACTGCCTCGGATACTATTGGGTGCAGAATCCGGCAAGCCATTCACATGACGGGTCTGCCGACAACCGCGAGAAATTGCGCAAAGGCACATCCCGTCTGTTGTATCATCAGATGGAGCTGACAGATAAGTTGTCCGACTCCGGGATAGACCGTAAGATAGTACGGATGATGCGACCCTATCAGGAATGGCAGGTGGTGACGTGCTGGGCGCGCGTCTTGAGACATGCCCGGGTATCTCTGCGCGAAGCCCTCTCTGAGATGGATGAGGATATTGCAGCCGGACTGCTCCCCATACATGGCAAGCCGTATTATTCCGTCAAGGACTTTGATTCGCTCAAAGTCTCACTGACGCTGCTTGCCATTCACCGGCTCTGCAAACACCCGTGGCTGCTGAAACAAGCCATAAAACTCCGCCTGAAATGACTCCCTCCCCCACACGCCTCTCCGTCATCATCCCCCTCTATAATGCCGCGGCCCACCTCTCGCGGCTCGAGAGCACACTCGCGCAGCAGGGTGTATTGGAGCCCGAGGCAGGGGCCGAGATCGTGCTGGTCGACGACAAGTCAACCGACGCCACTGCGGCCCTCGTCCGCGAGATGATGAGCCGACACTCCAATATAATATATCTCGAGGGGCAGGGTGAAGGGCAGGGCTCTGCGCGCAACCTCGGGCTCGACAAGGCACGCGGCGAGTATATCTACATGATGGATCAGGACGACGTGCTGACTCCCGGCACCCTCCTGCCCCACCTGCGGCTCATCGAGCAGACGCAGGCCGACGTGGTGCGCTTCGGCTTCGACACCCCGCAACCTGCCGAGGCCGCCGGCCTCCTCGTCAGCCCTCCCCACCCCGACCGGCCTCTGACCACACGCACCCTCACCGGCAAAGGCCACATCTTGGACACATGCGGCCTCCACAACGCCACCCCTGTGTGGACCACCATATTCAGCCGCCGCTATGCCGCCGACCGAGGCATACGCTTCGACCCCGAGGTGAGATTCTACGAAGATCTCATCTTCATGTGGCGCCTCCTGCTGCCGGCCGCCAAGGTCGTGGTCACCGACTGTGTGGGCTATCACTGGATCCAGTATCCCGACAGCGACATGCACACCACCACCCGCAGCCACAAGGTGAGACGCCGCCTCACCCTCCCCGCCCTTGTCCGCGACCTGAGGGCGCTGATCGACCCCGCGCCCGCCACCCCCACCGACCGCCGCGTCAACGGCTGGCTCGAGCAGAAAGCCGACTGGTATGAGTTTGCCTACTGGTCCATGGTGCTGTCGCTGCGCGCCCTCGGGCGCAGCGAGGCCCTGCGCGAGCTCGAGCGCCACCGCGCCGCACGGCTTTACCCCTTGGCCACCCCCTATCCCGACCTGCCCTCACAGTATCCCGCGAATTTTGGCGTAAAATTGCGCCGGCGCTTGATAAACTCGCCCGTTTTGCTTAAATTTGCAATCAATCTGTTACTGAAATAAAAACAACATCCACCCCTACCATGAAATATGCAATCCTCCTGCCCGTGTGTATGCTCGCGCTCGCGGGCTCATCGACACATGCGGCCATCCCCGGGAGCCTCGACCCCGACTGTGTGGTCGAGCAGTGGAGCAACGCCTCCCCTCAGCCCAAGATCATCGACATCAACTTCTCCGACGCCGTGTGGCCCTCCACATGGCAGGGCGAATATGGCATAGACTGTCCCAAGTATGACGACGGCGGCTATGTCAACGCCGTCCTCTCCACACCCACCCTCGGGGGCGACACAGGCGTGACATATCCCGTCGTGTTCCACAACTGTACGTTTGCCACCAAGGAGTCGTTCGGCGGCTATGCCGGCGCCACCGCCGCCTTCTGCCGTCAGTATTACAACGATCAGAAGGCCACCGGCAACTCGGCCTCGACCTACAACAACTGGACCGTGGCCGGCCACACCCATTATCTCGAAGACAACATCCAGCGCAACGACGCCTCGCGTCCCACCTATGGCGAGGCCGGATTCGTGCAGATGTGTCGCGACGCCGCCGTCATGGTCGACGGACAGAAGGTGAGCCGCCACGGATGGGTGGAGATCGACCACATCCCCTATGTGGAGCGCATACAGTGGTCGTGGTCGTCCACATCGTGGGGTCGCGGCATCAAGTGCGACATCAAGATAGCCGACGGCGAGTGGACCCCGCTCGTGTGGATGGGCTCCGAGAAGCAGAAGCAGGGCTGGACAGTGTTCAGCGATCAGGGCTACTTCATGGAAAACGTCATCAACGCCTCTGACGTCTCCCTGCGCTGGCGCGTGTGGGACGGCGAGATTCAGGGAGCCCCCGTGCAGAGCGACGTGTTCAACCAGTATGTCGACCCGATGGCCGAGCGTCAGGCGCCCCGCCTCCACAAGGTGCAGATCTTCGGCACCCCCGTCACTGCCGCACAGGCCGAGTATGCCCGCATCAACATGGTCAGCGACCCCGGCGAGCTGAGCGACCTCAGCCAGTATGGCGGAGGTCAGGGCGGAGGTGACGACACCACCGCCGAGCCCGCCGCCGCAGGGCTCACGGCATTTCCCACGGCCGAGGGATTCGGCCGCTATGCCACCGGCGGCCGCGGCGGTCGCGTGGTCAAGGTGACATCGCTGGCCGACGACGGCGAGGGCTCGCTGCGCCGGGCCTTCACCCTCCACAAGGGTGAGCCCATCACCATCGTCTTCGAGGTCAGCGGCGAGATAGCCCTCGCCTCCGAGCTGCGCGTCAACCGCAACGACTGGACGCTGGCCGGACAGACTGCCCCCGGCGAGGGGATCGTCATCACCCGCAACAAGGTCAACCTCGGAGGATCGCAAAACTTCATCGTGCGCAACATGCGATTCCGCGTGGGCCGCTATGACATGAGCGGCAACATCCTCGCCGAGAATGCCCTCGGCGCCGAGAACTGTGCCAACTTCATCTTTGACCACTGCTCGTTCGGATGGTCGGTCGAGGAAAACATGAACACTGCCGACTCCCACTTCCTCACCGTGCAGCACTCCATCATCCACGAGGGTCTCTACAACGCCGGCCACTCAAAGGGCGCCCGCGGCTATGGCTGCCAGTGGGGTGGATCGCCCGCCACATACCACCACAACCTTCTGGCCCACAACAACTCGCGCTCGGCCCGCCTCAACGGAGCCCGCGGAGAGGACTATGTGGTGTTCATCGAGTATGCCAACAACGTCAACTACAACTACTCCAAGCAGGGTGGATGCTATGGCGGAGAGAACACTGCCGCCATCGCCGACTATAACGGCCTCAACTCGGCCCACGAGTGCAACTTCATGGCCAACTACTACAAGCCCGGTCCCGCATCGTCCAAGACATCCGTCGTGTTTGTCAACGCCTCCTATGCCCGCGACGGTGCCACATCGTGGGCTCCCTCCAGCTGGTATGTCGACGGCAATGCCGCCGAGGGATTCGCAGCCGCCACGGCCGACAACTGGAGCGCCATGACCGCCGAGCACTATACCCTCGCCCAGATCAAGGCCCCCGCCCGCATCACCCCCGCCAACGCCTACTGGAAGTATACCCTCGCCGCCCCCGTGGGCTCATATACCCCCTCCAAGTATATGCTCACGGATGTTGAGAAAGCCGCCGATGCCTTCGGGTATGTCATCGACAATGCCGGCACCGTCAACCGCGACAAGGTGGAGCGCCGCATAGCCGACGAGGCCAAGCGCGGTGTGGCCACCTATGGAGGCGCCACCCTCGGCAACGGCATCATCGACAAGGAGGACGACGCCGAGGGATTCTTCCCCTACTCCACCACCTATACCGTGCCCGCCGACACTGACGGCGACGGCATGCCCGACGAGTGGGAGCGCGGCGCTCAGGGGCTCGACCCCGCCGTGGCCGACAACAACAAGGTCAACGCCGAGGGGCGCACCGCCCTCGAGGTCTATCTCAACTCGCTCATGGGCGAGCCGGGATCCACAGAGTTTAGCGAGGCCGGCATCAAGCCCGTAGTCTCGGCAGGCGATGTCGAGTGGCGCGGCGGCGTGCTCACCGTCGACTCCGCCATGGACGGCGCCATGCTCGAGGTGATCGCCACCGACGGCCGCACCCTGCGCGCCATCCGCGTGTCGGCCCCCGCCACCCGTGTCGACCTCCCCGCCGGCATCTACCTGCTCCGCCTCACAGCCCCCGGCCTCACCCCCCGCGTGCTCAAGGTCAAGGCCTGACCTCACCGTCCCCCGGCCTCCGCCGAAACACACTGTCCCCCCTCGGGGCTGCCGCCACAGGGCGGCGCCCTCCGAGGGGGGACAGCTGTCATAGCGCCGCGGGTCACTTGGCCATGATGCGCATGTGGGCATCGGGATAGCGGAGCACGAGGCACGACGCCTCGGTGAGCACCACAGCCTCCGTGTTGCGCACACCCTGCTTGTGGAAGCTGATGCGCTCGGCCGTGAAGGGGATATGGGTATACTTGGTGAGATACTCGGGATCGATGATCATGCCGTTGCCCTCCATCCCGCACTCATCGAATATCTCCGAGAGGATCACGTAGACCGTGCCAAACTTCGAGACGATGCGGTCGAAGTCTATGCCCCACACCACCTTCTTGTCCTCGGCCGACACCACACGCACCTTCTCAAACCTGCTCATGGCCGCTATGAGCCCCGAGCCGGCGAGGAGCACCTTGCGGTTGGAGCCGCCCCCGCCCGCAAACGCCTCTCTCAGCATCTCGGTGAGGTCATCCTCGGTGAGCGAGCCGGCCTCATAGGTGTGGGCACGCCCGGCCTGATGCCATATGCCCCCGGTGAGCATCACCTCGCTGCCGTCGCCCAAGCTGAGACGCGAGCGGTTGCCGAACAGGAACGACTTCTCCATGCCGCGGCGCATATCCACGATGGCACTCTCCTCTTGGTCAGAGAATGTCCAGCCCACCTCCTTGTCGGCCAGACGCTGCAGCATCGACTCCTCGATCTGAGCCTTGAAGATCTGACAGTAGTTATACTCCTTGGTGGGGATGAGGCCATACTGCGCCGTCTGCACATCCAGCTCGCCCGCGGCGCGGCCCATGCGCACCATGCGCGCACCGGTGGGGATGGTGACCGTGATCTGACCCGAATAGTTGCGCGACGAGATCACCGGGCGCAGCGTCACCTCGGTCTCGTCCACACTCTCCACATAGGCCACCAGCGGCTCGCGGCGTGTGTCGGGCCCCACCAGCACGGTGGGAAAGAGCACCGTCTCGGTGGGCGAGATGACATGATCGTCGTCCACCTCCACCTTGAAGGTAGCGTCGCCGTTGATGCGGGTCAGCGTCACATCGTCGGCCACCGTGGTACCCACAGGCTTGGTGTCGACGCTATAATACTCCACCTGCATGGAGCGGGCATTGCGCGCGCCCACCATGCGCGAGATCTGGTCGAGCGGCGTGGCCGACGGACGGATGCGCGTGATGCGCTCGTCCACATGGTTGCGCAGCAGGCCGGGTTGCTCCTCATTGACGATAGCAGTGGTGACAGGGGTAGAATTTACGATAGAAGACATGATGAGATAGAAATTAAATGGATTAATGGATTAAACTGTGAAAAAAAGAGAATGGCGCTCAATAGTCCCACGCGCTGTGGCGCGGACGGCTCAGCACACGGTCGGTGGCCGAGGGCAGCTGCGTCTCCCCCTCGCCGGGCGCACGCAGCAGCTCCAGAAAGCCCAGTTCCCTCCCTGTGTCGGGGTGGGCGGCGACCTCGGGGGACGCGGGGGACGCGGGCGCATCGGCAGCCGCCGGCTGCACATCCCCCTCGGGAGCAGCCGCGCTCTGAGGCGACTGAGGCGACTGGTCGGATTGCATACTCATGTTGTTGACAGACTGATCGGATTGGTTGGATTGATGTGACATGGCGTTAATTGTGTTAATCGACACTGCAAAGTTACGCCCCGCCACAGGGCCAAAAGGTGCGATAATGCCGACACCCATCCCCACTCGCCACATTTATGAATATTTCACCCGGCTTCAGATTAATTTAAGGTGATAATTTTGTTATTTAAGCCAAAAGGCATTATCTTTGCCTGTGAGAGACCATCTCAGAGTCAATTCTAATTTACAAACCCATATATCCCCACCAACTTCTACCTTATGGAAAACGAACAGTTGCTCAAGGAAGTCACCGCCCGCGCCGAGAAATGGCTCGGTGACAGCTATGACGCAGAGACCCGCGCCGAAGTGAAGCGCATGCTCGACGCAGACGACAAGACAGAGCTCATCGAGTCGTTCTATCGCGACCTCGAGTTCGGCACCGGCGGTCTGCGCGGCATCATGGGCGCCGGCACCAACCGCATGAACATATACACCGTGGGCGCAGCCACTCAGGGCCTCGCCAACTATCTCAAGGAGGCATTCAAGGACCTGCCCCAGATCTCCGTAGCCGTGGGCCACGACGTGCGCAACAACTCGCGCAAGTTTGCCGAGATCGTCGCCGACATCTTCTCGGCCAACGGCATCAAGGTCTACCTCTTCGACAGCTTCCGCCCCACCCCCGAGCTCTCGTTCGCCATCCGCCACTTCGGCTGTCAGAGCGGCGTCAACATCACCGCCTCGCACAACCCCAAGATCTACAACGGATACAAGGCATACTGGGAGGACGGCGCGCAGATCATCGCCCCCCACGACGTCAACATCATCGACAACGTCAACAAGATCAAGGACGTCAGCGAGATCAAGTTTGACGGCGACAAGTCTCTGATCCAGATCATCGGCAAGGACGTCGACGACATCTATCTCAAGGAGATCAAGGGCCTCTCGCTCAGCCCCGAGGCCATCGCCCGCAACAAAGACCTCAAGATCGTCTACACCCCCATCCACGGCACAGGCGTAGAGCTCATCCCCGACTCGCTCCGCAACTACGGATTCGAGAACATCATCCACGTCCCCGAGCAGGATGTCCCCTCGGGCGACTTCCCCACCGTCGAGTCTCCCAACCCCGAGGTGCCCTCAGCCATGGCTATGGCCATCGCCAAGGCCAAGGAAGTGGGTGCCGACATAGTCCTCGCCTCCGACCCCGACGCCGACCGCGTGGGCTGCGTCATCCGCGACAACAAGGGTGAATACGTCCTGCTCAACGGCAACCAGATCGTGATGATCCTGCTCAACTACATCAT
>CAZAWC010000030.1:0-21924 GCA_964488595.1 uncultured Staphylococcus sp. | reverse complement strand
AACAACTCCCCCCCCCCACAACTACCACCCCCCGAACTATCCCTAAATCTAAGCTCCATGGATTTTCAGAGTAACCTTTTTGGCGGCGTTTTGGCATCTCAGCCATTTCTTTCCGTGAGGGCCAGGAATTGCTGCAAGGCAGTGGGAGTGCGCACTATCGAAGAATTAGCTGCCTTTCTTCGCCATCACGATTTGCGCGACATCCCGCACTGTGGATTAAAGACTGCAAACGAGCTGCGCGAGGCCGTAGATAATTATCTGCTTTCAGCACACCGGGAAGCAGCAACGCATGAGTTTGAGATCCCCGCGACGCTAAGCTCGGTTGTGAATGAAGTGTTTGACAATCAACTTCTTTCGATAGAAGATGAAAGGATACGGGAAGAATTCAGCAGGCAATTCCCTTCGGCCGCCCTGCTGGTGAATGCAGCCGTTAACTCCCCGAATTCGCTTTTCACTCCCGGCCATAATTTGGGGTATCGGCTGAACGCCCGCTTGTGGCAGCATCTCTTAGATGCGCTTCAAGGCATCTCTGAGGTGGAAGTAGGAAGCGCTTTAGAGACGTCATTTGTCAAGACAATCCAAAATACATGGCGGACAGTACGGTCAACCTTCCAAAGGGCTTGCAACAAGTTACTGGTTGAATTGCTTTCCGATGGAGCAAAGAGGATAGTAGCACGGGAGTATAAAACAAAGTTTAACCAATTATCCACACGAAGCCAAAATTATCTCCGGGGAGTCAATTCTACACCCCTGGCAATTATAGAAATTTTGGACAGAATTGAGGTCGAGAAGAAGGGAAATGGATATGGTCTTGGCACCGGGAAGGATATCATAGAGACCTATGGCGACTATAAAGATTTCTTGATTAGCCTCACCGAAATCTCCGATCGGGAAATCGAACCGCTGTTGGTAAAGAATAGTTTTTCGTTTCTTAAAGCCGAAGAGGTGGATCATGTTGTGGAATTTAATCGCTCCAGGGGTTGCTATCCCTTCTTCTACCTTGCGTTTTGCTATTTCAAAAATACGTCAGACCGCGACGCAAAGATTTATGACCGCTACAATGGCATTACCGCCCCGGCCGAAAGATTCTTAGACATTGCTCAGACTTATAACCTTTCAAGTGAAAGAGTGAGGCAGATAAATTTGCAGTTCCGTCCCGCGAAAGTGGGGCAGCTTTTGGAGCACGTCACCCCACAACAGTATCCTTTCTTATCAGAAGATGCGATTGAGGTCGAGAAATATTGCTCAGAGATCTCAGAAGAGGAGTTTGGAGGAAAGGAGGAGAATTTCACGGCCGCCTCGTTCGTGGCCCTGTTGTGTCTTTTTGCTCCCTTCAGGCCCTTTGACTTCAATGCCGAGAGATTTCTGCTCTCCCGAAGATTCGAGCAGACGATAGATGTGCGTTCGGCTTGGGATGCAATCTCCAAAGCCCTGCACTCCAGGCCAGCAGCACGAGTCAAGATACCTCTCGAAATCCTAATTTCTCCCTATATCATCTCAGACCAAATCGGCAGCCGGAAAATATGCGACTTTCTGGTGCAGCGGATAGTGAACAATTATAACATTGAAGTCGATGAGAATTATAACATCGAACTCCGTCGCAAAGCCATGTTCTTTGAAGATGCTCTGATCAAAATCATTGAAGAAGCCCGCGAACCGATGCATTTTGACGACATCCTTCATAAATTCTACTCCACATATCCCCAATACGTGTCCAAGCCTTCCGGCACCTTACACTACATCCTTTTGGCCTCACCACGAATCAAGTGCATCGGAAAGACCTCAACCTTTATCCTCTCGGAATGGGCCGATTACAACACTCTCACCCTACGCGACCTCATAGCCGCAATCCTCCGGGAGAGTCCTGTTCCTCTTTCGCTTGATGAGATAGTCAAGATTCTCAAGGACAAAGGGCGGCATACAAACAAAAACAGCGTAAAAAGCAATATATCTACCGACACCAAAAACAATTTCGTGAGATATAACGGCGGTCTCTTCGGCGTGAGCACAAAAACCTATCCTCCGGAATTTGAGCAACAAGAGACAAAGGAGAGTCCTCGAAAATCATTTGCCGATCGACTGAAAGAATATCTCGATTTCGTCGACACGCATCAACATGCACCCTTTCTGTGCGGAGAAGGTCTTGAGGCCACCCTGTATCGGTGGGTGCGGAATGTACAGAAAGGATTCATCGAATCTACTCCCGAGCAGTGGGAAGAATTGCAATGCGAGCTAAAAAAGCGCGAGCAATATTTGATGCCGAAGGAAGAATATAATTTCATGCAGCGGTGTGAGGAATTCATTCACTACGTAAAAACCCATTGCGCGCTGCCCACGCAAAAGACCGACCCATCGCTCTATATCTGGTTTCAAAAAGCGCGCAAAAAAACCATCGCCCTCACCGGGCGCAAACGGCAAGCCTACAACAGCCTGCTCGACTTCCTCTCCCACTCAGGCTACACCTACAGCCATCGTCGTCACTCCCGCCACAACGATTAGAGGCCAGCGGCCACAACCGAGAAGACGAGGCCGACTCGTCCTCAACATTCTGCGACAAGACTGGTAGGCCTCCGGCGTAGGGAGAAAGGCTTGCGTATTCTCTTACCCCTCTTCCCATGCCTTCTATAAAATTAATCTTTTCCCCCATTGCTGAGAATGAGGGGAGAATTTGCTACCAAGTGACTCAAGGTCGATCAAAAAAGATCTTAACCACAGACTATCGATTGTTTATCACCGAGTGGAATGCCCGACGAGGGAAGATCATCTCGAATCCCAAACCCGAGCGCAAGGATGCAATCCAAAAAATACGTGAACACGTAAGATGCGACATCGAGAGATTGCAAAGAATCATACAAAAATTCGAGCAAGAGATATCCGAATATTCTGCCGGGGACATTATCGATGAATACAACAGGTACATTTCCGAGCAAACTCTTTTCGCCTACATGTCCCGCATTATCGACCGTCTTAAACTTCACGATAAAATACGCACTGCAGAGACCTATGCAGCAGCATTAAACAGTTTCAGAAAATTCCGCAATGGCGCAGACCTGGTCTTGGACACGCTCAATTGCGATATCGTAAAAGACTATGAGATCTGGCTTAAAAAATGCGGCCTTACCCCCAATACCATCTCCTTCTATAACCGCATCTTACGCGCGGCTTACAATCGGGCAGTCCAAGCCAATATAATTCATGATCGCCAGCCTTTCAGAGATGTCTACACCGGCGTCGATAAAACCGTAAAGCGTGCGTTGCCTCTTTCTGAAATAAAAAAGATCAGCGCCTTAGACTTGCATCTTCGCCCCTCGCTTGACTTTGCAAGAGACATGTTTATAATGAGTTTCATGCTCCGGGGCATGAGTTTCATCGATATGGCTTTTTTGAAGAAGACAGATCTTAAAGACGGCTATGTCACATACCGCAGAAAAAAGACCGGTCAAACCTTATCAATCGAATGGACCCCGGAGATGCAAGCCATACTCAATAAATACCCGCCAAACGAGTCGGTCTACCTGTTGCCAATCATTAAGCATATAGACATAAATGAACGAGCTGCCTATCGAAATGTCGGATACAACATCAACCATAATCTTAAAACCATTGCACAGCGTCTGTGCCTCCATGTGCCCTTGACCCTTTATGTGGCGCGGCACAGCTGGGCCTCTATTGCACGCGCCAAAGGAATCCCGCTATCGGTAATCAGCGAAGGCATGGGTCACGAAAGCGAGCACACTACATTAATATATTTAGCAAGTCTCGACTCCACATCAATCGACAACGCCAACAGATTGATTCTTGACAGCCTTCTTTAATGCCTCGAAGAGTTGCTGCACCACCGCCATTTTCTTTATGACTTCGAAGCGCTTCCCATCCCCGTTGCTCCATCCAAATCTCTAATTAAGAGATAATTGTTATGGCTGCAAATTTACGATTTTTCTTTGTAAAAACCAGTCTTAAAACAAAAAAATAATTTATTTTTTTACTTTTCTAATTATTTATCCTTTTTCTTCCCTTCGGCAACTCTGGCGATTAAAGACTTTTGGTAAGGTGGATGAAATATTTTATCTCAATCTCTTAATTAGAGATTTGGATGCTACCAAGTCACGAATATAAGGATAAGGGTTAATCAACTATCACAATACACACCTAATGAACTAAAAGCCAAGCGCTTTCACCTCTGCAATGGAACACCTTATTACCAACAGTGGGATTCAATTCATCGTCACTGAGGCGGAATTCAATCCTTCGCAACCTTTGATTCTATCCAATAATCGTCCGTTGAAATATAATTTCATAGACACGAAAGACTTTTTGACGAATGAAGTAATTTTTGATATAGCCATACCGCACCCCAACGGCAAAGAGTATATCCCATATCAGGAACTCAAGAGCAACGACGCATTTGTCCTGCTCCCCAATGGTTTGGAAGACATCAGCCCTGCCGGTGTGAACCACATCCCGGCCTCACTTTCAACTGCACTGTATTCCACTTATGGAGACAATGACCCCGCCATCTCTACAATTTCCTCACTGACGAGCCTGAGAATCAAGGATCCGGACACCCATCAGTCAATCCCGGCTTTTGAGCTGCTCTTAGGAAAATGGCTCCCCATGCCTTTCTACGAAAAAGGACAGGGAGGCCAAACTGTAGGGCTGCCAATGGGCTGGTGCAGAGTAAAGATTGAATTGATCGGCCCGGGAAAGGAGCAAAACACAAATCTATTTCGGTTTATTTGGGCATTTGACACCAAACTTGCTCAAGAGCCTTTCTCAATGCTTAGCCCATACTTCTTCGAGAATGAAGAGAATGCGAAAGAGTATGGCCTGAGCACTCACATCGACGAGCTTTTTGAATTTATGGCCTTCAACACCTCCGGGTTTACGGCTTTCAGCGATTACATCTCTTCGATCATCAATCAAGGCATGTTTGTCGACGACCATAAATACATTTCCTACTACATTTATCTGATTAATTTCATCCGCCTCATCGGAGCCGCCCCGGAAATCACGCTTCACAACAATAACAGAAGCATTCCGGTGGATGTGGTTCTGGATATCGGTAATTCACGCACATGCGGAGTGGTGTTTGAGGAGGGCGATTTCACCCGGGCCACAATGCTTGAAATCCGAGATCTCACTCATCCCGAGAAGACATACCAGACAGCCTTTGACATGCGCCTGGTGTTCAGACAAGCAGATCTTGGCAACGATATCGTGCTGGAGGAGAATGTGTTTTCATGGCCAAGTCTTGTGCGCATCGGGCAGGAAGCGAAGAACCTCGTTTACCGTTCACTTGAAGAAGACGGCTTGAGCGAACTTGCAACAAACTATTCAAGTCCCAAACGCTATCTCTGGGACGTGGAGCCCTATGAAGGGAGGTGGGAGTTTCTCTGCACGATAGATGACCCCTTCTACATCCGTTCCTCTCAGAATATTTACATTCCCGCTTTGTCGGATCTTTTTGATACTGCCGGTAATTATATCGGCGATACCTCGGCCCCCGGTGTCAACACTGACGGCAAGACCAACTATTCTCGAGCCTCACTCATGACATTTGTGATGATTGAGATCCTTAATCACCTCACCACGCAGATCAACTCCGTAAATTTCCGCGACAAGCACGGCAATAAAGACTGCCCCCGCCATTTGCGCTCAATAATCATAACATGCCCAACGGCGATGCCCATAAAAGAGCAGGTTAAGCTCCGGCAATGCGCCGTTGATGCTTACAAGGCTCTCGGACATTGCTTAGACCTGCCGGAGGTGGAAATCGTGCCTTCGTGTCAGAAACTGCTAAATAATATCGACCTTTACGCTCCAACAGAAGAGAGGACCTGGAACTTCGACGAGGCCACCTGCTGCCAGTTGGTGTATCTTTACGCTGAACTTGTGGAAAGATATGGCGGCGATATGGAGACATTCTTCAAGCTCAAAGGTCACCCCTCCAAGACCAGCCCCAAAGACCTTGACCTCACAATCGGGTCAATAGACATCGGTGCTGGCACCACTGATGTGATGGTCTGCAAATACAGCTGCAGCGGCTTCAATGCCGGGAAGCTCACCCCTGAACCTCTCTTTTGGGACAGTTTCTATCTCGCCGGTGACGACATCTTGCGTCGGGTAATCCAAAACCTTATTATCGAAGGAGAGGAAACCGGACAGAAGGAGACCGGCAACATCTCCAGCGCGCTTCTGGCGCGCCTGTCAGACATGTCGGATAATCAGCTGATGGCGCTGCCGCTGGTTAAGATGTCGGCTGTGTACCGCACCAAGGTCGACGACATCATCCGAGCCGGCTCCGAGGTGCAGCGGCATAAACTCATCAATGCTCTGGGCTCGTCAATGCTGCGCGATTTCTTTGGTGAGGATAGCTCGATGCAATCTTATAAAGATCGCCGATGCCGCGTTGATTTCAACACTCAGATCTCTCATCCCATGTCGCAGTTCTATCTCGACTTGCTCAGGCGCAAACGCCCCAGCCGCATGTACAGTTTTGATGAGATTTTTGAAGAAAACAAGCCGGCACAATATCTGCTCGATTACTTCTACGAGCACTTCGGTTTCCGTTTTGAGAGCCTCTCGTGGCGCTTTGATCCGGAAAGCGTAGCCGAAATCGTAAAGAGCACCATGGAGCCCCTGCTCAAGCAGCTTTGCGGTGTGATGTACGCGTACAAATGCGATATTTTGATCTTAGCCGGTCGTCCATGCTCTCTGGATGCTCTCACGGAGCTGTTTATCAAGTATATGCCTGTTTCGCCCGGACGTCAGATACGCTTGAACGACTATCATGTGGGCTCGTGGTTTCCTTTTGCAGATGGTCGCGGATATGCCTACGACCAGAAAGCCATCGTGGCCGTGGGCGGCATGATTGGATATCTGGCCGGAACCAGAGGCTTCAACGGATTGGTCCTGGATTTCTCCAAACTCATCTCCACTATGCAGTCGACAGCAAAATTTATCGGTGAATATAACTCAGAGCGCCAGACCGTGCCTGTCTCTGCCCTCACACCCACAAACGGCTCGATGACCGTTACCCTCTCTGTGAACTCATATATCTTCGGGTGCAAGCAATTCGATTCGCCCTTCTATCAGGCCCGTCCGCTCTACGCCCTTATCAACCGCTCAGGTAAAAAGACCGTAACCATCAACATCTCACGAGTCTACACAGACAATCGCGAAGAGCTCTTCGTTGAAGATGCAATGGACGAAAACGGCAACAACGTGGCCAAGGAGCAGATCATCCTGCGCCAGCAGTCAATTGCCGACGATGGCAAATATTGGCTCGACAAAGGCGAATTTAATCTTTACGTTAAATAAATATCCCTATGAAAGACGTAGCTACATATATAAATCTTTGCAACAGATCAATCGACTGGATTGCCAAATATAAATCCGACCAATACGAGCAGCGTTTTCTTGACATCGTGGAGCAACGACGCGTGCTGCGTCAGATCCTGAACACGATGGCAAACAATCCTGCCATCGCAGCTTACGGCGCAAGCCAGGTGGGTAAATCCTATCTGATGAGCAATCTCCTGCAAAACGACGGGAAGCCCTTCATAGTGCACTCTGACGGCGGAGAGTACGACTTCATCCATGAGATGAACCCGATAACAAAGAAAACTGAGGCAACGGGGGTTGTGACCCGATTCACCTCCTATGCCTCCTGCCCCGATAGATACAAAGCCGAGCATCCTATCATGATGCGTACGCTCTCAGTGGCTGACATGGTGATTGTGCTTGCAGAGGGCTACTATAACGACATCTCGGACTATACTTACCCCTCTGAGGGCGAGAGCGAGGCGTTTGCCAATTCGCTGAAAGAAAAATACGCTTCCATGCCCAAGCAAGCACATCCGGCTGTCACGGCCGATGATGTGCTTGACATGAAGTTTTATTTCAGCAAATATATTAACAACGCACAAACTTTCAAAAAAAGTTGTTTCTTCGACAAGCTGGCTCTCATCATCGAGCACATCCCTCTGGCTGAGCTTCACGAGGTGTTTTCTCCGATCTGGAATAGTGACGCCAATATCACCTCACTGTTCAAGAAATTTCTCAACGTGCTCAAGCAGATAGATTTCCAGCCCTTTATTTATCTGCCGGCCGAGGCTCTTCTGCATCACGGCGACAATAAGAATACGATTATGAGTGTGCAATGCCTTAACGGGTTGTTTGATACGTCTTCGGCCGTTACGGATGCCTATCTGTATACCGACGGCGCTTTTCGCAAGGTTTCCAACCTCTCGAAAAGCGAGCTCAGCGGCATTTGCGCGGAGGTAATCCTTAAGATTCCGGATGAGTTTTTAGATAGTACTGCAGAATATTCTTTTGAAGAAATCGCCGATCCGGGCGTGGTGGCGGCTCTGGGCACAAGCACGGTGAAGATGGATATCCTCAAGACCATTGATCTGCTTGACTTTCCGGGAGCACGCACCCGCAAGCAAGAACTTGCTGAAAAGCTGGCACGCCCGGAGGTGATGATCAACGTCCTGCTCCGCGGCAAAGTGGCCTACCTGTTCAATAAGTACAGCGAGGCCAGCATGCTCAACATCCTGATGTATTGCCACTACAATGAAAAGAACGAAGTGGGGAGCATTCCGCTTTTGCTAAACAGCTGGGTGAACAAATACATTGGTTCCGACCCGCAATCGAGAGCCGAAAAGCTACAGACCCTCCGAGGTATCTCTCCGCTTTTCTACATCGCCACTATGTTTAATATCGACATGAAATGCGACACGGAGAATCCCGAAGCCAATCGCGGTCTTGCCCTTGACGGCAGATGGGAGGCTCGCTTCAGCAAGGTGCTCGTCAACGACTGCTTTGGCCCCAGCATGACGTGGTGGCAAGACTGGACCTCAGAAGGCATCACATTCAACAACAGCTATCTGTTGCGAGACTATAAGTATTCAAAGGTCGGAGAGAGCAACCTCTTCGATGGCTTTGACAAAACCGGACGTGAGGTTTCGCGAGTGATTCCGGTGGTCAAAGGACAGGAAGAGAGGTTGTATTTTGAAAACATGAGGGAATCGTTCATAAAGAGTCCTCACGTAAGGCGTTTCTTCCCCAACCCTGCTCTCTCCTGGGATGTGGCAGCCACGATGAATAACGACGGTGCGCTTTACATCCTGCAGCGTCTGGGACAAGTGTGCTCCCTGATCTATGACTTCCGCGCCGCTCAATTTGCGGAGGATGCCAATCGCGCCATCAGGTCGCTTTACCGTGCTATGGCCGACTATTACGTTTCGCAAGACGAAGAGAAAATCCTCCGTGACAATATCCGAAAGGCCAAAACCATCCACCGGGAAATGGACATGGCCTGCAACGACGATAACTATTTCTTCGGCCATCTGCTTCAGAGCCTCCAGCTCCGAGAGGAGGCCTGCCTGAATCACGTGCACTCTCTGGTGCAAGGCAACGAGCTCAACGCAAACGTGCAGAATTTCAAAAACTATGAAATCCTCTACACAAGTTGCAATGGTTTCAAAGGATGCACAAATGATGAGGAGTGTTGGGAAAGGCTCATCTCGGTCTATGGATATTTCGACATCGATGACGCAAAGGCCGATCTGAACAGAAGAAAGATCGACCCCACAGCTCTTTTCCGTCGCACATTTGAAAGAAAGAAGAATTCATTTGTTATTGCCGGCAAGATTATCGATATGTGGGATAAACAGTTGCGGTCGATCGACACGCTCAATCAGTTCACGTCCGAGGGCAAATTCGATCCCGTGGTTATGGATCAGCTGGTCACTAAACTTCTTGAGACAGCCAAGGAGCTTGATCTTGAGAAAGTGCTCTCAGAGGCAATTGCACTGTACGTTAACATAACGAATGTCAACAACATCAATGAGAGCATGGTGGCCAATATCCTGACAGATCTGGTCAACGAATTCGTGCTCGATCTCGGCTACAATCTTCTTCAGCCCGAGACTTTGACCGAGGTGGGCCGCATCATCGATTCAGATCCCTATCTCACGCTTGAATATCTTAACCGCACGCATCCGACCTCCGTTTCGGAAACATATCTCACCGACCTTTTCGACGGTCTGAATTCCGAACCCGCACCTCTGACTCCGGCATTTGAGAATAACTACTATCGCTGGCTCGAATGTATCATGGTGGCATTCATCTCTCGCTTCTCCTGCCCGGATTTCGATCACGAGGCTAACGAAAAATTATCAGAAATCCTAAGCTCACTTAAATGAAAAAAATCACACAAACCACGACAAGACGAGAGAAATCCGGAGGCTTCTTCTGGCAGCCATGGGGATTTCCGGGTTGCCTGGGCCGCATCATTGCTTTTCTGCTGATAATGATGGCGATAATCTTTCTACTCAATCTCCTCCACAAGTGCTCCGGCGAGGACCCGTATGGCGACAATCATAATTCATATGACACCCCCGCTCTTGACAGTCTATTAAACCCGAATCCAAGACCTGATCACCCATATGACGGCCCCACAGACACCATTGCCGAGTGGCCGCCCTACGACCCCTCTGACCCGGATGCATGGCGGAGAAACAACATCCCCGACCCGGGCGAGAATCTTCCCTCTCCGGATAAGAATTATCTCCCGCCGGTCGACTCCACAGAAATCGGGACTGACGATGGATACAGAAGGATCGTTACAGATCGCCTGAACGTGATTCTTGACTCCGATGCCGCCGATGAGACATTCCGCCGCTGGGCCGATGAATTCAAGACTCTTTATCCGGGATCCGGGTATCAAGTGGTTTACTATGATCCGAACACCAAAATGCTGCAGATAAGAGTGCCCTCATCGCAGCGTGAGGCTGTGATGCGCAATCTTCCGCACCAGATCACCGACATTTCTTTTAAAATCTTTCCCGACGGTCTGCTGGGACCGGTAGAAGCTCCCGTGCCCAACGACAAGGTTTTCAGGAATAAAGCCTTATCATGGTATTTCGACCCTATTCAGGCACGCGAGGCATGGGAAATCACCGAAGGCGACCCCAAAATAAAAATTGCAGTGGTGGATTCATATTTCGACCTGAATCACGATGAGTTCAAAGGCGACAGGGTCAAAGCCCCATACAGTGTGGTTCGCCGCAACTCCAACGTTGCTCCCCCAAAAGGGATGAGCAAGACAAATACAAATTTCTACCACGGCTCAATGGTTGCCTCTTTAGCCCTTGGCACAAAGGACAACGAAGCAGGTACGGCAGGCATCGCACCAAAGTGCACCTTAATCCCGGTGAGTGTAGGCCATCAAGCGACATCCATGACAGTGGCCGCTGGCATCCTCTATGCCATCAACAAGGGGGCTGATGTCATAAACGTCTCAATGGGCACTTCATTTAATGATAGCATAAAAGAGATACCGGTGGACATACAAGTGGAATTGAGCCGTCAGTTCTCGCGGGAAGAAGAGGACGTATGGAACTACATTACTGGTCTGGCAGCTAAACGCAATGTCACTATCGTATGGGCTGCGGGCAACGAAACTGTTTTCTCCAGTTTGGATCCTTCGAAGCGCTCGGATAATGCAATCAGGGTAGGGGCTGTGAATAAGCGGCTCGGTAAAGCCGATTTCTCAAATTTCGGTAACTTGGAGCAATATGATGAGCATGCCTCCACGGTTTCGGCTCCAGGTGTGGGTATGGTCGGAGCCATGCCTTACAATAGTTATAATATAGGCGACGGCACAAGCTTCTCTGCTCCATTGGTGTCGGGCGCAGTGGCTCTGATGAAAAGCCTCGACCCAACGCTCACCAATCAGGAGATCATCACAATCCTTCAGCAGACCGGCCGGAAGCCATCGGATGGCGACCCAACCATCGGCCCGGTGATTCGCATAAAGGACGCCTTGAAGAAGGTGAAAGATAATTTCGCCTCATACGATGATATTCTCAAAGACCACAATAAACTCGTCGGTCTTTGGCAATCTGTCACTCTATTAAGAGCCGTGGACAGCAACGGAGAGCCAACGGGAGAGATGGTGAGGTGTTACTATGAATTCCCTAACTCCAATTCGGGAAAATCCATTATTTATGAAACCGGCACGATGCTCGACTTTGTAGGTTCAGTCACTGTGCATTGGACTCCTACATCCTTGGGCTGGACTTCAACACGACAGCGATGCGCATCCAAAAATATGGTCTATCAGGCTACAACGGTTAAGTGCAAGCCGGACAAGAACGGCCTGCTCTTATGCGATGAGACATCCGAATCCGGGATTAACTTGACCTATTATATCAAGAAAGTAAAATCAAGATTAAAAGAATAATAAATATAACATTTCATGAGAGACAAGAATTCACCCTCGCCATCGAAAAACGCAAAAAAGGACGATGGCTTCTCTATCGCGGATATCATCTCAATCCTCGGGCTGCTATCCTTATGCCTATTCCTCTTTTTGGGCTGGAGCTATGGCGGCACAAGCAGCGGCATTGCGCTTCTTTCTGCCATTGGATGCACAATTGGCATAGGCCTGATCTTATTTCTGCTACTCAAAGCAAAGCGTGCCGAGACCGATTTCGGTAAATGGCGCATCGTTGAATTTGTGCTTTTGGGAGTATTTGTATTAAGCTGCGCAGCCACGGTGCCGGTGCTATCGAAATTCTTCAACATTAACTCAGCCTCAGCAGAGCTTAAATCAGCGGGGAGAGAGGATCTGGAAAACTTGAAGAACGCTCTTGATAAATATAAGGAAACCGAAGAGAGTAACCTACGCTCTTTTTGCGCACAGCTGAATAATGTACAATATTGCAATTCGGAATTAAGAAAGTTTTGCAGTAAAAACTCAATCACTGTCGCAGAAGACGGAAAGCCGTATACAACAAACATAAAATCTTTTTTCGATAGATGGCAGCAGAAAATACAAGATTTATCGCAGACTGATGGGGCAAACCTTTACGCTACATATATGAAAAGGATTGAAAATAATAGTACAGAAATAGAGAAATGGAATATTATCGAACTTCCATATGTTATCCCCGGCGTAGGCGAGCTTTCAGAAGACATTAAAAGAACTATCACAGAGTTCTCGAAATCTTTACCCTTCAATGTCAGTGGTGCTGAGCTCGGTCTTAATAATTATTCTTACAAAAAATTCTCCCCAGACACCCCAAAGGATTTTCAGGAAAAAATAGCCAATATAAACGGCTTAGCTGTTTCCGGTGTTGTTACCAGCATATTTTTATTCTTTCTAATCCTCTTTTCTTACCTCGTGGCTTTTCGCTCCTCAAAAGTGGGTGTAAAGGCCGGCAGTCTCACCCATGATGGAGGTCAAATCCTTAAAAATTGAAATGTTATGCCACTAACCGACGCACAAAAGAAGCAATTGGCCAATCTGGCGGTTGCAAAATTGCTCGAATACATTGACAAGAACACCATATCCTATCCTGATGACTTTGTCTTCGTTAACGAGGAAAAGAAAAAGCAGGTAGAAGAGGCTCTGAGGAGCCGACCCAACCCCCGGGAGATCAAGGAATGGGGAGAGATTGTGGCTCTGTTCGGCTCAAACCCTGTCATGCTACGACTGAAACTCGAAGAATACATTGTAAGATGGGAAGCCAAAAATCCGGCTGAAAATCACGTAGACGAAGCTAAGCAAAAACTCCAGGATCTGGATAGAGCTGAGCGAGAGGAGAAACAGCGTCGCGAGCAACAGGACTGGGATAATGTGGACCAATTCAGCACGCGATCTCTGTGCGATTATCTCCGAAAATATCCCCGGACCGTGCATCTCGACGAAATCGATGATGCGGTGTGGAATAATGGCTCATCCACCATCACCGGAATCAACGAGTACTTGCGTCTTTTCCCTTCAGGACGTCATGTTGGTGAGGCTAATAGAGCTGTCAGTGAGTACTCGCAATGGCAAGCCATTAAATCAAATAGAGATTTGGGAAGCATCTTTGGATACGTGCAGGAACATTCCGATTCGCCTTTTATGTCCGAAGCAAACATCTTGCTTATGCAATTAAAAGCCGAAGAAATCGACCGAATGAAAAGCATGGCCACAAAATATAGCATTGACGACCTCCTTTATTACCTTAGTGAAGGCATATTCTCAGAGAACGATCTCATATATAATGGTGTTGTCACCTCAGACTCACTTGAGATACTTCGCAACTTCGATGCCGTGCGCACCGGATTGCCCGACATCAACACCGAAATAGCCAAATGCCGGAAGGAATGTGCCGAAGGGCGTACTGATGTGTATTTCTTCGGCATACCGGCCACCGGAAAGAGCTGTATCCTGATGGGTCTGATCGGATCTCCGGATATTGACGTTAATACCGTTGTTGCCGGAGGCCCATACGCTGCTGCTCTTCAGCAACATCTCGATGCCGGATTCACAATCGGCCAAACTCCGGCTGATTATGTGGCCACTCTACAGGCCAAGATTCCCAACGGGGACAAAAATCACTATCTGAACCTCGTGGAAATGGCCGGCGAAGATTTTGCTTTCAAATTGGCTGAAAATCCCGAGGGGGAGGTTTCGCTCGGTGATATGGGCGAAGGTGTGCCTCAGCTTCTGGCCAACAACAACCGCAAAGCTTTCTTCCTGATTGTGGATCCAACGGCCACAGTGGTGTCATTCAATCGCATTCAAAATGTTACAGATTCCGAGGGTAATACCTATCAAACCACAACTCGTGTGAATATCAACCAGCGCACCACCTTAAAACGCATGGTGGACCTTTTCACCCTCCCTGAAAACGAGACCATTATGCGAAAGGTGGATTCGATCCATATTATCGTTACAAAAGCTGACATGTGCGGCAACGATGTAGAGCGTGACGAGAAGGCATTTGATCTTTTCATGACTCGGTACAAACCCCTGCTCCGCCCCCTGATAGAGCTTTGCGAACAATACGGAATCAATGTGGCCACCAACGGCCTGCCAAAGCTCTATACGTTCAGCCTCGGCAGATTCTATGTCGGCGGCATCTATCAATATGATGACACTGACGCAGGTCGGCTCATCAATGTGATCCGTGGCAATGTTACCGGTGAAAAGAAGCAGACCTTTATGGATAAATTCCTCGCTCTCGTAAACAAACCCATCTTAAAGTAATCAACACCGTCGTAAAAAAACAAACTTATGACCAATCCCCTTATATCATTAGCGATTTTTGGCACTCGCCTTAACCAGGCCGGCTGGGAAGGATTGCTACTCTTAAACCGTCCGCCTTTTCCTCTTCTCCTGAATCTGGGCGTGCCCGGAATGGGAATGAACCGGACGTATTATACCATCGGCATCAGGGAGACTTATACCCAGTTTACCTTGGTATACAATCCCAAATACATTCAGGCCTATGATGCAAATCGCGACGGAGCGTTGAAATTGTCGATTTCGATTCCCCGGGGATACCGACTGGCCGGTGGAATCTCCCCTTATAAATTGCTCATTGAGCTTCAGACGGTCCTTGAAAAAGAAGCTCTAACACCTGTGCCCGGAGTGCCGGGGAAATACAAGTTTAAGGAGAAGTTCCCTTCAGTTGAGGTGTTTGAAGAAGTTCTGAAAAATTATCCGTTAGAGAAATTTGAAGGCAGGCATCGCCCGATGTCGGCCACGGCTCAGTCTTTAGGGGTTATTCTTGCCAATGACCCGACCACAGAATTGCTTTTCAAGGATGTGCACTATCCCGAATTCACGGAGTATAAGGAAATAGTGGTAGCGCAGAATTCCGAGAGCGCCCCCACCTTCCCTCTCCTTGAGATTCCGCGCAGGATTAAATACGAGATCTTCGATGGCGTTATAAACATCACCCACCAACTCCCGATGTATCATTATGGCTACGATGATCTCATCACCATCGACGTGCTTGCAAGGCTCAACAAGGACCGCAGAGCCTATGAAAATACCGAGCTGAAATTCACCATTAACGAGGTGCGCGAAGGCAAAAATCCCTTTGTGAAAGTTGATGAGGCTAATGAGCGAATTGTTGTGACCATACCCAAACCAGCTGAGAAGAAGAAACGGATAAATGTACGCGTCACAGGTGTGTCACCCTCAAACCATGTCTATAACAATCTGAGTATTAAATGGGGTGGGAAGGAATTTCCTATCCTGCCGGGTAATGTCATAGAACTCCGCGGTGAAGAAATCACTGCGTATTTGACAAATAAATTTGATGTCAAGATTAAAGACCCCAATAAATACACGATAGACGGCGGTGTTTGGATAATTGCTGACGATCGTCTTTCCATTCCAATCAAAGAGGTCCCAAAGCCAAAACCCGAACAAAAATCTGAGCGAAAACCAATCCCATACCCCAATCCTATGGATTCCGGGAGCATAATTCCCGTTACCTTAATATTAGAGGATCCGAAAGATATCTCTAACGAGTCAAGAGAATATCGTGTGAGATTTAAAAGCAAAGCTAAATCCTTTAGTCTTAATTGCTATTTTGATCAGACAAATCGCGGATGGGAAACAAAATTTGAAATCCCTGAAAAGTGGGCAGGAGAATATACTCTCAGTATAGTAACTGATACAATTAAAGTGCGGGAGAACAAAAGATGCAGTCTTAGCAAAAAGAAGCCTGAGATCATCGTAAAAAAAGATGACACTAACAAGTTAAGATGGCTCGACAACGCTGACAATCGGCTGAAAGTCAAAATCTTTGCCTATGTGCTTGGCGTTTTCCTTATTGCTTTCTTATCGATTTGGGGTTATTCAAAGCTCCAAGGCCTTTTCAGAAAACATGAACCACTTCAAGATGAATCGACCGGTCAGACTACCGAAGTTGATGGCGCTCCAAAAGTGAAAGAATACCAAGCTCTCCTTAAACTGTATTCAGACACCTTAAGCCAAGAAGGCGTAACGTTCGCTCAGATTCATAACATGGAGGCTTGGGTTGACAGCCTATCCCCGGAGGCGAAAATAGTCCCCGAAATAGATGCCTTTAGTAAGAAAGTCAAGGCTTACATTTCGGTGGTAAAAGTTATTGAGAATTCGACGACAAGAAAAATGGGTGATATTCAAAAAGCCTCTTTAGACGCTAAAGATATACTTGACTCAATTAACTTCGTGCGCCTAAAAGCGGTATGGGACAAAGGACCTAATAGTAATGGAAATAGTGTCTTGATTGGGCCAAAAGAAGAGGCAAAAGTAAATCAGAAACTTAAAGAAGGCCAGTTTAATTCATTCCTTGATCTACCAGATAGCCGAGAGTTAAAATCAGATACCACTTCGACTGATGTTAGAAATCAGGATAGAAACCGTACTGGCAGAAGAAGATAATACCAAGTACCTGAAAAATAATTCCTGAAATGAAATACCTCAAATTATTGATAATCATCGGTGCGATTGCCGGATTGTTTTATGGTGTGACTTATTTAACAGGCAACCATGTAACTGATACATCCATAATACATTCCACCCCTCTTTTTGCCAGACTTAACGATTCTGTTGAAGAGCATTGGAAGAATGCTGCTATATGGAACGAAGACCTTTACGCACAAGACTTAAGCGATGCTAAACAAAACGAAGCCGACCTCGAAAAGAGTCATCCCGGGGATTATAAAATCTTAGTGGAGCGCATTAATGTTCTGGCATCAGATAAACTCGTACAGGAACTCAATCACGAATTATCCAAGTCGAATTGCAGCAAAGAAAAAATCAAGAAGTTACATAGTGCGATTCAATCACACTTCAATGACGAGAATGCTTTGCCTAAAGTCAAAGCAGCAAAAGAGAAAATAGCACTGCACGACAACATCGTCAATTTTGGTGAGCAGACATTCTATATCGATCCGAACTTTAACGCAAATACCGGTAAGTGGAATTCATTTAAAAACCATTACACGAAGTGCTTATCCCTGAGAGATAATTTAAGAAATAACGAAAACTTCAAGTACATCTCAAATATTTCATATATTCAAAACGCCATTCAAGTAGATAAGCGGCTCAGAACTGCCGAAAAGAATTATTGGACTAAGCTCTCAAGGCAGATCCAAGATGCCTATCGTGAAAGCGATCAGAATAAAATGGACCTGGATTCGTTAAAACGCAGATACGTAAGGTATTATGCCGAAGAGTATGTATATCCGGAAAACAAGGATAAAGATAATTCGTCTTTAAGTAATTTCAAAAATAGAATGGAAGATATAAATAAGCCTTATTGCGGAGCACAGAGGTAAAGCTGAACACTAAAGTAGCGTCTAATCATTATGTTTAAAGATAAACATCTGTTTTATATCTGCCTCTCAGCAATACTTCTGTGGGGGCAGGCAATTATAGCTCAGGAGCCGAAAGATCTCTCTCCTGAACAGCTAATCACCGACTTATACAACAAACTCCAGACAGAACATAAGGAGTTGGAAAATCAGAACAAGCAACTACAGAAAGATCTGAGCGAAAAGACAAAGGAAATCGAAAGGCTGAACCAAAAAATTGAAAGTCTTTCCAAGGAAGTAGACAAGCTAAAGAAACGTGAAGGGGTTGACATCCTGAATCAGAAAGTTGCTGCTTTGCAATCCGGCACTGAAGCTCTCATAGCTGAAAACAATAATTATAAAACGCATATCGAGAATCAGAAAGGACAAATTGAAGTTCTAAATGCTACTATCGACTCTCTGAACGAGGAATACGCGCCATTAGTTGCCTTCAAGAAGGAATTTCTTACGAATAAATTCTCGAAAGAATATAGTGAATACCTGAAATTGCCCTTCTCGAAGATGGACCCTAAGAAATTGAAAATGATGAGGAGCGAATTTGAGCCATATGACAAAGATAAAGAGGTTAAGGGTATCTTAAACTCCATTGATAAAGCGATTAATCATTGCGATTTAGTGGCCACAATGACACAGCTGCTGCATGAGAAATTTAATATTCCAAACATCGTGAACGCGCGAAATATTTTTGAACGTAAAATTGATCCTTACAAGAAGAATTTTACTCCCGGACAGTTTCTGGAAATGGATTCATTGGATATTTCACTTGCTAGATATATAGAAGCCGTACAGGCATTTCAATCTATGATATCAATTAATAATAAGAAGAAAAGCGCAGAGTATAATATAGAAACAGACAGCGAACAATTAAATATGGACTGCGCAAAGAAGATGGAACCGACCTTTGAGCGATATAGTGACGATATAAAAGACCGGATCAACCGTATTCCTTACCTCCGTCTGCAATTCGAGAAGTACAGGGCGTGGGTAACGACCACTCCGCTTAAGAAGAACGCCGAGGTGGAGGCCATCATCACCGAAGTAATGAACCTAAAGACCCGTTAAGAGCTATGCCAAATATTTTAACCGTATCAAACCAAGAAATAGTATGGCAACTCGGGGGGTATAAGATAAATGCAGGCGAGCACGCAAACTCCCGTCTGGAATTTTATCTGGGCGAAGATGCCAGGCATTTTGCCAGAATGATAACAGTCTCTAAAGGATACACGTGGGTCTCGCCCGAGACAGGGTGGGCCCCGCTTGCCACAGCTTCTGCAGCCCAAGAGCATGCCATTAAGGACAAAATTGAAGAAGTGCGCTTAAGTGTGAGGCAGAGACTTTCATCAAACCCCCAACTTGCCGACAAGATTCTTTCTTTTCCAAACGATCTGGGGAAGTATGTGTTCTTTAAAGACTCCGGTGAAGATCTGCGTATCCTCATCGCCGGATGGGGATTCTCAAACTCGCGTCGCAAGTACGTGATTCCCGACCCGGTGCCCATCACGGTGCCCATGGTGACGGAATCGGTTATAGGCTTTACCATTGATGGTGAGCTGCAACCGGGACATAATTTTACGATTTTAACAAAGAGCGGAACACAGAAGCCGTGCTCGACAGATGCCGACGGCTTGTATCGCCTCGGGCAACAGAAGGTTGACACAAAGATTGAGATCCGTGACAGCTATTCCGGAAAGCAATTCACTTTTTCAATCGAACAGGGCAAGGAGCAATACATCTATGATGTCACTCAATATCTCAACCTCCGGGTTTCAGCCCTTGAGGATGATAAACCGCTGACTGATACATTAGTCTCGGTTCTTTACCACTCCAAGACATACAGCTTGACCACCTCTGGCGATGGCCTGGCCTCGCTTTCTCTCCCATATTTTCCGGGCGAAATGATAGAAGCAAAATGCAAGGGGCAGAGCCAATGCGTAATGGCAGAAATGCTGGAGGTGGATCTTAGCTTTGCTTTCGCCACTCCGGTGGTGCCACCTCCGCCCGTCATACTAAAATCCGTGCTCACAATCCAGTGCGTTGACCAAGATGGCATTCCGGTAAGCGACTATCCTCTTTCTGTGATCGTCGATAATGACAAAAAAGAAGTACTGACCAATGCAGACGGCCGCATCTTCACGGCCGAACTTCCGGAAGGTACACTTGTCGAGGTCAGAGACGGATTCTCAAACGTGGAGCCCATGTCACATCTGATCACTGCCGGAGAGAATCTCTTAGTCTACCAAATCTATCGGGAGCATAAGCTCATCCGGAATTCGTTGCAGATGATAGCCTCCACCGGCCTCCCATATGCAAATAAAAAGGTCGTGCTGCGACAAGGCGAGAAATCAGAGATCCTGACTCTTGACGAAAGCGGAACAGCGGAGTTTGATGCCCGTGCATTTGAACCTGATGTAAGACTCACAGCTCAAATCATAGAGCCGAACGCCCAACATGACCCAATTCCCTTCACCCTTGAAGCCGACGAGCATGAATATCTAATTGTAGAGCTGACAAGGGTAGAGAAAGCGTGGTGGCACGTGCTTGTCAACATCATTTTAGCCCTTGCTATAATCTTAGCTGTGGCATGGCTGGGTGATTTTTTTATTTCCTATCTGTTTTTCTGGTCAATATGATTTTCAACGATTTTTTCTATTCAGTACTGTGGCAGTGGATCTTCTGGCTCTTTAACTTCATGACGTTTTGCATCTATGCCTGGGATAAGCGCAAAGCTCTGCTTGAGCAGCGACGCATTCCTGAAGCAATTCTCATCATTCTCGCCTTTTTGGGAGGTGGGCTCGGGGCGCTGTGCGCAATGTTTCTTTTCAACCATAAATTGCGCAAACCGTTGTTTTATGTCACGGTGCCTCTACTCACTCTTCTGCAGCTCGGAGTCTACGCCTATTTCTGTTGGATAGGTGTTTTCTGATACAGCTTTGGTGTGTGGAAAAGCACAGGACAACTATAAAACGCAACTTAGATATGCTGCGAATGCTCATGTGAAAGCCTCTGAAAACCCTTGGCAGGCATACAACCTATCAAGAAATTAAAGACTTAGAATTAAATAATATGAGTATATTCAAAAAAACTACTGCGACATGGTGTCTCCGCAAGTCTTTGGAGATGCCTATCAGTGCATCATGCCTACAGACAATGCAAATGGACTGATAAAGTTCGTAAAGGAGTCTAAAGATACTTCGGGAGGGGATTGGGAAGAATTCTACGAACTGGTAATTAAGAAAATCGTGGAGGAAACACATCAGGCGGAATGTGATAACATTGAAGCAGAGGATTGAAATGGTAGTAGATATTATCCTTAATATGTATAAGGACAATCGGCCTCTTGACCGTCTCTGTCTATATTTTGGTAAGGCATTGCTGTCCCAATGGGATGGTTGGCAGTGGGTTGAAAGGAACGGTATGGAGGTTGACGCAGCATGGGCATTGGATTATAAAAACGCAGAACGAGGTACAATAGTCAGTCGTGAACGAATTATTGGATGGATTGAAAGTGGGTATCTGAGCAAATCGGCAATCGGAGATGATAGGTCAGCTGATTTTATTAGGGCTTATCCAAAATGCACTGTTTTTAAACTTTGCTTTCTCGATTGGAACTAACTCCGATGAATGTAACCATCCGAAGTAAGCCTTTTATATTGTGTGTTTGTTTACCTTTATTTAATTCCTATTATAAAAAAAGGTGTCGGACGCATGGACGCCCGACACCATTTCAAAAAACTAATCTAATACAAAATCATTAATCCTTTCTTA
>CAZAWC010000029.1:0-22321 GCA_964488595.1 uncultured Staphylococcus sp. | reverse complement strand
ACCGAGAACACCAAGAGCTCCACCATCAACATGACCTACAGGGTCCCCAACACCAAGTGGTCTATCTCCACCACAGCCAATGTGTCGCAGAGGTCGCAGGACTCCACTCTCGCCGTGTCGTTTCCCAATGTCACGGTGTCT
Organism: uncultured Staphylococcus sp.; assembly: GCA_964488595.1. Classification (GTDB taxonomy): domain Bacteria; phylum Bacteroidota; class Bacteroidia; order Bacteroidales; family Muribaculaceae; genus Duncaniella. Next base: position 22,180 of record CAZAWC010000029.1, on the reverse strand, counting down.
CTCTCGCAGGTCTATCCCTTCAAGCGCAAGCGTGCCGTCGGAGCCGAGAAATGGTATGAGAAGATCAAACTCTCTTACTCGGGCCAGCTCAACAACTCGCTCACGGCACAGCAGGATGAGTTTTTCCAGAAAAGCCTCATCAAGGACTGGCGCAACGGCATTAAGCACACCGTGCCTATCTCGGCCACGTTCAACGTGCTCAAGTACTTCAACGTCACTCCCACCATCAGTCTCACCGACCGCATGTACACACGCAAGATACGCCGTCAGTGGGACCCCAATGCCTCGGCCGAGGTGCTCGACACCACATACAGCTTCTATAATGTATGGGACTTCACCGCCTCCGTCGGTGCTTCGACCAAGGTCTACGGGTTCTTCCAGCCCCTCCCGTTCCTCGGCAAGAAGGTGAAGATGATACGCTGGGTGGCCACCCCGACGGTGTCATTCTCAGGCGCTCCGGACTTTGCTTCGCCATTCTTCGGATATTATGGCAACTACAGCTATACAGATTCGCGCGGACAGCTGCAGACAAAGCAATACTCCATGTTTCCCAACTCTCTGTTTGGAGTGCCGGGCTCAGGCAAGACAGGCTCGCTGAGCATATCGCTCTCAAACAACCTCGAGATGAAGGTGAGAAACGACAACGACTCGACGGGCGAGAAGAAAGTGTCGCTCATCGAGAACCTATCGCTGAGTCAGAGCTACAACTTCGCTGCAGACTCCATGCGATGGTCCAACCTCAACACCTCGATCATGCTCCGTCTGGTCAAGAACTTCAACCTCAACCTCTCGGCCACATGGGACGTGTATATGTATGGCCTCAATGCCGCAGGCAATCCCGTGCGCATCAATAAGCTGCGCATCGCTAACGGCAAGGGTTGGGGCAAACTCTCGAGCACCGGCACATCGTTCAGCTATACGCTCAACAACGAGACCTTCAAGAAGCTGTTTGGCGGCGGTGACAAGAATGACGGCAATAAAGACAACAAGGGGGACGAGAATCCCAATCAGCAGTTTGCCGACGACACATCCGACTATCAGGGGGGCCAGCCGGGAGGCGCATCCGGAGGCAAGAAGAAAAACGGTATTCAGATAGGCCCCAACGGATATATGGACTGGAGTGTGCCGTGGAATCTGACATTCAACTATTCGGTCAACTACGGCTATGGCGAGTTTGACTACAAGAAGCTCGAGTATAAGGGCAAGTTCACCCAGAATCTCTCCTTCTCAGGCAACCTGCGCCCAACAGCCAACTGGAATCTCGGATTCTCGGCTTCGTACAACTTTGACACTCACAAGCTGGCCTATATGAACTGCAACATCTCGCGCGACATGCACTGCTTCACGATGCGAGCCAGCTTCGTCCCCGTGGGTCCGTACAAGAGCTACAACTTCCATATTTCCGTCAAGTCTTCGCTCCTGTCCGATCTTAAATATGACAAACGCTCATCGCTGTCCAACGGCGTGAAGTGGAGATAATCCTCGCATAGCAATCACGGAACAGCAATAACCGAATAGCAATCACAGACCACCGGACGCCCCTTGCGGGGATGGCCGATGGTCTGCGACGGGTTGAAATATAAAGGAATGTAGATAAAAGCTTTCTTAAACCTTTTGTGTACCTTATTGTATTGTTGGGGTGTGAGAGAGGAGTGTCGGGGGTTATGATCAGTGGAATGAGAGGGTTGTTTTACTATGCTGCAAATTTATAGACTTTGTTTTGAAAAACCAAATGTTTTTTGGAAAAAGTTTGCCAAAACCGGTGTTTTTGTTGCTTTATGCCAGTGTGGGGTGGCTCAACCGGCGTCCCGGCATGAACCCGGACCCCATGACGAGTGTTGTTTATTTACATGTAATGAATATGACTATGAACAATACCGTAAGATACATTATTTTCTGTGTCGTGGTGGTGTTGATGGTGGGCCTCTTTGCCGTGAGGGTAAATTACGAGGACACCGATCCTCATGCCGTGCCACACATCGACACAGCCGTCAACGGCACGGGGAGTGTCGACCTGTCATCACTCAAGGGTAAATATGTCCTTGTCAACTTCTGGGACTCACACAACGCCGTGTCGCGCCTCGCAGCCGGAGAGTATGACCGATTCCTGCGCACACACCGCAACTCCAATCTGCGCCTCCTCTCAGTCAACACCGACGATAACCGACGTCTGTATGACCGCATAGTGAGCCATGACGGCCTCGACCGCTCCACGCAATTCCACATCTCTGACACCCGACGGGGCGCATCGGCACCCGCCTATCATGCTACAGAGGGCTATGCCTCCTATCTGGTGAATCCCTCGGGTAAGGTCGTGGCCCTCAATCCCACAGTGGCCACACTCGAGAACATCCTCGGGAAGTGACCGGGGCAGTGATTCATGCCCCCTCGCAGCCCCCGGGAGGATATAAGCGGGATACAATAGGGAGAATTATTTGGCTTATTTGTCGTTTTTGAGTAACTTTGTGGCTCACAAACCAATTCAGCAATTAAGACCAATGTTGTATTCAATGACCGGTTTCGGGAAAGGCGTGGCCGAGCTTCCCGGCAAGAAGATCACGGTCGAGGTTAAATCGCTCAACTCCAAACAGGCCGATGTGGCCATGAGGATTCCATCGGCTTTGCGTGGTGTGGAGCTGGAGATGCGCAACCGCATCGCCGCCTCCCTGCTCAGGGGCAAAGTCGACGTCACCGTGAGCATGGAGACCATCGCAGGCGAGGCACAGCAGTCGCTGAATATCCCCGCCATCCGTGAGTATGCAGTGCGTCTCAAGGCCATGCGCGACGAGCTCGGGCTCCCCGAGCCGGCCGATTGGTATAGTCTGCTGCTGCGCTTCCCCGACTCGATGAAGAACGAGACATCATCCGAGGCCGACAAGGCCGAGACTGATGCCGCTCTCGCAGCCCTCGAGGATGCCCTCGCGGGTCTCAAGGCTTATCGGCGCGCCGAGGGCGAGAAGCTCGAGGAGTTCTTTGCCGTGAGGATAAAGCATATAGCTGATAAGCTGGCCGAGGTGCCCCGCTATGAGGGGGAGAGGCTCGACCGCATCCGTGCGCGTATGGAGGAGGGGCTTGCCGCTCTCACGGGCAAGGTCGACTTTGACCGCTCGCGCCTCGAGCAGGAGATGTTTTTCTTCATCGAGAAGCTCGACATCAACGAGGAGAAACAGCGTCTGGGACAGCACCTCGAGTACTTCCTGCAGACCATGGAGGCCGATGGTGACGCCCAAGGCAAGAAACTCGGATTCATAGCTCAGGAGATGGGGCGCGAGATCAACACCCTTGGCTCCAAGAGCAACCATTCAGAGATGCAACGCCTCGTGGTGAATATGAAGGACGAGCTCGAACAGATCAAGGAACAGGTGCTCAATGTGCTCTGAGATGAGAAAGGGTAAAGTCATCATCATTTCCGCACCCTCGGGGTGTGGCAAGTCTACGATAATCCACGCTCTGCTGGACCGTGGAGAGATCGACATGCGGTTTTCTGTCTCGGCCACCAACCGTCAGCCTCGCGAGGGTGAGCGGCATGGAGTGAACTACTACTTCCTCACCGACGACGAGTTCAGGGCCGCCATCGCGGCAGATGAGTTTGTGGAGTATGAGGAGGTGTATCCCGGCCGTTACTACGGTACGCTCAAGAAAGAGGTGGCGCGCATCACGGAGACAGGCCACAATGTGATACTCGACATTGATGTGAAGGGTGGTGTGAACGTGAAGCGGCTCTATGACGCCGACGCCGTGAGCATCTTCATAGCCCCTCCATGCGTGGAGGCTCTCCGCTCGCGCCTCGTGGGCCGAGGCACGGAGACCCCCGAGCAGATAGATGAGCGTGTGGGAAGGGCGGAGTATGAACTGTCGTTCGCCCCGCAGTTTGACCACACGGTGGTCAATGACAATCTCGCTACCGCCGTCGATGAGGTGGGTGAGATAATCAAGAAATTTGTAAACTGATACAGCACTACTGAAACGAAACAATGAATATCGGACTATTGGGAGGGTCATTCAACCCCGTACATATCGGCCACATGATGCTGGCGAGTTATCTCAGGCAGTATGCGGGCTTTGACGAGGTGTGGCTGATGCTCTCTCCGCTCAATCCGCTCAAGATCAACACAGCCGACCTGATCCCCGATGTGTATCGCCTGAAGATGCTCGACATAGCCATCGGCAATCACAAGGGACTTGCTGTGAACGATATAGAGCTCTCGATGCCACGTCCGTCATATACCATCAACACCCTCCGCTATCTCACCAAGAAGTATCCCCGCCACACCTTCAAGCTCATCATCGGGGCAGACAACTGGAAGATATTCCAGCAGTGGAAGGACGCTGAGGAGATCCTCGACGACTATGGTGTGATGGTCTATCCCCGTCCCGGCTATCCCATAGGGACTATCTTTGACGACCGTGTGGAGATAATCAAGGCTCCCACCACCGACATCTCGAGCACTTTCATCCGTCAGGGTGTGGCCCGCGGTAAGGATATGACCTATTTCCTCCCTGCGGGTGTCTATGAATATATCAAATCCAACAATCTCTATGGACCTAAAGCCTAATACCCTGAGCCTGATAGGGCTGTGTCGCGAATACTGTGCCACGCTCGAAGGTGTCGAGGGGATGGATGCCCGCGACTTTACCGCCGCAGTGGTGCGCCTGTTGCCGAGGATCTATATAGCGGCTACCGACCTCACCCGCATGGTCACCGTCACCGATGCTGAGGAGGGTGGCCTCGACAACTATCTCGAGGAGGACTATTATGAGTCGCTGCGCCTCAAGATAGAAAATCTTCTCGGGCCGGATGACGTGTATCTCGAGGTGTTTGAGGAGGAGATGAAATACTCCGACACTCCCATCGGTGCGAGTGTCGCCGAAGGGCTTTGCGATCTGTTTCAGGTGTTCTACAATTTCACCGAGGCTATCAAAGGCTCGCTCGACGAGGAACTGCTCGCCATGACGGTCAACGCCATGCGCGACGACTTCGAGATGGCTTGGAGCCAGACGCTGGTCAATGTGATGCGTCCGCTCAACGCCATTGTCAACCGCACGCTACATGACGGTGACGACGATTACTGACCCTTCAGCGTCTCTCAGAATATTACCACTAACCGATATTATCACTACACATGAACTACGATATGCTCAAGGCGGGTGTACCCGTGGGCTTCTGCTCGGATCACGCCGGATATGAACTCAAGACGATTCTCGAGGGCTATCTCGAATCGCACGATGTGAAATTCGTGGACTTCGGCTGTGACTCGGCCGAGAGTTGCGATTATGCCGACTTCGCACATCCGTGTGCCGAGGCCGTGGAGAGCGGCAAGTGCTATCCCGGCATCGCCATCTGCGGATCGGGCAACGGCATAGGCATGACGATGAACAAGCATCAGGGAATCCGCGCCGCCCATTGCTGGAACGTGGAGCTGGCCAAGCTGGCCCGTCAGCACAACGACGCCAATGTGCTGGTGCTCCCGGCGCGTTTCATCGACCCCGTGACCGCCATTGATATCCTCGAGGCATTTCTCTCGACCCCCTTCGAGGGTGGCCGCCACCAGCGTCGCATCGAGAAAATCCCCGTGAGATGAGCCGACATACCCGCGCTGAGAAGATAGAGGCTCTGGGCAGGGTCATCGACACGCTCGACATCCTCAGGGTGAAGTGTCCGTGGGACGCCAAGCAGACCAACGAGTCGCTGCGCCCCAACACCATCGAGGAGGTCTATGAACTCTGTGACGCCCTCATCAAGGAGGATAATGTCAATATCCGCAAGGAGCTGGGCGACGTGTTGCTGCATGTACTTTTCTATTCCAAGATAGGCGAGGAGAAGGAAGCCTTTGACATAGCCGATGTGTGCGACGCCCTCAACGCCAAGCTCATCTATCGCCATCCGCATGTGTTTGGCGACACTGAGGTGGGGGGCACTGATGATGTGCTCCGCAACTGGGAGGAGCTCAAGCTCAAGGAGAAAGGGGGCAACAAGACCGTCCTTTCTGGCGTCCCCGTGGCACTCCCCGCCATGATCAAGGCCGACCGTATCACCGAGAAAGCCGCCAATGTGGGGTTTGACTGGGAGAAACGCGAGGATGTGTGGGCCAAGGTGAAGGAGGAGATAGCCGAGTTTGAAGAGAGCGTGGCACAGAAGAATCCCTCGGAGATGGAAGCCGAGATGGGCGATCTGCTCTTTGCCGTGGTCAATGCGGCGCGTCTCTATGGCATCAATCCCGAGAACGCCCTCGAGCGCACTAATGCCAAGTTTATCCGACGTTTCAACCACATCGAGCGCCGTGCCGCAGAGATGGGCAAATCAATCCGCGAACTGACTCTCGCCGAGATGGACAGCCTGTGGGATGAAGCCAAGGCCGGGGAGGCGGCTCAATGATGCGGGCCGACTTCAACGACCGCAACGCTCACTCGCGCGACCAATTTCTGACATTTGACCCTGCCGAACATGTGTATTATCACAACGGCATGGAACTACGCTCGGTCACCAATGTGATCGAGGAGTATTTCCCGCGCTTTGATCCCGAGGAATGGGCTCCGCGCGTGGCCCTGCGCGAAGGGGTGACCCCTGAGGAGATAATCCACCGCTGGGCCGAGGAGGGGCGACGTGCCCGCGAGCTCGGCACGGCCATGCACGACAATATAGAGAAATATTATCTCGGCGAGGATACGGGCGACAACACGGATGCGATGCGTCTGTTCAGGCTGTTTGCATCGGATTCCTCCCTCTCACCCTACAGGACCGAGTGGAGCATCTATGACGAGGACTACGGGATAGCCGGCACTCTCGACTTTCTCGAGCTGACCCCCTCGGGGCGCTTTAATCTGTGGGACTGGAAGCGTTCGTCAAAGCTCGTGGACCGCAACGGGAAAATTGTCCATCGCAGCCGATATGGCAAGACCGGCTATCATCCGTTCACCAATCTGCATGACTGTGCCTACTGGCACTATGCCCTGCAGCTCAATATTTATGCCTGTATCCTCGAGCGCAAGTACGGTATCAGGGTCAGTTCGATGACGCTGGGGGTGTTTCATCCCGACTATGCACGGCCGTGGGTGCTGTCCGTGCCGTGGATGCGCGACCATGTGACGGCCCTTCTGAGCCATCGCATCAATCGGCTGCCCGGGTGCCCAGCTCGATGACGTCGAGATCTTTTATCGTTCCGCCGTCGATGGTGAGGCGCACCAGTGTGCGCACTTTCTGCCAGCCGTGATAGCCGGCTGCTCCGGGATTGATGTGAAGGAGGCCGAGACGGGGATCGGGCATTACCTTGAGAATGTGTGAGTGGCCGCACACCATGAGATTGATGCGGTTGTCCTCGAGTATCCGGGCCACCCCCGGGGCATAACGGCCGGGATAGCCGGCTACGTGTGTCAGCCACACACGGACACCTTCTACGGTGAACAGTTCGGTCTCGTTGCACACACGGCGCACCTCGCCGTGGTCCACGTTGCCACACACGGCCCTTACGGTCGGGGCGATGGCGCGCAGACGCTCGAGCACGGTGATGTCGCCGATGTCACCGGCATGCCATATTTCGTCGCATCCTGCGAAGTGGAGCGCATAACGGTCGTCCCAGCAGGAGTGGGTGTCGGAGAGGATACCGATTGTTGTCATTTTTTCTCGAATAGATCTATTCTGTTGAGGAGTATAGTGCCCGTGACGTAGGTGATGGACAGGCGGTTTGATCCCTCGGCCAGTGTCACCTCCGTGCCTGTCGACAAGGCTGTGGTGATCCAGTCCATTCTCCTGACAGGCGGACACACTATCTGACCCACATGTATGTCGGCCCCGTCAGTCCCCATCACGCCGAGTGTGCGCACCGCAGTGGCTGTCGAGCCGTTGGAGTAGGCTATCCTCACGTCATACTTGCCACTTCGTGGCACGTTGACATAGAATGTGAGGCGCGTATTGTGGCGCGGGGCGAGCTCGATGTATTTCCAAGCCGTCTCACTGTCTTTGATCAGGTTGAGGGGTGGGCGTCGCGGGGTCACCGTGGTGGCCGGGACGCTGATGATGGAGTGGGGATTGATCATCGGTGTGAGGCTGAATCCCTCTGTCCCGTCTTCGGAGACGGGACATACATCCACCACGTCGCCCACAGGGACAGGTCTCGCCGGCTCCTGACTGTCGTTGCGCTCCAGTACACCATTCACATATATATTATATGAGGGCGCGGGTGCCACGGGAAGCACTGCGTCGGCCTCGGGAGCGTTCCTGACGGGGATAGGCGTGGGGAGAGTGTTGCTTGCCATCACCACCTCCACGACATGGCTGCCGCTGAGTGTGGCCGGGATGAAGGGCTTCGCCGACACGCTGTCGATCATGAACGAGGCTATGCGGTCGCCGGTGCCTTGAAGCCTTAGTGTGATTGTGGCATCGCGATATCTGAACTCGGCGGTCTCTGCCGGCACCTTGATCTCCTTGGGAACGAACGGAGCCACCTCTATGCCGTCCGGGGTGAGGCGCAGCCCGTAGATAGCTTTGAGTATCACGGCATCGGCACGGCCCGACAAGGCTGCGCAGGCAGCACGCAGAGCCTTGGAGTCTCTGACACGCGCGGCGGCAATGGCCATGAGAATGTTGGAGAGAGGGGTGGGGGCCGTGCTGTCAGCCGTCACGGCCGGATAGAAATCGGCATACCCCTTGGCTGAAGCCGGGATGGAGCGCAGCAACGCGGTGCTCATCTCGGGAGTGGCCAGCCCGGTGATGGCGCAGACGGCATTGGCTGCCACGTTGGCCGTCGGGGCCTGAATGGGATAATATGGCCCGTAGAGCATCGCCGCATAGCGCGAGCGCACCGGGGTCCAGTAGCGGGCGTTGACAGCCTCGCGCATCTCGTCGGCGCGTGCCTCTATCTGTCCGGCTTCAGGCCTGCCGAGACGACGGGCCATGAGTGCCGCCACGTCGAGCGAGCGGAAGTGAAACACATTGACCCACAGCGACGGACTCTCTATTCGCCCTGTCTCTGAGAGCCAGTGTGGATATATCGCCTCGAGGTGCGGGTCTATACCCTTGACGAGACCATTGTCCGTGAGGGCAATACTCCGCTCGGCGCGTATCGTTGCGAGGATCACGCCATAAGCCTCGCGCAGCCATTCCTCAGATCCGGTGGCGCAATAGACCTCCCATGCGGCGGCTCCCCATTCGGGCAACGTATAGGTCACGGGAAAGTCTTGCCGATAGATCTTGCCGTCACGTGTATAGCTCCTGAGCACATCCATTGCATCGTCCGGCCTGAGGAGGGCGTCACAAAGCCACGCAGACATCGGTGTCACCTCGCGCAGAGTGTCGGTGTCCCACTCCAGCCGCACGTCCGTGAGGTCCATCTCTCCCGCCGAAGGACGGCAGGAGCCGGCGAGCCACAGCATGGTGGCGCATATGATTATGGCATAGAGATGTCTCACGGTTGAATGGGGTAGGTATCTATACACGGCGACGATGAGAAAACTACCCCTCCATGAGGGGCGGGACTCTCACCGCCGGTGTGGGATCGGTATCCCCGCCGGGAGGACGGGAATAGAGATTAACAGTGTATTATCGTTTGTCTTAAATGGCGGGCGGTCCCGGCACACGTGCCGGATTGCCTCTGCTGAGTCTTACAGACCTCCTTTCGGTTAGTTACAACAGGTTGGGGTTGAAAAGATTCACTCGCTGGAGCGGGGATGATTAGTCCTCGTTGAGACGAAGCTGCTGCACATAGACAGCCTTCATCATCTTCTTGCGGTTGGTGACAGAGGGCTTCTCAAAGGCCTGACGTGAGCGGAGTTCGCGGACGATGCCGGTTTTCTCGAATTTACGCTTGAATTTCTTGAGGGCCTTCTCGATGTTCTCGCCTTCCTTGACTTGTACGATGATCATTGGTGGGTTACTTGATGTTGTTGATTTGTCGGCTTTATCCGTATGGTGGCGGACGCGGCCGGGGTGAATTATTTAGTGTTCGTGCTGCTGTGTCTCCACAAACAGCGGTGCAAAATTACGAAAAATCATCCAATCCGCCAAACAGTTTGGCGAATTATTTTACATCGCTTTGCCTCACAACGACTTATTCATCAGAACGGATAGCCTATGGCGAGGTGGAAGGCGAGGGATTTGCCGAAGGATTCCATATTGTAGTATCCGTGGCGCGAGGTGTGGTAGGGGGCGTGGATGCCTATGCCGAGGTCGCCGCGGATCACGAGCATGGATATGTTGAATCGCAGTCCGGCTCCGGTGCCGAGGGCGAGGTCGCGCAGGAACGTGCTCCCCTTGAGCTGGCCGCCGGGGCGCGAGGGCTCATCCTTGAGGGTCCACACATTGCCTGCGTCGAGAAACACTGCTCCCTCCAGCGGGCCGAGGATGGGGAAACGGAGCTCGGAGTTGGCAAGGAACGTGAATGTACCTGTCTGGTCAAAGTAGCCGTTGATGCGGTCCTTGGGTGCGCGGTAGGAGCCGGGGCCGATGGAGCGCACCGTGAACGCGCGCACCGTGTTGGCACCTCCGCAGTAGAACTGTTCGCTGTATGGCACCTCCGTCGAGTTGCCATAGGCATAGGCGGCTCCTGCGGCAAGACGGTTGACAAGCCACATCTTGCCCATCAGTCTCCTGCCGTAGACTATCTGTGCATATCCCTTGATAAACTGTGAGAACGGTGTCCCGAACAGTTTCTTCTCGCCATGTTTGCCACAGAGTTCGTAGATGCCCCAGAAGATATTGCCCGCCTGCATCACCGTGCCCTGAATGTTGATGGTATTGTCGCGGTTCATGGCGCGGTCATAGATCAGCGAGTATGACATCTGTGGGATGAACTGGTTCTGAAAGCTCAGGGCTATTGCCGGATTGGCGTTCATGATCGAGTCAAACACCTCTGTCGTATGCTGGAGCTTGGTGTAGGTGATCTTGAACGGGGTGAGTGTCGAGGTGATGTATTTCGTGGCGCGCCAGTCATATGAGATGCCGGCGTTGAACTGATACATCTTGAAGTAGTGGGGACGGTTGAGCATGTCGATGCCGAGCGAGATGCGCGTCCAGTTGATGTCGCGCCGCGAGCGGGGGATGAATTTGGGCGCGAGCAGGCGAGGGAAGGCGAGGGTGGCATTGAGCCCGGCCTCGTATGAGTTGAATGCCGAACTGCGCCCGCTGCCCGTCTGCCACTCATATGACCCCGTGAGCGATATATTGAGCTGCTCGCCGCCTCCGAATATGTTGCGGTTAGTGACACCGACCGTGAGACCCGGACCGAGATATGAGTTGGATTTGGAGGAGACGTTTGCCTCTATCGAGGCCTCCATCGGCTTGTCGAGCGTACAGTCTATCGTCACGTCGAGCAGCCGCTTGTCGCGCTGTGTAGTGTCGGGAAAGACGTTGATGCTGATGTTGTTGAAGATGCCGAGACGCGACAGGCGTGTCTGCGTTAGGTCCATCTGTCGCACGGAGAATGTGCGCCCTTCGCGGAAGACGATACACCCGGGCAGCAGGCTGTTGCGCAGCCTCACAGGGTTGTAGCGGATGAGATCGCCGCGCGAGGTGACGATAGTGTCGGGCACGCCACCACCGGCGTTGCGCCTGACGATGGTGGTGATTTTTCCGGTCTTGAATCTGTCGAGCGCCCACGGGTGGAGGTTGTCGGCCACATCCATGCGGATGGCAATGTTGCCGGGATTGAGGGTGGAGTCGGCAAGATAGGTGATATACTCGGGACGGAAGAAGTAGTAGCCGCGGTTGCGCACGGTGTTGGCTATCTCCACGCGCAGCGCCGCGAGCGAGTCGGTGGCATAGCGCGATCCTGTCCTGAAGTAGCGCGAGTGAAGGGCCACCGAGTCCACTATATGATAGAGGTGTGTGGTGTCCTTGAGCACCTGAATAGAGTCGATGAGATACGGACGCCCCGAGTTGATCTTATACAGGATAGACGCTTTCTTCTTGTTCTTGCCCTGAACGAGCTCGTATGAAGCCGAGCCAGAGAAGTAGCCGTTGTCATCGAGAATCTCGTCGAGCATGTGGACTCGCAGCTCGGGCCGCACGTCCGACACGAGCACGGGCTCCTCGGCGAGCTTCTCATAGATCCAGTGTTTGAGCCCCTTGGGAGGATTGGGGAAGTTGTTGTAGACCCACAGTCCGTAGGGGAAGGGCGTGCGCACCTTGGCCGACCCTAACAGAGGATTGTTGGGCTTGACGGAGACGGCGGTGGTCAGACTCTCGAGCACTCCCGAGGGGAACGGGGCCTTGTCCGGAGTGGTGACATCCACACCCTTGAGCCCTGTGTAGAGTATCTCGTCGGGGCCGAGACGCTTGGTGGTGGAGCATCCTGCCATGCCGAGCACCGCACAGAGGATGATGATGGGATATGAGGCTTTGATGAGTTTCATTCAATATTGGTTGCCGTTATATGCCTTGGTGTTTGACATGCGGGTGGGGAGGGGGATCAGTCGCGGCGTATGCCGAACAGGTCCCACAGGGAGTTGATCTTGCGCTTGAGCACGAAGCCCACACCGGTCTGCGTTATCTCGCCCTCGAGTATGCTCTCGAAGCCCGTATGGCGGAAGATGCGTATGTACATCGAGCCCGAACGGTTGAGCAGGTACTCGAACGCTATGTCGTTGATGAGATTTTGGGCAAAGTTCTCGTCGGCGTCAGCGTCGGTCGAATAGTTGCCTCCGACCACTATCTTAAACCGGTCGTTGAACAGGCTCTTCGACACCCTGTAGCTGTAGGATGTGGTGGTGGATGTGGTGCCGTCGAGGGTGCGGTCATACTGATCCATGCCAAACGATATGTCGACTCCCTTGATATTGTTGGCTGCCCAAGCGTTGAGCTGGCCGGTGAGGAACGAGAAGAGAGGATTGTTGTTGAGCTTGGTGGTGGCCTGAGTGCCGCTGCCGCTGTAGGTGCCCATGAGGAGGAGGTTGATGGCGCTCTGGGCCCTCTGTTCGGGCGACATAGAGGAGAGTTCGTTCTGCACGGTGATGTCGTCGCCGGTAGAGAGGTTGAACACCACGTTCATCTGCTCGAGAGTGCCTGTCACGGCCACCGAGACGTCGAAGTTGACGAGGCGAGAGTCCGCCCCGCTCTGCGTCACGTTGGCTTTCATCACATCCACGGCGGTGACGTTGAGCACCGGGTTGAGCACATTGCCGTTGAAGGCCACATATGATCCCTCCTGAAAGGCAAAGTTTTTCTCTGACATGAGCGGGGGTGTGTAGCGTACGAAGCCGTCGTTGATGTTGAGGCGGCCGGTGAGTCGCATGCCGTTGAGTGCCGTCATCGAGAAGTCGAGGTCGCCTTCAGGCTGGATCTGCACCTTGTTGGACCCGCCGGGATTGAGGTTGACGGTGAGTGTGGTGCCCTCCTGAATCTTGATGTCGGCCGAGAGGTTCATCACCATGCCGGTGTTGGGTATGGAGTCGGCTTTTGTCACTTGGGTGGTGTCGTTAAACTGCACAAAGCGCACCATGTCCTCCTGTCCCTGCTGCTGGATGGACTGCTCGGTGGTGGTCATGACATAGGTGACGTTTGTCCCCTCGAGCAGCGACAGGCTGGCGTCCACGTTCATGAAGCTCATATTGCCGCGCACCGAGGCGTCGAGCCCTATCCAAGCCTTGCCGAAGATCTCGGCCTCGCCGCGGGCGCGCTCGGTGTTGACTATCTGCATGCCGTCGGCGGCTGCCTTGAGGTTGACGCGGACATTGGAGAGTTCGCGCATGTCAACGATGCCGTCGATGGTCAGAGGCTTGTCGTTTGACCCATAGATGGAGAATCCGTCAAACCTGACAATGTTGCTGTCGACAGGGATCTTCTCGTCCGAGAATGCAAACGACGAGCCGAGTATGCCCACTTTGACTGCGGCGCTGTCAAAGTCTATATATCCGTCGAAGCGCGGGTTGGCCATGTCGCCGGTGATTTTCATTGAGCCGTTGAGCATGCCCGACAGTCGTGCCGTCCCCGCGGGGAGGAACGGGTTGGCCACGCTGAGGGGGAAGTGGATCATGTCGAAGTCGAGCAGGAACGGGGTGGCGAGTGTCGAGTCGTTGAGCACGCCGCGTGCTGTGATGGTGCGCACGGAGTCGACCATGAGGCCCACGTCGGCCATCAGTTTGCCTCCCGGTGTTGTCTCGACGTTGAGGTCAAGGTCAAACGACCCCACACGCTCCTTGCCGTAATAGAGATCGGTGAGCGAGACGGTGCCCTTGCCCGTAATGTCAGGCTTCTGCCATCCGAGGCTGAGATTGGCCGAGAGCATACCCTTGACGGGCGGGGCAAAGGGGTTGATCGACAGCCAGTCCTGCAGGGCCACGTCGGCGAGCTGGATCATCACTTCCTCCTGCTTGGCGTGGTGGGTGCCGTGGTCAGTCTCCTCATTCTCCACATGGGCGGGGGTGAAGATATTGATATAGCTGTCACCCTGCGACAGGCGCAGATTGGCGTCGATATGGCTGGTGACGAGGTCGTATGAGATGAAATTGCTGTCGTTGAGCGTCCATGCCTTGTAGGCTATGACCGGTTTGCGCGGCACGAGACTCACGGTGAGCACGCTGTCGAGTATGGAGGCGTTGACGCCGATACGGAATCCCTGTTCACCCTTGATGTTGTGCTGGTCCATGAACACGGACATGCGGTTGAAGCCCGCAAATCCGTTGATGTCGACATGGGCGAAGTCGTCAAATGTCCCCGGTCTGGAATTGGCCTTGACCGAATAGACGAGATAGTCTCCGCGCTCGAACACGTTGAGGTTTATGGTGTCGAGACGTGTGCCTGCGGCGTCGAGCCTCAGCAGGTCGGCACCCATCGTGATGAGTGAGTCCTTGCGGATCGAGGCGTCGAGAGAGTTAAATGTGATACCCGAAGTGGCGAGATATGTGGCCGCCACATTGTCGCGCCCCATGTTTGCCTCGAGGGCAAAGCGTGGGATGACCTCGCTGAGGCGACGCACGTTGATGCGCATGGAGTCAACCTCGCTCATTATCTCTGTGATGGCCGGGGAGAGCGAGTCTACGAACTGCAGCAGTGGGGCACCCGAATAGAATCTCAGCGCGAGGTCTCCATTGTCGAGCGACGCATCGGCCCCCGAGGGCTCGGACGCAAGAGCGAGACTGATGGGCGAGGTTGGAGCCAGCGCCACGCCGGGGATGCGCCAGAACAAGTCCGTGACGTCGGCTCTGACATCCATCCCCTGCGTGGTGACATTGTAGAATCCCGACGAACGGATGGTGGCGTGGCCGCCGTTGATGGTGTCCGAGAGATGGAGCGTCACGAGATTTATGTCGTTGAGGATGCCTGTCAGGTCATAGCGCACGGTGTCGCCGTCGAGCAGGGCTGTGAAGTCAACCGTCGCATCGGCTCCCGGGTTGCGGCTCGTGAGGCGGCCTGAGGCGTTGCCGGCGTGGAGAGTCACGTCGGCATCTATATCGGTATACTTGACTTTGAGATATTCAGCCGATGCTATCCTCACATCGGCATCTATGGCCGTGGAGCGCGCCATGGGATTATAGCCGCGTCCCTCGACACTGACCGCCGCAGTCACATCGCCCACTCCCAGCTCGGGCATGAACAGATGGACGGGAAAACGGTCCAGCTTCACCTTGGCGTCATACTCTTCGCTGCGCGCTGTCCATCCACCCTCGGCGGCAATGCGGCCACCGGAAGTAGTCACTTCCACGGCTCCGCTGGCCTCGCCGGGATAGTAGGTCACGTCACCCTGCAGAGTCAGGGCCGGGGTATGGGCTATCGGGAGGAATGGGAAACGGTTTTTTGACAAGGCCCCGAGTGTGCCGTCGAGGCTCACGCTGCCACCGGTCTTGGCGGCATCAAACGGATAGTCCACCGAGCCGTGGGCATTGACTCTCAGGATCCCCGGCATGGCAATGTCCATCGAATAGATGTTGAGCTGTCCGGCTGTGCCGTCTATGTCGCCCGACAGTGTGAGCGGCTGCATCGGGGCGAGCATGGCCCGCATGTCGGGGAAAGCCATAGCCACATCCTCGGGGTCGATGCGCCCGTTGGCCTTCAGGCTCAGGGGCAGGTTGGGGTCGGCGGTCAGGTCGCCCATACCCATCCTTGCATCGGCACGCAGGGTGGTGTGGAGTGTCCCCACCGTGAAGCCGTCGAGCGTCATGGCGGTGCTGTCCATGTTGAAGAGGCCGTCGGCATGGAGGGGGAGCCCGCAGCGCTCTGTGGCCTCAAAGCGGCGCAGCGGCACACGCACCGCAGTGCCCCGATTATAGAATGAGTCTATCTCAATGACAATATCGCGGGCCGAGATATACGAGGGGTCGAATCCCGCGGCGGGCACAGCTCCCCGCTGGGCATAGAGGGCAGAGCGGGCTGTGAGGCGCAGCATGTCGGCGTTGATGGTCCAAGGGAGCGAGGGGGGCTCGGGTGTGCTCTCCACAGTCTGCGGGGCCGGGGAGACGGAGTCGGTCAGTGATGGATAGATATAGGCCGCAGCCACACTGTCGATGGTGAGGCTGTGGCCGTGGATGGTCTGTCGGCCGAGGTCTATCAGGGCGTCCGTGAGCAGGGCCTCCCCTATGTAACATCCCAGCGAGTCGATGGTGGGCATCATCTCCATGCTGAAGTCGGTGCGTGCCAGTCTCACTCGCCCCACATCAATGACAAAGGGCGACTGTGTGGTGTCTGAGGGGGCTTTGGCAGTGGTGTCCTCGAGTATTCTCATCCTCACATCCACACCCTCAATATTGGCGTCGGGCAGGGACAGGCGGCTTGTCGAGAGGTCAAATCCCGCGCCGGCTATACGCCCTTTCTCGAGACGGGCACGCAGCCACATCAGCGAGTCGCGGTTGCCCATCTGATAGAATGCGGTGTCGAGCTCTATGCGCTCCACATCGACTTTCTTCCGGAGCAGCGGGAGCAGCTTCACGTCCACGGCCGCACGGCGCGCGGTGAGCATGGTGTCGGCATTGGCCTGAATCACGGTGACGTCGTTGACCTTGAGCCTGAGCGGGAAGCCGAGGCGGAGACGACCCACTTCGATGGTCATGCCCGTGGCCTCGCCGGCCTTGCGGGTGGCAAATTTCACGGCTGCATCCTGAACGAACGGGATGTAGAGGAGCACAGGCAGCAGCAATACCGTAATGACAAGACCCAGAAGGATCCTAAGAATAATCTTGCCGATTCGTCGCACGGGGCTGGGAAGATGATAATGGGTGATGAATAGGGGTTGACTGAACAGTGAGGAGTGGTGCTGAAACAGAAGTATAACCCTCGGGATGCCGGATTTGTTCGCCCTCCGGCTACGGATGGGCAAAAAAACTCCCGCCGGAGTCGGAGCTATGGCGAGAGAATGATACGATGTCCTGCGGACGCATGGCCGAAGGAATGATTATTGTCAATGCGAATCCGTCGCACACGTGGTGAAGGAGCGTGGTGAGATTACTTGTCCTGCACGAGCGACACGAGGAGCTCTTTGTCCTCACCCTGTGTGAAGACTACCTTGCCCTCGCGTGCGAGCCAGCCGAGTGCGGCAAAGAGCTCGCGCTCGTTCTTCGCCTTGGCGAGTTTCTTAAGCTGTTTGGTGTCTACGGTCTCAGCCTCGTTGAGGGCTGCCCATACATTGCCGGCCATCTGGCCAATAGTGTCTGCGTTCATTGTCAAGTGAGTTTTGAGGTTGTTATAAAATTGGTTGTATTGCTGAAGCAGATTGTCGGGTGGAAAGTATCCACACCGCAAAATTAATAAAAAGTTGTTAAATTCTTTTATCTAAACAACAAAAAACTACCTTATAATGTTCACGGATACCGATTTTCTTCTTTCTGAGTCTAAAAAACGGTGAATATTATCGTAGATTGAGGTTGGTTTTCCTGCCGCCGAGGGGTCTTCATGGTATATTTACCCTTTTGGGTATGGTTCATGATGAAAATACTTTATACTTTTGCAGCATTAACAACGACAATGAAGACAATGAAGTTGAGAGTGATACTGGCTACCCTGACCATGATCGGTGCCATGGCGACACGGGCACAGACTGTCGAGCCGGACACGATCATGACTCAGGAGCTGAGCGAGATTGTGGTCGAGGCCCGGACCCAACGGGTGGTGAAGAATGGTGTGGTTTATATCCCCGCCAAGAAAACCAAGAAAATTTCACTCGATGCAACAGGACTGCTGATGAATATGCAGATCCCGCAGCTCGACATCACTCCGGGGTCGGTTGAGGTCAATACTTACACCGGCAAGAGCGTCTCGATCTTCATCGACTATATTCCGGCCTCCAAGGAGGATGTGAAAAGTCTACGGCCCGAGGATGTGCTCAGGGTGGAAGTGCTCGACTATCCCGAAGATCCGCGCTTCAACGACGCTCAGCATGTGGTCAACTTCATAATGCAGCATTATGAATGGGGCGGATACACCAAGCTCGGAGCCGACGGACGCACGCTCGCGTCGGACAATATCGATGGCACTCTTTTCTCGCGTTTCGTCTACAGGAAGTGGACCGTCGATGCCTATGCGGGAGCGGATTGGACGCACCTCGACCGTCGGCCTTCGTCGGGCACCACGGTGTTCAGGGATGTTGATTTCAACGGAGCGCATTATGATGAGATAACCCGCCGCCGGGCTCTTGACGACGGCTACCTGTCACTCAACAATCAGCAGTTTGCATCATTCACTGCCAAATATCGCACAGACAAGACATTCATCCAGCATCAGTTGAGCTTCGGGCGCTCGGGCCAGCCCACGCAGCGCGAGATGTCGACGGTGAGCCTGTCGGTGCCGGAGTTTGCCGACTCCAAGTCGCGTCGCATACAGTCTAAGCAGACCCTCTATCCCGCGGTGAGCGGATATTATTATTTCGATCTGCCGCGCGACAATTCATTGGTGGCCAACTGGAGCTTCGCCTATGGTGCGACCAAGAACAATTCGCTCTATCAGCTGGCGCAACTCACGCCGATCGTCAATGACAACCGCGAGAGGGTGTATATTCCCAGCGCCTCGATTCAGTATGCCAAGAAACTCGGCCACAGCAATGCGCTCCGCATCAACCTGATGAGTTATAACTGTTATTATGACACGCGATATTCCGGATCGGATGACAGCCGTCAGCGATTGCTGTCGTCAGAGAACATGCTCTTTCTCGTCTATACCCAGAACTGGGAAAAACTCAGTCTCTATTCCCGCATCGGTGCATCCGAAGTCATAGGCCGCGTGAACGGGGTCACGACGCTCAACGAATGGAATCCAAGGCTTGGCCTCCAGCTGGAGTATAAGGTGAATGAAAAAAACTCCGCAAGCATCGAGGGCTGGTGGGGCAATTCGCACCCCGAGGCCTCGACCACCAGCGAGGCTCTCGTGCAGTCTAACGAACTGCTGTGGCTGCAGGGCAACCCGGATATACGCAACACCCTGTTTGCTTCTGCCTCGGCGTCATACACCTATATCCCCACCAACCGGCTGTCGATGAGCGCATCCCTCGAATATGAAGGGAATCCTCACAAACAGGCTTATCGGTTTTACACCATGGAGGGTCATGACGGTCTCATACGTCAGTCCGTCAACAGCGGCGACGGGCATGTCTATTCGGCAATTGTGTCGGCCAACATTAAGCTGCTCGACAACTCTCTGAGCCTGAAAGTCAACGGACAGGCTCAAAGGGTGGTGCTGACCGGCTGTGACGCACGCTCGAAAAACATACTCTCGGCCGGTGTCAACGCTCAGTATTCGCGCAACAATTGGTCGGTGATGCTTTTCTATAAGTCGCCTCAGAACGTGCTCAATGCTTGGACCGACGGTGTAATCTACAAGAAAGCAGACAACTACGGACTGGTGATCAATTATGCCGTGGGCAATCTGAAATCGAGTCTACAGTTCAGCAACTGGCTGAGGCGCGACGGGTACGTTGATTCATACTTCTCATCGCCACGCTATTCGGAGACGATCGCTGAATGGAATGATAATCTCTCGCGCCGGCTGTCTCTCTCGCTGACCTACACATTCAACTATGGCAAGAAGGTGTCCGACCGTGGCGAAACTCATGGCGGGGGCAGTGTCGGCTCGGCTATCCTCAGATGAAAAAGCGGTCAGAACTTGTAGGCCCCACCGATGAACCCCGAATGGGTTATATAGTTGTCAGGATCAGACGCCCCCCAGTGGTTGTGAGGGTAGCCGGAGTATAGGCTGAAGTCAGAAATCCCGTATCCCACCATCAGAATGAATCGGTCTATCTGCATGTTCACACCCGCCTTGAAGTCCCAGTTGACACACCGGGCATTTCTGCTCCCGCTCGCTCCGGGCGACAACACTAACCCCGGCTCGGCAAAGAGATAGATCCCCGCACCCTGACTCTTCCAGTGAATCAAGCGTGGAGTCCTCAGCACCAAGGCAGGAATGAATTTGAATCGGGCCGCATACGAATGATGCGTCTCGAGTTCATCCTTACCCCAGTCGCCGATCTCCTCTATCTCGCCTCCCAAACCGATCTGAGCCCTTACGCCGGCATATTGAATCGGAAAATATGCCGCACCGAATGAGAATTGATACCCGTCCGTATTGAGCCCGGCCCTGAAATCCGCCTCCCAATGTCTGATCCCGTCGTCAGTCGACAGCGACTGTGCCGGCATGATGAGATGACAGATCATCGACAACACTATGAACGATGAGACACGGCTGATGGATAATGTGTGAAAGCGTTTGGACTCCATGACGGGTGAAGATGATGACGGTGGTCGTTTTATAATATTACGATAGTGTTTATCGTTTTATTTTGGCAGGAGGTTGGTTTTTTCGGCGGTGAGGGGTCATAGAGATGTATGACGAAATCTGATGAAATAGGCAGACTGTTCCGCACACATTATGCTGCTATGTATCATCTGGCTATGATGATAGTCCGTGATGATAATGTGGCGAGAGACATGGTGCATGATGTCTTTGAAGCGTTGCTCGTGGCAGGGCGATCAGAGGCCTCGGCCGCATATCTCATGACTGCCGTGCGCAACCGTTGTCTCAAATACATCCGCAGCCTCACGGTGCGTGAGCGGCTGAAGCAGGCTTATTCCCTCGACGGGCAGGAAATCGCTGACGATGAGTGGCCGGATGAGGCGACAATCGCTCTGATTCAGGCCACTGTTTCAAATGACCTCACAGAGGCGTGCCGCCGTGTGGTGAATCTGCGATTCGCGGATGGCCTGAGTTATCAGGAGATAGCCGATCATCTCGGCATCAGCAAAGCTGCTGTCTATAAGCATCTTCGTCATGCCATAGATGTCTTACGTCAAAAACTATCTCGAAATGGATAAAATAGACCGATTGCTGGATGCCATGGAGCATCCTGAGCGCTACTCGACTCAGGAGATCGACGCGATGCTCAGTGACCCCGAGACGAAGGAGACGTTTGATCTGCTCGACAAGACGAAGTCGAGCCTACAGACTCTCCCTGCGCCTGGTGTCGAGGCCGAATGGGAAAGATTTGAGCGATCCCGCCGTCACACCCCTAAGCAACGCCCTCTGCGCTTGTTGAGCCTCATCTCACGCAACATTGCGGCAAGCATTGCCATCGGTATCGCATCCCTAACGGCCGTGGCGGCTATTGTGGGCGTGGGAATATATCACATGGAGAGTGAGCGCTCCGGGAGTGACCGGCTTGTAAGCAAGACGGCGGCGACTGATGTCGCCGTCGCACGGGAGGACACGATCACACCCCTTGATGCCGGGTCCACGGCGGCTGCGGAGATTATTGTGTTTGACGATGAGACGCTCGAGGCCATGATGCACCGCATTGCGGCTTATTATGGCTATAGAATGGTGGTCGGTGCGGATGCCCCACGCTCGCTCCGTCTGCACTACCGATGGAATCAGGATCTGCCTGTAGAGGATGTCGTGGAGAGCCTGAACAACTTCGAGCAAATCACCATCACGATCAAGGGTAAAACCATCGAGATAGACTGAGGGGGATGGCACGTGGTGTAATGCTGATAGCGGTCATGCTATCTGTCCTCATGGCCCGGGCGGTAACATTTGCTTACAAATTCAACTCCACACCGCTCCCTGAGGCGGTCATAGCCATCATGGATGATCATCCTGAGCTTGACATCAATTTCATCTACAACGAGCTTGAGAACTACAGGACGTGTGCCACGGTCAGGGCAGATAATCCCTACGACGCCCTCCGGCAGGCTGTCGGCTTGAACCCGGTGACAGTTGTCAAAGCCCGCGATGCGTATTATCTCGAAGCCCTCCAGCACGGGTTGTACACCT
>CAZAWC010000028.1:0-22612 GCA_964488595.1 uncultured Staphylococcus sp. | reverse complement strand
GCCAACAAGCTCATCCATCAGATCAACCCCTCGGCCATCACCATCGCCGAGGAGATGAGCGGCATGCCCGGCCTCGCCCTCCCCATCAAGGACGGCGGCATGGGATTTGACTACCGCATGGCCATGGGAATCCCCGACTACTGGATCAAGACCCTCAAGGAGAAGAAGGACGAGGAGTGGAAGCCCACCTCGATATTCTGGGAGCTCACCAACCGACGCGCCGACGAGAAGACCATCTCATATGTCGAAAGTCACGATCAGGCGCTGGTGGGCGACAAGACGGTGATATTCCGCCTCATAGACAAAGAGATGTACTGGCACATGATGAAGGACGACGACAACATGACCGTGGCGCGCGGCATGGCCCTCCACAAGATGATACGTCTCGTCACCGCCTCGACCATCAACGGCGGCTATCTCAACTTCATGGGCAACGAGTTTGGCCACCCGGAGTGGATCGACTTCCCGCGCGAGGGTAACGGGTGGAGCTACAAGTATGCCCGCCGCCAGTGGGACCTCGTAGACCGCAAGGAGCTCAAATACCACTATCTCAACGACTTTGACAATGCCATGATCCACACCATCTCCGGGGTCTACAACTTTCAGGCACTCCCGGTGGTGAAACTGTGGGAGAAGGACGACGATCAGGTGCTCGCCTACATGCGCGGCGATCTGGTGTTCGTGTTCAACTTCAGCCCCACGGAGTCGTTCACGGGCTATGGCATCCTCGCGCCCGCGGGCGAGTATGAAGTGGTGCTCAGCACCGACAATCCCGCATTCGGCGGATATGGCAACATCGACGAGAGCGTGAGCCACCTCACACAGACCGACCCGCTGTTCGCCCCCACCGGACGCGAGTGGCTCAAGCTCTATCTGCCCTCGCGCTCGGCTCAGGTGCTCCGCCTGAAACGTGCCCCCGCAGCCGCTCCGGCCAAGAAAACCACCCGCTCCAAGAAGAAATAACTCCCCATTGCCGGAGCCTCGACTCCGTGCCATCCACACATTAGTCTACCCGCCGGGCCGGAAAATAAAGCCGACCCGGCGGGTAATTGCAAAATAATTGCTATCTTTGCAGTGTTGGTAACCTTAAATCATCCATATCTCATCACTCAACTATGTCTACAAAGTCATTAGCAACGCTGGCGGCCGCATGTGTGGCCACACTCGCCGTCGAAAGTTGCACCAAGGCTCAGGCCATTGACCGACATGCGCTGGTAGAGCGCAACAATCCGCATATCACCGCCATAGACACACTGGCATCGCTCACTGTAGGCAACGGCGAGTTTGCCTTCACCGTCGATGTCACAGGTCTGCAGTCATTCCCCGAACTATATCGCAACGGTGTGCCCCTCGGCACACAGAGCCAGTGGGGATGGCACTCATTCCCCAACACTCAGGGCCTCACCACCGAGGAGACCCTTCAGGACTATGACTTCGGCCGTGGCCGCAAGGAGCCCTATGCCGTACAGTTCAAGGAGGACGGACGTCAGAAAGACGCCGCCAACTATTATCGTGTCAATCCTCACCGTCTCCACCTCGGCATCATAGGATTTGACTCGCTCACACCCGAGCAGATCGACGCCGTAGACCAGAAGCTCGACATGTGGAACGGCCTCATCACCTCGTCGTTCACCGTCGACGGCCAGCCGGTCAAGGTGCAGACCACCGTCGACCCGGCCAAGGACATGGTGGCCGCTACGGTCAACACTGCCAAGCGCCTCCCCGTCGCTCTCAGATTCCCCTATCCCACCGGTGCTCACGCCGACGATGCCTGCGACTGGACCAAGGACTCGCTCCACACAGTCACTATCCTCGACATGGCCGACAACAAGGCCATCCTCAGCCACTCACTCGACTCCACCACCTATTATGTCACCCTGACATGGGACGGTGCCGAGGCACCCGCACTCAAGAAAGCCAATCATCTCACTCTCACCCCCACCCGCGACGAGTGGAGCTTCACAGCCACATTCACCCCCGACAAGCCCGACTTTGCAGCCGTCAACGAGACCTATGCTGCCGCCGAGAAGGCAGCCTCGGACTACTGGCAGGGATTCTGGAAGAAAGGCGGTGTCGTAGACTTCAGCCTCTGCACCGATCCTCGCGCCGCCGAGCTGGAGCGTCGCGTGGTGCTGTCGCAGTATCTCCTCGCCACACAGTGTGCCGGCTCCACTCCCCCTCAGGAGACAGGCCTCACCTACAACTCGTGGTTTGGCAAATTCCACATGGAGATGATCTGGTGGCATCAGGCACAGTTTGCCCTCTACGGCCACGAAGACCTGCTGGCACGCACCCTGCCGTGGTATGACTCGGTCAAGGATGTGGCCCGCGGCATAGCTCAGCGTCAGGGATTCGAGGGTCTGCGATGGATGAAGATGACCGACCCCTCGGGCACGGAAGCGCCCTCCAAGGTGGGTTCGTTCCTGATATGGCAGCAGCCACACCTCATATATCTGGCCGAGCTCCTCTATCGCGCCAACCCCAACGACACGGTGCTCAACCAGTATTACGACCTCGTGCAGCAGACCGCACAGTTCATGGCCTCGTTTGCCGAATATGACGGACTGGGCAACCGCTACATCCTGCGCGGCGCCATCCCCGCACAGGAGACCCTGCGCGCAGCCGAGACAGTCAATCCCCCCTTCGAACTCTCCTACTGGCACTATGCCCTCGGCACCGCTCAGAAGTGGCGTGAGCGCAAGGGAGAGCGCCGCAACATGGATTGGGACGAAATCATCGACAAACTCTCGCCCCTCGCCGCTCAGGACTCGCTCTATCTCGCCGCCGAGACCGCTCTCGACACCTACAAGGATGTACGTTTCACCTCCGACCACATGGCTGTCCTCGCAGCCCTCGGTGTGCTCCCCGCATCGCCGCTGGTGCGCGAGGACCTGATGAACAACACCTTCGACTGGATCTATGACAACTGGAACTGGGGCCGCACATGGGGCTGGGATTATCCCACCACAGCCATGTGTGCCGTGCGCCTCGGCCAGCCCGAGAAGGCCGTCAACGCCCTGCTCATGGACAAGCGCACCAACACCTATCTGCCTAACGGCCACAACTATCAGGACAAACGTCTGCGCTGCTACCTGCCCGGCAACGGCGGTCTGCTCACAGCGGTGGCTCTGATGACTGCCGGCTGGGACGGATGCGAGACACCTAATCCCGGATTCCCCAAGGACGGCACATGGAATGTAAGATGGGAAGGCATCAAGCCCCTCCCCTAAACCATGAAAAAAACTCTGTAAATGATCAGACATAAACTCATCGGCCTGACTGCCGCAGCTATGCTTGCGGCAGCCGGGCTTTCGGCTACAAATCCCCCGGCACGACAGCTCCACTACCGTCCCACCCCTGACGGGCGCGGGGCCATGACTATAGACGGGGGCCGCAAATTCATCCGCGGCCTCTACGGGGCACACACGGGCTTCCGAGTCGACTGCAGCGACATGCCCGAGTTTGGTATCTATCTTCCCGGCATGGGGGGCAATCTGCGCCTCACCCTCCCCGACGGACCCTGCACGGCTGTCTACACCCCCGGACGCATGGACTACGAGCAGGGGGGCGTGACGGTCGAGGCTCAGGTGATCCGCGATGGCTCGGACGCAGCGATATGGAAGGTCACCAACACCACATCCCGCAAGGCTCGTGTGGAGGTGAGATATGGCGGAGCGGCAGACAAGAACTTCTCGCGCAACGGCGACCTTGGCGTCGACAAGCCCGACTGCTTCGACCTCAAGCCTGAATACTGCAGGAACAATATATATAAGGTAGAGAAAAACGGAATAGTCAGGGTGGAATATGGCGTCAAGTCGCGCAAGACCATCACGCTCGTCCTCCCTACGGACACCCGCACCATCACCGACATGCCCTCCTACGAGGGGATCATGACCCTCAAGCCGGGCGAGACCCGCTACATAGCCCTTTTCCCCGCAGGCAGTGAGCCGGTCACCGGCAAGAAGCTCAAGGCCCTCATGGAGACAGCCGAGACACAGCGCGCCGCGCTGGCCGGGAGCGTGGAGTTTAACACCCCCGACCCCCTCTTCACCCCCATAGGGAGCGCGTTGGCCATAGCAGCCGACGGCATATGGAGCGGCGAGGCGTGGCTGCACGGCTCGATCGGCTGGCGTACACCCCACCTCGGGTGGCGCGGAGCCTATGCCGGCGATGCCATCGGGCGTCACGACCGTGCCCTCACCCACCTGCGCACCTATGCGGCCAATCAGGTCACCGACAGACCACCTGTGTTCAGTCACCCCCGTCAGGACTCCGTGCTCAATCTGGCCCGCGCCGAGAAACGCTGGGGCACACCCATGTACAGCAACGGATATATCTGCCGCCGACCCGGCAAGAAAGACGAGATGAGCCACTATGACATGAATCTCGTTTATGCCGACGCCATGCTGCGCCATTTCCGCCACACTGCCGACACCGCCGCCATGCGCGAACTGTTTCCGACCCTCCGGCTGCATCTCGACTGGGAGAAACGCAACTTCGACCCCGACGGCGATCACCTCTATGACGCCTATTGCTGTATATGGGCCTCAGACGCCCTCTACTACAGCGGAGGCGCCGTCACCCACTCGTCGGCCTACAATATGCTGGCCAACAAGATCGCAGCCGATGTCGCAGAGGCCATAGGCGAGGACCCTGCCCCCTTTCGCGCCGAGGCCGAGGCCATAGGTCGCGCCATGGACAGCGTGTTGTGGATGCCTGAGCGTGGACACTGGGCCGAGTTCCGCGACCTCGGTCACAACGAGCGTCTCCACCCGGCCGCCGCTCTCTGGACCATCTACCATGCCATAGACTCGGAGGTGGCCGACCCGTTTCGCAACTATGCCGCCACCGTCTATGTCGACTCGCTCATCCCCCACATCCCGGTTGTGGCCGAGGGGATGGATACACTCTACACGGTGTCGACCACCAACTGGAAGCCCTACTCATGGAGCATCAACAACGTGGCCATCGCCGAGGTGATCCACACCGCCCTCGCCTACTGGCAGGCAGGGCGCCCGGACGAAGCCTTCAAGCTGATGAAAGGCACCGTCGTCGACAACATGTATCTCGGCGCGTCGCCCCTCAACTTCGGACAGATCAGTCAGTATGACGCCGCCCGTGGCGAGTGCTACCGCGACTTTGCCGACCCCATCGGCGTGTGGAGCCGTGCGCTCACCGAGGGGCTCTACGGCATCCGTCCCCACCGCATCGGTCAGAACCCCGGGGTGGACATCATACCCGGATTTCCGGCCGAGTGGAACGAGGCCTCCATCACGCTGCCTGACATCTCCTACTCGTTTGTCCGCGAAGGCGACACAGACACCTATACCGTAGACAACCGTTATCCCGACGGCACACCCGTGCGTCTCACCGTCCCTGCCGCGGGGCTGAGCGGCGTGTATGTCGACGGCGCTCAGGCCCCGGCGATCGAGGTAGCCCTGAGCATAG
This sequence comes from uncultured Staphylococcus sp., assembly GCA_964488595.1. Lineage (GTDB taxonomy): Bacteria > Bacteroidota > Bacteroidia > Bacteroidales > Muribaculaceae > Duncaniella. The sequence goes on along the minus strand of CAZAWC010000028.1, from coordinate 17,164 downwards.
GACAACCGCGCATCACGGTGCCCCTGCCCGGCGAGGGTACACACACCATCCGCATCGAGCGCTCGTCCGCACACAATCCCCGCCCGACGGGTGAGGTGCGCAAGGAGGGCCCGGTGACATTCACGGAGATGGCCGCAGGCCCCCTGCTGTGGTGGGAGGTCCAATGTGCTCCGTACCCCTCGATGATACCCGATCTCCCGGCCGACTTTGGCAACGTGCGTCCCGCGGCACTCGAGACCGTGGGGATCGACAGCGTCTTCAATTCCTCACTCTCCGACCTGTTCAACAATCGCTACATGTCGCCACGTCCGGCCGTCACCACGCTCCAGCTCCCCACTCAGGGCATATCGGAATGGTGCCACCCCAAGGCTACGTTCGAGATTGACGAGACGCCGTGGCGCGCGCTCGCGGCCTCGCAGGGAGGCACCATCCACACCCCGCTCGGCATCGACTTCGTCACCCCTGCCGAGGGGAGCAATGTGGTGTTCACCTCGCTTTGGGATAATTATCCCGACTCGGTGACAATCCCCCTACACGGCAACGCCGAAAATATCTACCTGCTCATGGCCGGGACCACCAACCACATGCAGTGGGGCATGGAGAACGCCATGCTCACCGTGACATACACCGACGGCACCATGGCTCGCCTGCCCCTGATCAACCCCGTCAACTGGGCCCCGATCGAACAGGACTTCTACACCGACGGATATGCCTATGCCCAGCCGGCCGGGGCCAAACTCCCCTATCGTGTGAGCTTCAACGACGGCAGTGTGAGCCGCAACCTCCTCGACGACCGCGCGGGTCGCAAAGTGCCCATCGACCCCGGCATGGAGCTCGGCGAGACCTCGGGCCGACAGCTCAAAAACGGCGCCGGTGTGCTCGTTGACTTCCCTGTCGATCCCTCCAAGACACTCTCGTCGCTCACTCTCACCACCCTGTCGCACGACGTCATCACCGGCATTCTCGCCATCACCCTACAGAGACCATGAACAAGAGCATAGCGACACTGATCCTGCTCCCCGCGCTCTCCGCCGGAGCACAGACCATGATCAAGACAGGAGTGGCACCCGCCGATGCCACGGACTGGTATGAGGTCACCACCGAACACCGCCCGTTCGTGCGCTGGTGGTGGCTCGGGAGTGCGGTCGACTCCACAGGCCTCACATACAACCTCACGGAATTTGCCCGTCAGGGACTGGGGGGCACCGAGATAACCCCCATCTATGGCGTGCGGGGCAACGAAGCCAACGACATCCCCTATCTCTCGGACCGATGGATGGATATGCTCGGCCACACCGTAGCCGAAAGCCGCCGCCTCGGGCTACAGGTGGATATGAACAATGGCACCGGGTGGCCCTTCGGAGGCCCCGAGGTGACCCTCGACGAGAGCGCCCGCAAACATATCACCGAAAAGTTTGTGGTGGATGGAGGCAAACGCCTCGCCTCCCCCCTGCTCCCCAAGGATGAGAAACAGCGTGCGGTGGCCACACTTCAGGCCGTGCTCGCCGTGAGGGGAGACAGGCGCATCAACCTCACATCCAAGGTGAAGCCCGACGGTACACTCGACTGGAAAGCTCCCAAGGGTGAGCCGTGGACCATCTATGCCCTGTTTGCCGGACGCACCTTCCAGAAAGTGAAGCGTGCCGCGCCCGGTGGCGAGGGGTATGTGATAAACCATTATGACAGCGTGGCCGTGAGGAAATATCTCGACCGTTTCGACCGCGCGTTCGCCTCGCGCCAAGAAGTGATGCCAAATACATTCTTCAACGACTCGTACGAGGTGTATGGTGCCGACTGGACTGAGGGACTCCTCGATCAGTTTGCCATCGACCACGGATACCGGCTGGAGGATTATCTGCCCGAGTTTGAGGGAGAGGGTGGCGAGACAGAACTGCGCGGGCGCATCCTGAGCGACTATCGACGCACTCTCGCCGGCATGCTCGAGCGCAATTTCACCCGCGTATGGACCGACTGGGCCCATGGCCACGGCGCCCGCATCCGCAATCAGAGTCACGGCTCGCCGGCCAATATTCTCGATCTCTATGCCATCGTCGACATACCCGAGTGTGAGTCGTTCGGGCAGACCGACTTCAATATTCCCGGTCTCCACCCCACCGGCCCCATGCGCCCCGGCGATGCCAACCCCGCCATATTCAAGCTCGCCTCCTCGGGGGCACATCTCGCGGGCAAGAAAGTCACCTCGGCAGAGTCCCTCACATGGCTCACCGAGCATTTCCGCACGCCGCTGGCACGCTGCAAGCCAGAGCTCGACCAGATGTTTGCCTCAGGCATCAACCATGTCTATTTCCACGGCGCACCCTACTCGCCCGCGGGCGCGGAGTTTCCCGGGTGGATGTTCTACGCCTCCATCAACGTCTCGCCGACGGCTGCCCTGTGGCAGAACGCATCGGGGATGTTTGACTACGTGGCCCGCACACAGAGCTTCCTCACACAGGGCGAGCCCGATGCCGACCTTCTGCTTTTCTTCCCTCACGACGATGTGATCCACCGTCAGGGGGGCAATCCCTATCTGATGTTTGACATCCACAAGATGCAGCAGCGCATGCCCGACGTGTGGCAGAGCGTCTCTGCCATCGTGGATGCCGGATATGACCTCGACTATGTGTCAGACTCCCTGCTCACCGTCCTCTCCACGAGGCCTGACGGCTCACTGCGCTCCCTCTCCGACACCCGCTACAGGGCCATCATAGTGCCCGGGGTGAAGATGATGCAGCCGCAGACCCTCGGCCGCCTCGCTGCGCTGGCGCGCGACGGCGCCACTGTCGCTTTTGCCGGCTCGCTCCCCGCCGACGTCCCCGGACTCGGACACCTCGACACCCGCCGCGAGGCATTGAGGGCAATCCTCGCCGATATGCCTGCGGTCAAGGAGGGCGACACCGCCGTCTATCCCTATGGCAAGGGGCGCATCATCGTCGCCCCCACGGTGAGTGAGTTGCTCCCCCTCACGGGAATAACCCCCGAGCCGGCCCGTGCCCGAGGACTCTCGATGCTGCGCAGCCGCAACGAAGCCGGAGGCTACAACTATTTCACCGCCCTCCTCACCGACAATCCTGTCGACGGCATGGTGCCGCTCGCCGTGGCAGGCGAGGGTGCGATGCTCTTCGACCCCTTGACAGGGCGCAAGGGTGTGGCCGAGACCACGCAGATGGCCGATGGCAACATGGCCTTGCGTCTGCAGCTCAAGCCCGGCGAGTCAATGCTGATAAAGACCTTCCCCCGGCCTGTGGAGGGAGAGATATGGCGTTATGTTGCCGCTCAGGGCGAGCCGATGCTGCTCAAGGGTGAGTGGACACTGACATTCCCCGAGAGTGCCCCGGCCGTGGCCGACACGTTTGCCCTCGAGTCGCCTGTGTCATGGACCACCCTCCCCGACGACCGTCTGCAGGTCAATCAGGGGACCGGGCGCTATGAGACCACATTCCGCCTCCCCGAAGGGGTGGAAGCCGACGGCTGGATCCTCGACCTCGGGGATGTGCGCGAGAGTGCCCGCGTGAGCATCAACGGCACCCCCGTGGCCACCCTGTGGGCCGTCCCGTTCACCACCGAGGTAGGCTCCTACCTGCGCCCCGGGCTCAACACCCTCACCGTCGACGTGACCAACCTCGAGGCAAACCGCATCCGCGACTATGAGCAGCGGGGCGTCAAGTGGCGCATATTCAAGGACGCCAACATAGCCAGCGTCACCAATGCCAAGACATTCTCGTTCGGCGACTGGGAAGTGTCACCCTCCGGCCTCGCCTCACAGGTGACGCTGACCCCTGTCACTTACAGCAGATAATCCCCCTCCCAACGCAACTCTTAACTTCATAATATCGACATGAAAACATTTCTTCTGACCCTTCTCGGTGCCGTGATGATGGTGCCTGCGCTCCAAGCCCAAGAGCCCTCGACGCAGCTCCCTCCGCGCAAAGAGACACTCAAGACCCTGATCAAGGTCAACGACCTCTATCTCAAGAATCATCCCGACCCTCTGCTCGGCATCCCCTACTACTCGCGCAAGAAGGTCTACGAGGCCAATATCTGGACCCGTGCCGTCTACTTCGAGGGACTCATGGCGCTCTACTCCATATATCCCGACAACCGCTACTATGACTATGCCTATGAATGGGCCGAGGGATTCAAGTGGGGCATGCGCCGCGACGACACCACCACCCGCAATGCCGACAACTACTGCTGCACGCAGACCTACATAGACCTCTACCGTCTCACCCCCGAGCCCCGCATGCTCACCAAGACCAAGGGTGTGCTCAACATGCTGGTCAACACACCTCAGAACGACGACTGGACATGGATCGACGCCATACAGATGGGTATGCCCGCCCTCGCCAAGATGGGCAAGGAGACCGGCGATCCCCGCTATTTCGAGAAGGCGTGGAACATGTACAAGTGGTCGCGCGACACGCTGGCCGGCGGTCTGTTTAACGAAAAGGATGGCCTGTGGTGGCGCGACAAGGACTTCGTGCCCCCCTACAAGACACCCAACGGCAAGGAGTGTTACTGGAGCCGCGGCAACGGATGGGTGGTGGCCGCTCTCGTCAAGGTGCTCGAGGAACTCCCCGCCGACGACATCCACCGCAAGGACTATGAGCGCGACCTCAAGATGATGCTCGACGCTCTGGTCAAGACCCAGCGCCCCGACGGATTCTGGAACGTGTCTCTGGCCGACCCCGATGACTTTGGCGGCAAGGAGCTCACAGGCACGGCCCTCTTCGTCTACGGCATGGCCTATGCCGTGCGCACCGGACTGGTCGACTCCAAGAAATTCCTCCCCGTTCTCGCCAAGGGTTGGAACGCTATCCTCAACGAGGCTGTCCACCCCAACGGCTATCTCGGCTATGTGCAGGGCACAGGCAAGGAGCCTAAGGATGGTCAGCCCGTGGCCTATGACTCCAAGCCCGACTTCGACGACTATGGCACCGGGTGCTTCCTGCTGGCCGGTGTTGAAGTCTACAAGCTCTGACCGCGCTGGGACTGAAAAAAAATCCCTTCGCTGATTCACAATCTTATCTGTCGCTCCCCGTTATATATGATATAGAGTGACAGATAAGATTGTCACATTAACCCACTGCATAACCCCCATCACCCACCATGTCATCACCTGCAGCCGATCTTGACAATGAAGCACTCGTGGCGCGTCTTCGCGACCCCGCCACCTGCCGCCAAGCGTTCGGCGAGATGATAAGGCTATATTCCGAGCCCCTTTATCGCCAGATACGCCGCATGGTGCAGACCCACGAGGATGCTGACGACGTGCTTCAGAACACATTTCTGAAAGCATGGCAGTATATCGAAAACTTCCGTGGCGACGCCCGGCTCTCGACGTGGCTCTACAAGATAGCTGTCAACGAGAGCCTCACCCACCTCGAGCGCGAGCGCAAGCGGCAGGGTGTCTCCATCGACGACGAGGAGAGCCGGCTGGTCCACATCATCGAGGCCGACAAAGATATCGACGGCGACGAGCTGGCCCTGCTCCTGCGCAAGGCCATAGCCTCACTCCCCGAGAAACAGCGCATCGTCTTCAACATGCGATACTATGACGAGATGAAATATGAGCAGATGTCCGAGATACTCGGCACATCGGTCGGAGCTCTGAAAGCATCATATCATCTCGCCACCAAAAAAATAGAGCAATTTTTCGCCGACATGGATTAAACCACTGCCCCGGCGGCGAGTCTAAGTAAATAAAACGATAATCTCACAGATGAAAGATATACTCAGCAAGGTCAATCACAGCGACGGCATGACGGTCCCCGAGGGATACTTCGAGGATTTTGCCGCACGCATGACGGCGTCGCTCCCCGAGCGCGAATGGGAGCGCGGGGAGCCGCGTGTGGTGCCACGCTCGTTCTGGCAGAGGGTACGCCCCTACGTGTATCTCGCCGCCATGTTTGCCGGAGTGTGGTGCATGATGAATATTTTCGACTTCGTGCGCACGGGGGCAGGTCTCGGCGTGGAGACCAGTGCCACGCTTGCCGCCGCTATGGACAACGACCATTTCATATCCGATTACTTCGTCAATGAAGGGGGCGACGAATATACGCTCATGGAGGAGCTCTATGAGGACGGCTTCACCCCCGTGGCTTTCACCGACGCCCAGTAATCCTCACGCCCACTAAGCATATCAACTCACGATCACTCACATGAACCGAATAATCACAATTCTGATAGCCTTGACCATCTGCCTCGGGGCGGCTGCCCATGGAGACTGCAACGGCACTGAATCTGACCCCAAGAAGGGGGCTCCGGCCAAGCCCAACCGCGAGGCTTGGATGAAAGAGATGCAGCAGTATAAGAGCGACATGATGGTGCGCAAGCTCGAACTGTCCGAGGAGCAGAAGACCCGATTCGTGCCACTGCAGCGGAAGATGGATGCCGAGATACGCGCCGTCAACGAAGATGCCCGCAAACTGGCTCAGGACGTGAAGAAAAAAGGTGACGCCGCCACCGATCTCGAACGCGAGAAAGCCGCCGAAGCTCAATTTGAGGTGAAGGAAAAAGAGGCCCGCATCGAGATGAAATACTACAGGGAGTTTCGCAAATTCCTCTCTCCGGCTCAGCTGTTGAAATACAAATCGGTGGAGCGCGACTACATGAGGTCGTTGATGAAGTCCCACCGCGAGGGAAAGAAGAGCAAGAAATAATCACTACATATGACACGATTGTTAACGACATTGATTGCGGGGCTGACAAGTCTCGCAATTTTTGCACAGGCCCCACGGGTCCCCGACTTCTCGATGCCCAAGAACGTGACTGGCGACGCTACGGCACGCCTCGACAAGGCGCTGCGGACAGGTGATGACACACAGGCCATCCGCGCCGTGGCCGACATCTATCTTGCCAAGAAGGCCATGGACCCTGATCTCGTGCCCGGTGCCCTCGCGCTCATGGACAGTGTGCGCGGGTGTCTGAAACCCGCCCCCGCAGCAGTGCTGGCACTGCTCGAGGCCAATATTTACAATCGTATCTACAGTGAGCGTAAGTGGGTCTACGACTCGCGGACGGCCCCGCTGTTGCCGCTCCCGGACGACTGCCGCGAATGGGACGGGCGTCAGTTCAAAGCGCGCATCACCTCACTTGCCGACTCGGCCATCGCTGCCGCAGAGGTCCTCAGACTGGTGCCGCTGCGCGACTATGCCGACATCATCGAGCAGGACGCCACCACACGCGAATATTATCCCAACCTCTACACCTTCGCCCTGCAGCAGTGGAGTGCGCTCACGTCACGCCTCCCGGCGCCCGACACCACCCTCCCGCTGCCATTGCAGATCACTTACTCCATAGCCGACTGTATCAGCTCGGGGAGCTACAGCGTGATGTTCCCCATGCTCCGCGCGCTCTATGAGCGATACACCGATGCGTCGGGGCGTCCCGTCACCGAATATGCCGGCGACATCCTCGCCACTATGCGGTGGGCAGATCAGGAGAGTGATAAGAAATGGCTCTACAGTGCCATCAGCACCTTCTTAGACACTTGGCCCGGCTACTGGATGCGCGGCTGTCTCGAGAACACGCTCATGCAGATGCGGGAGCGCGAGGTGTTCGTGACCATGCCGGTCATCACGGGGCCCGGACGCACCGTCACCATCTCGGCCGAGATGGTCAATGTGACGAAAGGGCGCCTCAAGGTCTATGACGTATCTGCCCTCTCGCCTGTCAGCGAACAATACTTCACCCTCCAGCGGGGGGTGGCGCTTCCGGCGCCCGTGGCTACGCTTGACCTGACTGTTGCGGGTGAGGTACCTTTCATGGCCACTACCACTGTGGATTATGCCTTTCCAAGGACAGGCACCTTCATCGTCATCCCCGAGTTTGACGGCGCACAGCAACGCGGCCAACGGAGCTATGGCAAGGTTTATGTCACGGAGGTGAGCATGTCGGCCTCAAATTTTGACCGCACCTATCTCAATGCCGTCAGCCCCGAGGACGGCTCGCCGCTCGCCGGTGTGAGAATAAACCTCTCGCAGGGCAACAGAGCGACTCAGCGCATCGGCACCACCGACACCGACGGATCGCTCACCCTCCCGGTCAACACCAACGGGGTGGTCACCGCCACCCTCGGCACCGACCGCTATGCCCACCCGCTGTATATCTACTCCTACCACCGCTCTGCTTCAGGCAAATGGATTCCGGCCCTGCAAGGCTATTCGTCGCTCCCACTCTACCACCCCTCCGACACGGCACAGTGGAGCGCGGTGCTCTATGAATATCGCGGCGTTGAGCGCCGCCTGCGCACCGGCCTCACCGTCAAAGCCATTCTCAAAGACCCCGCGTGGGCCGACCTCGACACACTCACCCTCATCTCCGACTCTCTCGGGCGTATCTGCGGCAGCTTCCCGCTCCCTGCCGAGACTCTGCAGGGGGTATACTCCGTGTATATCGAAGGGGAGGGCCGTGCCGTAGGCTTCACGGTGTCAGACTATCGCCTCCCCACTTTTGCCATCACGTCGACCGATGTCGAGCAGGGTGTGCCCGACAAGGGGGGTGTCACGCTGCGCGGGCGCGTCTTGACCTACTCCGGCTTCCCGCTCGGCGGATGCTCCATCAGGCTCGAGCTGGCCGCCAACCGCCGGCCCGGATGGTGGAGATATGGCCACCCCGAGAAATTCTATTTCGCCGACACTGTGGCTGCCGACGACGGCACTTTTGCCATCCCCCTCTCCTCCGGCTTGCTCGCCGGGGCGCCATTCGAGGCATCAGACTTCATAGCCACCATCACCGCAACTGATATGGCCGGCGAGAGTCAGACGGCGGAGATACAGTTTGCCACCTCTGCCCGCTTCTATGCCCGCGGAGCCCATCCTGAGGCCTGCGACATCACCGACGGGCGGCTCCTCGTGTCTGCCTATACGGTCGATTGGCAGGACTCAACGGTAAATATCCCCGTCAACTTCCGCATACTCACCCCCGACTCCACACTGCTGCTCGAGACCACCGTCAGCGGCGGGAGCAAGGAGATAGATGTGCATGGCATCCCGTCGGGACGATGTATCTTTGCCTACTCGCTCCCCGACTCCGTGGCCGGCGACGGCGAGACGGCCAACACCGTGCTCTACCGCACCACCGACCGATCCACTCCCGTGCCGGGCACTCTGCTCTGGAGCCCTGTCAGAGAGATAAAATATGGGCGCAACAACACCGCCGCATGGCTCTTTGCCACCGACTGCCCGACACATCTGTATGTCACCGTGACGACTGGGTCTGAGATCATCTCGCGACAGGTCCATAAGGTTGCCGCCGGGATGGGCAGCATAGAGGTGAGCCTCCCCGCCGGACTCAGCAGCGCCACGATGCACGTCTCCGCCACCGGCCTCTATCGCAGCGATGAGCTGCGGGTGTCGCTCTCACGCCCCGACCTCATGAAGGGGATACGTATCACAGCCGAGACCATGCGCCGCCGATCGGTGCCGGGAGCCGATGAGGTGTGGCAGCTGCGTGTGACCGATCTCGAGGGTCGCGGACGCGAGGCCGGCGTGATAGCGGGCATGTATGACACCGCCATCGACGCGCTCGCCCGACAGGTGTGGACATTCGTGCCTTCGTCCGATGGTCAGCTCTACTGGAACACCAACGCCACGCCGTTTGGCAACACGGTGCGCATCGGCGCCATGGCTGATGAGGGCAAGATGAAGGATTGTCCCTCATTTCCCGACCCTCAGTTCATGTCCTACGGCATGGGATGGGGAGCCTCGTCAGGTCTGAGGATCCGCGGCTCGCACCGCGTGATGAATCTGTTCGAAGCCAAGAGCGGCACTGACGATGCGGCAGTGGTCGAGGAGGAGGTGATGGTCGAGACCGCAATGGACGCGATGGCCGCCCCGGCCATGGCTGCGGGTGCCTCTATGGAGAAATCGGCCATGGTCTTCGCCTCCAACGGCAGTATTTCTGAGGCCGAGGCTGAGGAGGACGGAGGCACAAGTGCCCCCGCCGATGCGCCGAGACCGTTCAGCTATCGTGAGCAGACCACACCGCTCGCTTTCTTCCGGCCGGAGCTGGTCACCGACCCCGACGGCTCGCTCTTGCTCCGCTTCACTCTCCCCGACGCCAACACCACATGGGGCATGCAGGCCGTGGCATGGACCGACTCGCTCCTCACGGCTACATACTCGGTTAACATCACAGCCTCACGCCCGCTGATGGTGAAGCCCAATCTGCCCCGCTTCATCCGTAGCACCGACCGCGTGACGGTGCCCGCACTGATCATGAACGACACCGATTCGGTGCTCGAGGCGGAGGCCGTCGTGGAGCTATTTGACCCCGCAGACGGCACTGTGACCCACACCGAGCGGCGCACGGTGACACTGCGCCCCGGGGCTACCGATACGGTCAGCACACTGCTGACAGCGCCCCTCTCGGGAGCACTGGCCGGGTATCGAGTCAAGGTGAGCGCCGCCGGATGGACCGACGGCGAGCAGGCGATAGTGCCCGTACTCCCCGCCACCACCCCTGTCATAGAGAGTATCCCGTTCTACATCTCACCCGACTCAGCCGCTTGCACGCTGTCGCTTCCGCAGATTCCGGCGGGCGCACGGCGCGAGCTGCAGCTGTGTGAGAATCCTGTGTGGTATGTGGTGGCTGCCCTCCCCGGGCTCATCGACGACAAGGCGACCACGGCTCCCGAGGCTGCCCGCTCGCTGTTCAGCGCCGCGGTGGCCGAGGGGCTGCAGCGCTCAAACCCCGGCATAGCCGAGGCCATCGGCGAATGGATGCGGAGCGACCGCGAGGCCGAGACATTGGTGTCGATGCTCGAACGCAACGCGGAGCTCAAGACAGTGCTCCTCGCTGCCACGCCGTGGATGACTGACGCACGCAACGACACAGAGCGCATGTCGCGGCTTGCTCTGCTGCTCGACCCGTCTACCGTCAGTGCGTCCAAGAGCGCTGCCCTCGGCACACTCACGCGCCTGTGGAACGGCGACGGATGGAGCTGGACACAGCAATACCCACGGACATCAGAGTGGGCCACCCGCCGTGTGCTCCGGTTGTGCGGACGCCTCGTGCAGCTGGGCTATCTACCCTCCGACGACCGCCTGCTCAGCATGATCAAGGATGCCCTTGCCGCCGACACCCGCCGCACACTCAAGGAGTATGCCCGCTCGCCCAAGGGTGACTATACAGACTATGTGCTGCTCCACGATCTCTACTCACCCCTCCGCACGGGAGCCCCGGACAGCCGCATAGTCAGCTCCACCCTCAACCTCATCACCGGGAGCTGGAAGAAAGCCTCGCTGGCCGACAAGGCCCGGTATACACTCATAGCCAATGCCCACGGATACACCCGCACGGCACAGTCGATACTCGCCTCCATCGGCCAATACTCGATGTCTGACGCCGCGAAAGGCACATGGTATCCCTCAGCCGGGAGCGACGCCCTGAGCGTGAGCACCCTCATCATGCAGGCCTATATGGCTGCCGAGCCACAATCGCCTGTCATCGACGGCATACGTCAGTGGATCACCGTGCAGAAGTCAATGCAGGATTGGGGCGAGTCGGTCACGACCACCGACATTGTCGCCACGTTCCTCTCGGCCTCGTCACGCTGGGTAGTGCCCTCGCAGGGAGCCACCGTGACGCTTGACGGCAAGCCGGTGTCGCTGCCGAGGGCCACACGTTTCACAGGCGAATGTTCCCTCGCCCTCCCCGCCTCCTCGTCCGTCCTGACCGTGGCACGTGCCGGCGACGCCCCTGCCTCGGGAGCCGTCTACTCCATCTACACCACCCCGCTCGCCGACGTGAAGCCAGCCTCTGTGCCGGGGCTCGAGATAGAGAAAACCCTCACCCGTCAGCTACCCGACGGAACAGCCGAGACCGTGACCGCCGACACGCCCCTTGCCACAGGTGACAAGGTGACCGTGACGCTCACCATCCGTGCCGGCGAGACGATGGACTATGTTGTGGTCAATGACAGCCGTCCGGCATGTCTGGAGCCCGACAGGCAGCTCCCCGCCCCGGTGTGGAGCGAAGGTCTCTGTTTCTATCGCGAGAACCGCGACACGGAGACGCGACTGTTCATAGACCGTCTCCCCAAGGGTACCTATCTCCTCTCCTACACCCTCCACGTCAACTCGGCAGGCAGCTTCGCCTCAGGGACAGCGACGGTCCAGAGCCAGTATGCTCCGAAAATGACAGCCCGCTCCGGGGCGATGCAGCTCACGGTCTTCTGACTGCGGGGCACGCTCGGGAGCGGGACGTTTCGGTGGTGACGAGGGTGTTCACTCACCCTTGATCACCAGCCCGGGAGAGTCGGCCGACACGACAGCCGGACGGGCATCGGGACTGGCGGGAATCACGCACAGATTCTCTATACGCACCCCCTCGGTGTGGTTGAGCCAGAATCCCTGCGCGGGGAGTATGCCCCACATGGTCGATTCGGGATACTCGGCCTCTTTCTCGTCGGTCGGAGCCTCCACGGCTCCCTGACCGCCGGCATGGCGGATGGTGATGTTGCGCAGCTCTATGTCGCGCACAGGATGTCCGGGCAGCCCGGTCACGGACGATCCACCGGGACCGGCCTCGTCGATGAGGATGTCGTGGAGCACCACACCCGATATAGAGCCAATCCCCTCCACGGGACTGTCAGGCGAGTAGGGCCGCGCACGGTTGGCCAGACGCACGAAGATGGGACACTGTGTGCCGCGGATGGTGATGTCGGCGATGTCGACATTGCGCATCACGCCCCCGTCGACGATCTCGAGCGAGATGGCCGAGTGGCCGATGCCACCCTCATAACCGAAAAACTGTGTCGACTGGTCGGCCGAGGGCTTGACGGTGATGCCGCGCACCACGATGTTGCGGAATCCCCCGTTGGTCTCGGTGCCGAGCTTGATGGCATTGCAGTGTGACGACACGGTGCAATTGGAGATGGTGACATCCTCACACAGCCGCGGCGAGGTAGACTTGAGGGTGATGGCATCGTCGTCGGAGTCTGCTATCATATCGCTCACCACCACATCGTGACACCCGTCGAGATCGAGGGCATCATTGTTATAGTTGTTGCGGTTGAACACCGTGATGCCGCTGATGCGCACACGGTCGCAGGCCAGATAGTGCTGCATCCAGCATCCCGAGTTGCGCAGCGTCACCCCGGTCACCGAGATGTCCTTACTGTTGATGAAGCGCAGGAGGTGAGGGCGGGTTATCCCCTCGTCGTTCCACGACAGTTTGGGGAAAGCACGCCCGCGCCCGTCGATGGTGCCACCACCCGAGATGCTCACGTTGCTCACCCCGTCGGCATAGATCAGCTGTATGGTGGGAGTGTGGGTGCGCAGCGAGACATAGTCGGTCTGCACGGGGGTATAGTCGGCTATGTCGGTCGACCCGTAGAGCACGGCGCCGTTCTCGAGATGGAGATCGACATTGGAGCGCAGGAACAGTGAGCCGGTCTTGAAGCTCCCTGCCGGGATGAGCACACGTCCGCCCCCGGCCTGTGAGCAGCGATCAATAGCTGTCTGTATGGCCACGGTGGAGAGGCGGGTTGTGTCGGAGACAGCGCCATAGGATGTGATGTCATAGACGGCCGCAGAGGCCGGGAGGCTCACGCCGAGGGCGAGAGCGAGCAGAAAGTTTTTCATCATCGTGCGAGGGATAGATTCAGGTTGATGCCAAACGATGTGTTGGTCGTGGGATAAGAAGTGGAGGAGACGATGGGGGTATTGATCTGATGGTCGAAGAACAGGCCCACCGTGAGGCGGCGCGACATTATGTAGTTGGCCGTCATGTTCATGTTGACGGTGCGCGTGCCCGACGTGGCCTGCGTGTAGGCAGTCTCGATGCGGCGTATCAGGGCCTGCGTCTCGGCCAGCGAGAAGTTGCCGTTGATGGTGAGGTCATTTGATATGCCCATCCCCGACCCTTTCATCTTGAGCACGGTATTGAAGCCCACTATCTTGTAGCCGAGCCCCACGGTGAGTCCGCGCTGATTGGCCTCGACCACCTGTCCGGCCGAGGTGTTGAGGGTGAGCGTGCGCGAGTCGCGATACTCGGCCGAGACGGTCATCTCGTTCTTGAGCGTGACAGCGGCGCCGATGAGGGGGGCAAACTTCTCGGTGATGGCCACGGACGAGATGTTGTATTGCGAGCTCGGGAACGGCTGCCCGGTCTGCTCGTTGAGAGCGAATCCGAGACCCGGCGCGCCCGGGGCCTCCATCCAGTTGAGGAACGACGAGTAAGACCCCACGCTGTATGTGCACTGATAGGCGTGGTTGAGCGTGAAGCTCTTGAAGATATTGCGCAGATTGCCCAGATATATGAGGCCGTCATATGTGACGCGCCAGTTGGGGAGCGCTGCGGCAAACGAGGGGAACGGGTCGAGATACTGCTTGGCGGGATCCGTGCCCGAGTAGGCGGCGATAAAGGCCGGGATGAGCACATCCGACCCCGTGGGGGCCACGCCACCCACCTCGGGATTATACGGGTTGCCGGCATTGATATTCCCCTCCATGAATCCACCCTGCGGATAGTTGACGCCGGCATACTGCCCCTCTATTCGGGAAGCGATGACGGGGATATAGCTCAGGAACTTGTCAAACGTCTCCGAGCGATAGCCGTCGTCGGCCTTGAAGTGGCGGAGGGCCGTCTTGAGCGCAACATGAGTCTTGGTGTATGAGCCTGCCAGCGAGGTGGGCTGATTGTCATACATGAACTGCACGGAGCGTGTGTTGTTGCGTGTGCGGTTGGTGGTCAGCACCACCTTGAGACCCTTGAGAGGCTCGAGGGTCAGCTCGCAGTTGAGCTCGGAGGTGTTGGCGAAGTTGGCGGGCGAGGTCTGACCGTCGTCGGTGATGAGCCAGCCGCGCGAAAGGGCCTTGTCGATATACTCCTCGCCCGCGAATCCGAACGCGAAGTCAAGGCCGGGTGCCATCGGGCCGGCACTGTTGGTCTGACCGAATATGTTGCCTATCCTCGGCCTCCACAGGGGGAGTGAGAGTGAACGCGTGGAGCGGAAACGCACCGAGGCGTTGCGCGGCGACATCACCAGACGGGTGGCATACTCGCCTATCTCGCGCCATAACCCCTTCTCCTCCTTGAGGATCTCCTCTACAGTGATCTTGAGGTTGACGTTGCCGCGCGTGGTGATCTCGATATTGTTGGCATCGGTCACCTTGTGTGTCACACGGAAGGGGCGTCCGTCGGCTGTCTGCGCTGTGACCTTGACCTTCTGATTGCGCAGGTTGTGGCGCACGGTCAGTGAGGTGTCGGGCAGCAGCGTGAAGTTGCGCTCGAATTTCTTGGGCTTCTTGGGGGGCGTGTTGGTGCGCTTGGCCTGAAAACGCTGGTTGACCTCCTTTGTGAACTTGAATTTGTTGTAGATGGTCTCGAAGTTGATGCGGCCGTCGGTGTTGAACGCAGCCTGATTGGCTATGGAGTGGCCCATGGATATGCCGTCCACCTCCGAGCCGCGGTCCCAGCGATAGGTGGCGTTATAGCTCGCGTTGCCCGTGAGCCAGTCGAGGAACGGGATGCGCGCAAAGGGTGGACGATATGTGGCCACAAACGACTGGTTGTAGCTCCACGGGGTGCCCATGTGCATGAGGCTCTGGAGCACCGTGTCTTTCCACTCGCGATACTGGTCAGGGAACAGCTTGCGGTTGACAGCGCCAAGGGTCTCCTCGATGCGGGCAGATGTGTTGGAGTTGAACGTCAGCGACAGCGTCTTGGTGAGGTTCCATGACAGTGCAAACTGGCGGTCCCACAGGAAGTTCTTGCTCACCGACACCGGGAGCTGGAAGTCGACATCTGTCTCCGACCGGGTCTGAAGCTCGTAATAGTAGCGTGAGATGTTGGTGAGAAACGAGATGTTGGTCGGGAGATAGTTGAGCTCCCACTCCTTGAGGAATTTGGCATTTTTCGACTTTGACTTCAGGCCGGCAAACGGCTTCCACCCCTTGACATATGGGGTATAGCTGTATTGCAGCGACCCGCGATAGTCGTTGGTGTTCTCATACTCCGTGGTGGGATCCATCTTGGACTGCTTGTTGAAGGAGAAGTTGAGCGTGAAGTTGGCCGGATCCCAAGGCATGGGATTCTTGGACTTGACGTCAAACTTCAGGCCGGAGATGGAGAAGCTCTTGATGGTGGAGCGCTCCACGGCAAACCCCTCGATGGAGTCGCGCTGATGCTTGGTGGTGCAGGCGTCGAGCGCGTCCTTGAGCTTGACGTCCTGATCGAGCGGGTTGTAGAGCGGCGTGGTCTTCTCCTTGGTGACGGAGTAGTAGATGGGAGCATGGAGCTTGGCCTTCTCGGGCAGGAAGCGTCCGGCGTCGACCTGCATGGCAAAGTTATACTGCTCATAGTCGTCCATGCGGCGCGAGTTGAGGGCCTGATCCACCGACCCGAATCCTGCTGTCTCGATGTGGGCGCCGAGGTTGAGGGTGGCGATGTCGGACACCCCGATATTGAGATTGCCCTTGGCCGCCCAGCCGCCCGAGTTGTTGAAGTCGGTGACCTTGAGCTCATTGAGCCACACTATACCATCTTTGACAGTGGGCGAGTTGTTGCGGACGCCCACCATCATCACCCTGATGTCTGACAGCGAGGGGTTGCCCATCACGGCCATACGGTTGCGCTCGTTGTCGGGGTCGCGCCCGGTGTATGCCACACCGAATCCCACACCCGGCTCATTCTCGTTCTTGGCACGGTTGCGTGCCTTCTTGAGATTGACGAGCGACTGCAGGTCAAAGTCCATGAAGTTGTTGCGCGGCCACACCTCGCGACGGTCTGCCCCGTCGTCGGAATAGTGGCCGAAGGGTGTCAGCTCGAGCGGCACTTCATACTCGTAATAGTTGCTCTTGACGTCCGATCCCAGACGGATGAACACCGAGAGCTCGCCCGAGCGCAGATTGGTGAAATCATTGATGAGCTTCTCGGCATGGACCCACATCTGCATGCGCTTGTAGTTGCGCAGGTCGAGGAGCGTGTTGCGATACACACCGCGGGCGTCGCCGGGCTGGAGCCCCGTGACCTTGAGCGACATCGACTGCTCGTTGAGCTGGAGTATCTGACTCTGGCCGGGGTCCTGAATACGGGTCACACCGGGAGGGAGCACATAGTTGACCGGCTCGCGCTCGGCGTTCTCCTCGATGTTGACCACCGACACGTCAAGCTCTCCCTCGGCAGGGGCGTCGCCGCGGGTATTGAGATTGAAATC